>CANNQU010000068.1 GCA_947507965.1 Bacteroidota bacterium
ACCTATGACACATCAAGAAATTCAATTAATGCCGCTGTTTAAGAAATTTATTTCCGAAACTCAATCCGATAAGCGCCTCAAAAGAAATGGCAAAAGGATCAAGCCTGAAACGATAAGAAATTATTGTTTTGTGTATGCCAACCTCGAGAGTTTTATTACCCTTAAAGGCTTTAAATTCAGATTAAAGCCTTGGTGGATCCATTATTTCTACCATGCATTCATCCCCAAGAAATGGTTTCAAAGTTTTCTATAACTTTAAATATTTCATACCTTTGCATCAAAAAAGGAAATCATGAAATTAGAGCACGCAAAAGAAAAATTTGTAAACGCCTGGGGCACATTAGGAAGTAACTGGGGTATTAATAGAACCATGGCACAAGTTCATGCCTTATTACTCGTAAGCAGCAACCCCATGAGCGCCGAAGATATAATGGCAGAACTTAACATCAGCCGTGGAAACGCCAACATGACCGTGCGCGAATTAATTAATTGGGGGTTGGTATTTAGAGTTAACGTGAAAGGAGAACGTAAAGAGTTTTTCGAGGGAGAAAAAGATATCTATAAGGTTGCTAAACGCGTACTCATAGAACGTAAAAAACGAGAGTTAGATCCCATCTTTAAGATCTTATCGGAAGTGAAAACAATCGACGAAAACAAGAAAGACCCCGAAGTAAAAGCATTCATCGATACCATTGAAAACATCAATGGCCTGGTAAATAAAGCCGATACCTTCGCCAATATCATTGTCAAATCGGATGAACATTGGTTTATGAACAGCCTAATGAAAATGATGAAATAGTTTTAAAAAGAAAAGTTTACCACGAAGATATCAAGGTAGAATTCAGCACTCAGAATTCTATTATTCTACCTCATTATTCAATATAAATTCTTTCGCTTTATGGATGAATTCATAGAGGACTACATCTTGTGTTAGATATGGAACGTGCTCACGAAACCTCGATTGAATATTTTGTAATAATGGAGAAGTGTTACTTACCTCACGATATTCAATTGCCTGAGCTGCACATAATAGTTCGATGCCAAGCACCTGCAACACATTTTGCACCACTGCATAACATTTCGTTGCGGCATTGGCTCCCATGCTCACATGGTCTTCCTGCCCGTTGCTACTGATAATACTATCGACACTCGCCGGTGTACATAGCTGTTTATTTTGTGATACGATACCTGCCGCCGTATACTGAGCAATCATAAAACCCGAATTTACGCCTCCGTTGGGTGTAAGATAGGCTGGTAAATCTCTTTCGCCACTCATTAATTTGTAAATTCTTCGTTCGCTTATACTCGCTATTTCACTTAATGCAATAGCTAAAAAATCGAGGTGCATAGCCAGCGTTTGCCCATGAAAATTACCTCCACTGATAATTAAATCTTCATCAGCAAAAATATTTGGGTTGTCGGTTACCGAGTTTATTTCCGTCTCAAAGATTCGTTGTACTTGGGCTATCACGTCGCGCGTGGCACCATGTACCTGAGGAATACATCGAAAGCTATAGGCATCTTGCACCTGTACTTTTGGTTGTTTCATCAGCTTGCTTCCTTCAAGCAAACGCATCATATTTTGTGCCACCGCCACTTGCCCTGGGTGTGGCCTGATGGCATGGGTATGATACCAAAAGGCATCATCCCGGCATAAAAAAGCGTCTGTACTTAAGGCAGCAATAGCATCGGCCCATGCTGTAATTTTATTTGCCATCATCAAATTCCATACCCCGTAGGCACTCATAAATTGTGTGCCGTTGAGCAGCGCTAAGCCTTCCTTGGCCTGCAGCTTCATGGGCTTCAGCCGTAGTCCTGGCCATACTTCTTCCATACGATACGCTTTGCCTTCCACCTTTACTTCTCCAAGCCCGAGTAAGGGTAAACTAAGGTGTGCCAAGGGTGCTAAATCGCCACTTGCACCCAAGCTACCCTGCTGATAGATGACGGGAAGGATATTAAGGTTAAACATATCGGCCAAGCGCCAAACCGTTTCCAGCTGCACCCCGCTGTAGCCGTAGCTCAGCGACTGCACCTTAAATAACAGCATCAGCTTCACAATTTCCTCCGGAACTTCAGCTCCGGTACCGCAAGCATGACTTTTAACTAAATTTTCCTGCAACTGTTCGAGTTGAGAAGTATCGATTACGGTGTTGCAGAATGAACCAAATCCGGTGTTAATGCCATAGTAAACTTTACCTGTTTCCGACACTTTCTTATCGAGATAATTTTTCGCTTTAGTAATCGCATTTTTCGATTCCTGAGAGAGCTCAATTCTAAGTTTGCTCTTCGTGATTTGAACGATTTCATCTATCGTTATTTTTGAGGTAATGGTATAATATTTTTCCATAAAAAAGAATTGCAATTTACGGCAACTAAATTCAATTGGCAATGAGTAATTTATAAGTTGAGGCGGCGTAATTTCTTGGCCTTCGCCGCAGTGAAAGAAACAACGAACAAAGAGATTACCCCACCAACCACAATACTTGGACCGATGCCAAGCCACTGTGCCATCAAACCACTTTCGAAAGCACCCAATTCGTTGCTGCTTCCGATAAAAATGTTATTCACGGCCGACACCCGCCCTTTCATCTTCTCGGGAGTGAATAGCTGCATAATACTTCCTCTTATCACCACACTTACCCCATCGAAAGCCCCACTTAAAAAAAGTAAGGCAAACGAAATCCAGAATATACTGCTAAAGCCAAAACCGATGATACAAATAGCAAATCCGCCTACTGCCCATAATAAAACCTTCCCTGCATTTTTTTGTAAGGGAATAAATGCAAGCGTCAACGTTGTTAACATGGTGCCTACGCCGGTAGCCGCTTTCAATAATCCAAACTCAAATGAACCAACATGTAGAATATCGTTACAAATAGCCGGTAGAAGTGCCACAGCACCACCAAAGAAAACGGCAAATAAATCCAAAGAAATAGACCCGATGATTAACTCATTACGAAAAACAAAACGAATTCCTTCCGTGATTTTAGGCCACAGGGCCTCTTCCGTTTTATCTTCAATAGCAACATGTGTATAGGGAATGGTTCTGTAAAATAAAAAAGAGGAAAACAACAACGACGCATCAATTAAAAACACGTTACTAATGCCTAAAGGTTGTAATAGCAATCCACCGATAGCCGGCCCGATGGAAGCTGAAAGCTGCCATAGACTGCTATTCCAAGTCACTGCATTTTTTATTTGGCTCTTGTTGGTAACTAACGTAGGCCAAAACCCGAACATGGCCGGCCAGATCACGCCACGTAGCAATCCGGTAATAAAAATAGTACCGTAAATTGGTAATACACCAAAACGAGTGAGTACGCCGAGGGTATCGTTGGCAATCAAAAAGAAAATTGCGGAACAAACGGCCAGGCCAAAACATACCGTGGTAATAATTTTTTTTCGATTTAACGTATCCGCTAAATGTCCGCCATAAAGTGCTATTAGAATATAGGGTACAGCCTCTGCCAAGCCAACCATTCCGAGCGATAATGGTTGTTTTGTGATTTGATAGATTTGCCATGCAACCGTAACGCTTTGTATTTGTATTGAAGCATTTAAAAGAAACCTGGCTAAAGAATACTTCCTGAAATTTGGAATACGCAAAGCGGCTATAGCATCGTGTTCCGCGGTCATCAATTTTATTTTTTAGATATGATCTTACCCAATTCAATACTCATCACTTTTGTCTTGTAATTTATTATCGCCTGCAAATCGATCAATATATCATTACCAATAATAAAGTGAAATTTCTTCATCCCATGCATTTCATAGAGTTGATGTATATGCGAAAAATCAATTAATGCCACCGTCTGATTAATTTTTTTCTCACCTAATTTAAATTTTAATTCTGTTGCAAACATTACCATATCGGTAGTTCCAAGCCCTCCTGCTGCATTTTCAAGCAGTTGCAGGTGTTGGTCGCCGATATTATCCTTTACAAAATCCACGTCGAAAGCAGTAGAAGTAGCACCGGTATCGATGAGGGCAATATAGGTTTTCCTGAATATTTTAATGGAGGTAAAGATATGAGCCCCGTTATCTTTATATTGAAACTTTAATTTTAATGATGTACGCATAGCAAAGATATTGTACTAAAAAAAATGCTGTCACTTTTTAAAATGACAGCATTTTTAGTGTTGATATGATGAAATTATAAGGTGGCTAAAACAGCATTCATGCTTCTTACAGCATCTGCGCTTTTATTAAACTCTGCTTGCTCTTCAGCATTCAATTTATAATCTATAATTTTCTCCCATCCATTTTTGCCAATCACTACCGGAACACCCAAGCAAATATCGTTTTGCCCGTACTCGCCATTTAACGACACACAGCATGGAAACACTTTCTTTTGATCTTTTACAATGCTCTCCACTAAGGCGGCTACCGCTGCACCCGGCGCATACCAAGCAGAAGTACCCAATAGTTTAGTTAACGTAGCGCCCCCTACCATCGTATCGGCAGCCACTTTTTTCAACTCTTCTTCACTTAGTAGATTGCTTATTGGGTTGCTATTTAACGTCGCCAGTCGTGTCAATGGAATCATGGTGGTATCGCCATGACCTCCAATTACGGTGCCATGCAAATCGGATGGAGAACAGTTTAGCGCAAAGGATAAATACGTTTTAAAACGTGCACTATCAAGAATTCCACCCATGCCAATAATTTTATTCTTAGCCAATCCCGACGATTTCAACGACAAATAAGTCATGGTATCCATTGGGTTACTCACAATTATGATGATGGCATCGGGCGAAAACTTCAATATGTTTTCGGTCACTCCCTTTACAATATTCGCGTTGGTACCGATAAGCTCTTCTCTTGTCATACCGGGTTTCCGGGGAATGCCTGAAGTGATGACCACAATATCGCTTCCTGCTGTTTTGCTGTAATCGTTCGTGCTTCCCGAAATTCGAGTGTCGAAGCCACACAGAGATGCCGTTTGGAAGATATCCAAGGCCTTTCCTTCGGCTAACCCCTCTTTAATGTCAAGTAAAACCAGCTCATGGGCAATGCCTCTGCGGGTAATGTTATCTGCGCAAGTGGCGCCAACGGCACCTGCTCCAACAATGGTAACTTTCATGATATTATATATATATTTAGAATATTACGGCAAAGATACTAACCTCTTATTCCAATACCAATGATTTAAATGAAAAATTCTTTCGCTCGGTTCGAAAAGTATCTATTCAGAATAATTAAAAATAATAAAACAAACGAAAACCCAATCATCAATTAAATAATACAGGCCCATTAAACGCCATTTCTCAACATCATAGCATAGGCATCAGGCAAAACACTTTCCTCCACTGCCGTTGCAGCTTTTTCTATATCATAATTAAAACGAACAAATTCAATGGCGATGCTTTCTCTTTCAAAAATCGAACTTTGGTCAGTTAAGGTAAGCATTACATAGCATCCTCTTGGGTCGCCATCTTTGGGTTTTCCAACAGAGCCTAGGTTTATGGCGTGTCGATAGGCTTTTTCACCTTCCTTTAGGTATTCAAATGTTTTATGATACGGTTTATGGGTGTGCCCAAAAAAAAGCACGTCGGCCTTAGCCGATTCTAATATTCTAATCATACTTTTCTCTTCCCTATCCTCAAACAAATATTCATTTATCCGTCGCGGACTGCCATGAACTAAAAGCAGGAACAGGGGCTCTTTCTGAAGTTGGTATTCTAATTGAATATGAGCGGGAAGAGTTCTTAGGTAGTTCCTTTCCGAATCGTTGATATTGCTATTGGTAAAGGCAATGGATTGTGCCCCCATCCCCTTTTCCACCTCCGTTTTATAGGCACAGCCACAATCGTCGGAGTTTCTCCCCACACCAAAATCATAATTTCCTGCAAGGGTTGGAATACCTCGTCTTCTAATTTCGTTGACTACTTCATTGGGCCAAATATTATACCCTACCAAGTCGCCCAGACAATAAATGGCGTCGGGCTTTCTCGATTCCATATCCTGAAACATCGCTTCCAAAGCCGGAAGGTTGGAATGTACGTCACTGAATAATGCTATTTTCATTGGCGCTTAATTTTGTGTCTGAGTATTTGCCGGGGCCATTTTGAAATATCGTCTTCTAAACCAAAAAGCAACATTTACCAATGCGATAAGAGCCGGAACCTCAACCAATGGGCCAATAACTCCAGCAAAGGCTTGCCCGCTATTGATGCCAAAAACACCAATAGCCACCGCTATGGCCAATTCAAAATTATTGCCCGTTGCAGTAAATGCAATCGACGCGCTCTTGGAGTAATCAGCTCCGAAATATTTTCCGGCAAAGAAACTCACAACAAACATCACCGTAAAATAAATTACTAATGGAATGGCAATACGAACCACATCCATCGGTATTTGAATGATTAACTCACCTTTTAAACTGAACATAATAACGATGGTAAACAAAAGGGAGATCAGTGTTATTGGAGAGATTACCGGAACAAATTTATTTTGAAACCACTCTTCGCCCTTTAATTTTATTAGGGTATAGCGACTTACGATTCCGACGGTAAATGGAATACCTAAATAAATACCAACACTTTTAGCAATTGATGCAATACTGATATCAACAACAAAACCGTCATATCCAAAATAAGGTGGGAGGATGGTAATAAAGAGATAAGCGTAAACACTGTAAAGCAGCACTTGAAAAATACTGTTTAATGCAATGAGCCCGGCAGCATATTCTCTATTGCCATCAGCCAAATCGTTCCAAACGACCACCATAGCGATACAACGCGCTAAACCAATCAGTATCAGGCCAATCATATATTCCGGATATCCATTTAAGAAAATAAGCGCTAAAAAAAACATTAAGATGGGACCAATAATCCAATTTAAAATTAAGGAGGCACTCAATACTTTGATGTTTTTAAATACTTCACCCATTTGCTCATACTTCACCTTAGCCAGAGGAGGGTACATCATCAATATTAATCCAATGGCTATAGGAATATTTGTGGTACCACTCGAAAACGAGTTAATAAAGCCACTACTGGAAGGAATAAAATACCCAATGGCAACGCCCAAAGCCATGGCAAGAAAAATCCAAAGCGTTAAAAACCGATCGAGAAAGCCTAATTTTTTTCTCTTGGCAACAGGTGCTCCATTATTTAATATCATCATTTTGTGTGTTAGCAACAGCTCTTATTTTTGATTTTTAATTGGTTCGATATATTCGTAAAAAAGTCGTGTACATTTGCAATAGAAGCTTCATCAATACAATAACATATTGCGGTGCCTTCAATGTTTCCTTTTATCAGTCCGGCATTTTTAAGTTCTTTCAGATGCTGCGAAACCGTAGGCTGAGCCAGTGGCAATTGGTTCACGATATCGCCACAGATGCAGCTATCAACCGTTAATAGATAATCGATTATAGCTATTCGGGCGGGATGCCCCAGAGCTTTTGCCAGGGTTGCAATTGAATTTTGCCTATCGGTAAAATGTTCCGTTTTCGTGGTGCCCATATTCTTGATTTATATATTGCAATATTACGATAAATAATTAATTAAGCAAAAGAATTCGTATTTTTATTTGCATTTAAGCGGCTTTCAATACGTAAAGTGCTTATCGATTAAATCACAAAGACTGATGATCTCATAATTTAACATTCTCTTAACATTGTTCTAACTTTATTCGCATCATAAAATCAAATCATAATGGCTTCCCTAAATTCAATTTTCCAATATTTTGTTCCTAAAGACAGAATTTTCTTTCTCTTATTTGAGCAGGCTGCAACCAATTTATCTAAAATGGGTGAAACTTTAGTAGAGGCTGTAAATACGAGTAATGTTGATGATCGCAACATAAAAATAAAAGAGATCGAAGAATTAGAACACCGGGGTGATGATATCACCCATCAAATATTTTTAGAGCTGAGCAAAAATTTCATCACCCCATTTGATCGGGAGGACATACACTATCTGGCCTCGGCCATAGATGATGTTGCAGATTATATTCATGGGAGCACCAATCGAATTCTCTATTATAAGGTGGAATTCATTTCAGAATACATTAAGAAGCTTGCTGAATTGATAAATCAGAGCACCAAAGAGTTGGAGGCTGCCGTACGGGAACTTCGCGACATGAAAAACCTTCGTAAGATAACCGACGCTTGCGTACGAATCAATAGCATTGAAAACCAAAGCGACTACGTTTTTGATACGGCCGTTGCGTATTTATTTGAATTTGAAACCAATGCCATTGAACTAATTAAGCAAAAAGAAGTATTAAGCACCTTGGAAAAAGCAACCGACAAATGTGAAGATGCGGCAAACGTAATCGAATCGATCATTGTAAAGTACGCCTAAGAATTAAGAGCTAACCCAATAAAAAAAAAGCGATGTCATTTATATTTATTATCATAGTTTTAGCCTTAGTTTTCGATTACATCAATGGCTTTCATGATGCAGCAAATTCAATTGCCACCGTTGTTTCCACAAAAGTACTGACCCCTATTCAAGCGGTATTATGGGCGGCTTTTTTTAACTTTGTTGCTTACACCATATTCAAGGATCACGCCGTAGCCAATACCATTGGAAAAACAGTACGAAGTGAATTTGTAACCTTACCGGTTATTTTTAGTGGCTTAATAGCCGCTATAATCTGGAATCTTTTAACCTGGTGGTATGGTATTCCATCTTCTTCCTCTCATACCCTCATCGGAGGATTTGCCGGTGCGGCCATTTGTTATGCGTTGCTTAGCAAAGGGATGACACCTATTTTTAAAATCGTTGACAGTGACAAAATCTCGAAAACCTTATTGTTTATTTTTCTTGCGCCTCTTCTAGGGATGGCAATTTCGATGTTCTTTACGTTTGTCACCATCAGCAGAAATACGTGGCTAAAGAGTGCCATACTCATCGTTTCTGCGATTGGTTTATGGTTTTTATTTATCAATTTTCAAGAAAACAAAATCAACGAAAATCTAACCAAATATTTCAAGGCAGATAAATATCAATACGAGGTAGAAAACCTCACCTACGACCTTGCTCAAGGGCCCGATTCGGCAACCAGCATAAAACTACAAGAAGCAATTCATAAATTGGCTAAAGCCAGTATTAGCGCCAACGCGAGCATGGCTTATACCTGGAAATATGAAAGTCAGGGGGCCGATGGTATTGCTGAAGAAATAGTACGTAACATTAACATAAAAGACATCGAGAAAAGTCGATTAAAAGACAAGCTAAACGCATATTTCAAAGTTGATCAATTGAAAATTTTATTAAAAAATGATCCATCCAAAAAGCAAGAATATGAATACGCTAAAAGAAGCCTGGATAGTTTAGTTCCAATTTCGAAAAAATATCATGAAATTGGATATGAAGCAATGATATCGGAGATGTTATTGAAAGTTCCTATCAGTTGGAATGAAGTGGATCAATTTAAAAAGAAAATAAACGTCGACGTAAAAAGCGACTTGAAAAAAGAAATTGAAAAGGCCGACAATAAAATACTTCGATATTGTTTAATTGGAATGCTGATGCTATTCGTTTTTGCCTTTATTTATAACGAAAAACTAAACGAACCCAAAGTTAGTCGAACCGGAAAGATGTATAAACGCTTGCAGTTAGTGTCATCGGCTGCTTTTAGTATTGGTCATGGAGGAAACGATGCGCAGAAGGTAATGGGAATCATAGCAGCGGCATTTGTTGCCAATGGCACCATACTTGACATTAAATCGATGCCTGAGTGGGTGCCACTCGCTTGCTATACCGCCATAAGTTTAGGAACTTTAAGTGGTGGCTGGAAGATTGTAAAAACAATGGGGACAAAAATCACAAAAGTAACACCCATAGAGGGAGTGTGCGCGGAAACGGCCGGTGCAACAACGTTATTTTTAACAGAACAAATGGGTATTCCTGTTTCTACCACGCATACCATTACTGGAGCCATTATTGGCGTGGGGGCTACCAAAAGATTGAGTGCCGTTCGATGGGGAGTGACCTACCAATTGCTTTGGGCCTGGATTTTAACGATTCCTATATCGAGCTTGCTGGCAGCTCTCGTATATTACATCATCCATTTTTTCATTTAATATATTAGCACCCACTAAAACCATTAATCAATAGTAACACCTTCGGAATTCTTTTTCAAATTCTTAGGCACGAAAGAGTGCGTAGCGTTATTTCCCGATTCTATTTACCGCCTCACTTTTCTTTACTTTTTCAAGAAAAGTTTTAGCCGGCTTGAACTTAGGAATAAAATGCTCTTCAATAACCATTTCGGTATTTTTGGAAATGTTACGAGCGATTTTTTTCGCTCTCTTTTTCAAAATAAAACTCCCAAAGCCACGGAAATAGATATTTTTGCCTTCTATCATATTACTTTTAACCTGTTTCAAAAAGAAATCAACCGTGTTTTGCACATCATTTTTGTCAAGAGTCGTTTTAGAAACAATCTCATTAACGATATCAGCTTTAGTCATATAACTGGCATTTAGATGAATACAAATATTATACTGAAATTTGATACTGCCAATTTTTTTTTAAGAATCTCCTAACAAATGTTAAAAAATATAGCTAACACACTGATTACGTGGTACATAAAAAACAAAAGAGAGCTTCCTTGGAGAAATACTACCGACCCTTACAAAATATGGCTATCCGAGATCATTTTACAACAAACCAGAGTTGAACAGGGGCTTCCCTATTACCATCGGTTTCTAAAACAATATCCAACCTTAAAAAGCTTAGCCAAAGCCAACGATGATGAGGTGATGAAACTTTGGCAAGGACTGGGTTATTACAGCAGAGCAAGAAATTTGCTTTCCACTGCTCGAAGCATCCACACCGATAATAAAGGCAAATTTCCAACCACATGGGAAGAGATTATAAAGCTTAAAGGCATTGGTGATTATACCGCTGCAGCCATTGCTAGCTTTGCCTTCAACTTAAAACACCCGGTGTTAGATGGAAATGTGTATCGTTTTATAACCCGACTAATAGGAATTGAAACACCGCTAAAGACGGCAACAACCAAAGCATCGGTTATGATGGTCTTAAATGAAATCATAAGCAATGTAAACGATGCTGCCACCTTCAATCAAGCCCTGATGGATTTTGGGGCGTTACAGTGTACGCCTAAAAATCCGAAATGCGCCCATTGCCCCTTCGATAGCTTATGCATTGCTCGCATTGAAAACAAAACAGGCCAAATACCGGTAAAAGGAAAAGCGATTTCTATTAGGGAAAGACATTTCAACTATATTATCTTCTTAACGAACCGAAACAGTATTTATATGAAGAAAAGAACGGCTAACGACGTATGGCAAAACCTATATGACTTCCCCTTAATTGAATCGTTGAAGCCCATCGCACTAAAAAAAATAATGCTAGATCCTGATTTCAAAAGCTGGACCTCAAAATCAGAGATCACGGAAATCTTATCGTTAAAACCAGTACTTCATAAACTCTCTCATCAAAATATATTTGTTACTTTCCATATTATCAAAATATCAAAATTTCTGAATTCGGAAAAATCTCTTATATTTGAAATTGAAAAAAACATAATAAATTCATTTGCTGTGCCTAAAGTCATTGAAACGTTTTTGGCATCGCATTATTTCTTAAACAGTATTAAAAACATTTAAATTAAACACATTATGGCTTCATTAAACAAAGTTATGCTTATCGGGCACTTAGGAAAAGACCCGGTAGTAACGACATTAGAAAACGGCAGCAAAGTTGCCAAGTTATCCCTTGCAACGACCGAAAAATTCAAGGACAAAAACGGCAATCCACTAGAATCAACAGAATGGCACAACCTCGAAATTTGGGGCGACCAAGCTAAAATTGCAGAACAGTATTTACGAAAAGGAAAATTAGTTTATGTAGAGGGTAAAATTAAAACCGACACCTGGGAAGACAACGGCATTAAGAAATACCGAACCTTCATTCGCGTTTTAGGCTTTACCATGTTAAGTAGTATTGGCGATCAAAAGTCAACCGCCACAGGTAATGATAAATCAGAAAACATACCAAACCCTGATGATTTTATTAACGCCAACTCCGTTGATGATCTACCCTTTTAATAACCACTATTAATAGTGCCCCCCGAACACACAAATATGTTTTTTTTAGCTATTATTAACCCGAACTTGGATTATAGTGATAGCGGCGTCATTATCGCTTGTGTTTTTTTCATCATACTTTGTGTGTTTTTGGGAGCATTAGTTGCAGGTAGCGAGAATGCTCTTTTCTCTCTTTCGCCTACGCAATTGCATACGCTCAATGAAGAGCAAACACCAAAATCAAAAACCATATTATGGCTCATCAACAAACATAAAATATTAATCGCCACGATTCTTATTGCTGGAAATTTTATTAATGTAACGGTCGTCATGCTCAGCACCTATCTCATCAATCTGATCTTCGACTTCTCACAATATCCGGTCGGCCGAATTGTTTTTGAAACCATAATTGTTACGTTTATTATTGTCTTGTTTGGAGAGGTATTACCCAAATTATATGCTGCTCAAAATGCTTACCAAGTGAGTAAATTCATGGCTTTCCCCATGCTCCGTTTAAGCCAGTTTTTAAAGCCCTTGGTGTGGGCACTTTCACGCACCTCTGCCATTATCGATAAACGCATCACCAAAAAAGGGCACACCGTTTCGGTTGATGACCTTAACTTTGCCATCGATATTACCAGTGACAAAGACACTCCAAAGGAAGAAAAACTCATTTTAAAGAATATTGTAAACTTCGGTGAAACCGATGTAAAGCAAGTGATGAAGCCCCGAATGGACGTTGCCTATTTGGAGAATAACATGAAATTTCATGATGTACTGCAACGTATCAAACAATGGGGTTTTTCGAGGTTTCCGGTGACGAACAAAGGCTTCGATAATGTGGAAGGAATATTGTTCATTAAAGATGTGTTACCACAGGTTAAAAAGGATAATGATTATGCATGGCAGCAGCTTCTAAAACCCGTGAAGTTTGTTCCTGAGAATAAAAAAATCGACGACCTTCTGAAAGATTTTCAGGAAGAAAAAACCCATATGGCTATCGTTGTCGATGAATACGGTGGGGCTTTGGGAATCGTAACGATGGACGATATTATTGAAGAGGTTTTTGGGGAAATGAATGATGAATTTGATGTAGAAGAAACTCAATATAGCAAGCTCGATGAATACAATTATGTTTTTGAAGGGAAAACAAATCTAATTGATATGTGCCGTGTACTTGAATTGCCCGACGATTTCTTTGACCACCAGAAAGGTGAATCGGAAACCATAAGCGGATTAATTACCGAAGTGTTTGAAAAAATACCCAATATAGGACAGAAATTAAATATAGCCTCCGTTGAGTTTAAAATTGAAACGGTAGATAAACGAAAAATAAATAGGGTGAAAATTACGAAGCCCCGATTGTGACCTCCTTGTTACCTCGTTCGGAAGTCTTACGTTTGTGGCTGATTCCTTGCCAAGAGGTGCACCGCTACTACTTCGTTTCAATTGTTGCCCCACCTTGTTTTACTTCCATACGCATCTGAGGGAAGAACAAGACATCTTGAATCGAATGTTGGTTGGTCATATACATCGTTAACCGATCGATACCGATACCGATACCACTCGTAGGTGGCATGCCATATTCTAAAGCACGTAAGAAATCATGGTCAATAAACATCGCTTCATCATCGCCCCGCTCCATTAATGCTACCTGATCTTCAAAACGTTTACGTTGATCAATCGGGTCGTTTAACTCACTGTACGCATTAGCCAATTCTTTTCCATTGACAATTAATTCAAATCGTTCGACCAATCCTTTTTTACTTCTATGTTTCTTCGTAAGCGGACTCATCTCTTCAGGGTAATCGATAATATACGTGGGTTGAATATAGGTTGCCTCACATTTCTCACCAAAAAGCTCGTCTATCATCTTGCCTTTCCCCATCGTCGAATCGGCGTGAATGCCTAACTGATTACAGGTATCGCGCAATTGTGCTTCATCCATCTCCGAGATATCGATACCCGTATGTTCTTTTATGGCATCATACATGGTAATACGTTTGAATGGAGCCTTAAAATCGATGATTTGCGCTCCTACCTCAACGTTCGATGTTCCATGTAATTCCATTGCAATTTTTTCTAATAATTTCTCCGTTTGCTCCATCATCCAGAAATAATCCTTATATGCTGCATACATTTCCATCACCGTAAATTCAGGGTTATGGGTTCGATCCATACCTTCGTTTCTAAAGTCTTTAGCAAACTCAAATACACCATCAAAGCCACCTACGATGAGACGTTTTAAGTATAGTTCGTTGGCAATACGCAAATACAAAGGCATATCCAAGGCATTATGATGCGTTGTAAACGGTCGAGCGGCGGCGCCGCCTGGGATAGGTTGAAGGATGGGAGTATCCACTTCCAACATTCCCAAATCATTATAAAAATTACGAATGATCTGTACGATTTTTGTTCTCTTCTTAAACACTTCACGCACCTCTGGGTTAATAATTAAATCGGCGTAACGTTGGCGGTAGCGAAACTCCGGATCGGTTACGGCATCAAAACTTTCTCCGTCTTTTTCTTTTACAATCGGAAGTGGTTTTAATGATTTGGATAGCAGCGTTATTTCCGTTGCATGAACCGACGTCTCTCCGGTTTTGGTGATAAAGCCGTAGCCTTTGATACCGATGATATCACCAATATCCAAAAGCTTTTTGAATACCACGTCATACATCGTTTTATCCTCTGTAGAACAAATGTCATCTCTGCGGATATAAATTTGAATTTTACCGGTGGCGTCCTGGATGACGACAAAAGCGGCCTTGCCCATATCACGTACGCTCATCATCCGGCCGGCAATGCATATCTCCTTATACTGCGCTGCATTCTCCAACGTAAAATTGCCCTTAATTTCTAATGCTTTGTGCGATACCGGATACAACGCTGCCGGATAGGCATCAATACCTAATTTAACGAATTCTTCCAGCTTTGTTCTGCGTAATAATTCTTGCTCGCTTAACTCCAAATTGCTCATTATAAAACTTGTTTTTTGAAGCGCGAAGATAATTGTTAATTCTTAATTGGAAACGCTTTAATGACCCCGTATTTCAACGTAGAATTATCATCACCAAAAGCTACCTGCCTTGCCATTATGAGAAACTTAAAATTAGGTTAACCCTTGTTCTTGATGCTGTTTTTTGACAAACAACCTATTCATTCGGCAACACCTCCCCGGCCTTGCTTACCTCATCAACCACAAAATTAGGCCGGCCACGGGCAGCATCAAGTGCTCTCCATACATATTCGCCTATAATACCTAAAGCCACCATTTGAAAAGAAGCAACAAAAAGAAAGGTAA
>CANNQU010000069.1 GCA_947507965.1 Bacteroidota bacterium
TCATCCAGACGAAGGAAGGATCTATTGTATTTCATCTTAAAAAACTTCTATCCAAGATTAATGGCAGAGACAAGGGTTTCTTTGTTCTTACTTGACCAGCATTGGAAATTAAGCTTAACCCAGCACATCAAATTCGGAATAACCCATTAGCGGTGGTTATTACATAGGATGACGGTCATTCCATACGCCACCAACCAACGAAAAGCATAAATAGAAAGGTGAAAATTCTAGTTTCGGAACGAGATCTTTTGAGACATGAACTCCAATTCCTAATGCATTACCAGCGAGCAAAAAAAAATTAAATTCCAACGGTATTGAAATAATTCCCGATTCATCGTATGGGAGATTATAAGGCATTCTGCCATGGTCAACTTCTATATTGGTATAGGCAAGGCCTCCCGAGAAAGAGATTAAAGTATGCTTACTTCGGTAAGCCTTACCCAACAATAAGGCGGTATAATCGGTCTCATAAAATTCATCTTTCCCTCCAACATAATTATGTATGGTACCACCACCCGCTCGAGAAAATGAAAATAAAGTGGTTTTATAGGCCAACGACAATCCAAACATTGCGATAGCACCGGGAATTTCATTGGCACGACTGAGGCCAATACCAAGGGAAACATAAGTGCCAAATTTTCCTACTGATAGGGTGTCATTCTGAGGACTAGGCCGGCTTGTATCCTTATGAATTTGAGCAATGGAACTCGTCATTAAAAGGCAAAATAAAATGAGAAGAAGGTGTATTTTTTTCATTTAAAAATAGTTTTATCACCATAACCCTACATATTCCGTCGATATTGGCCACCCACGGCATACAAGGCATTTGAAATTTGCCCAAGGGAGCATATTTTACAAGCATCCATTAATACATCAAAAACATTCTCATTGGCAATGGCTGTTTGTTGCAATTTTTGGAGTAAGGCCGGAGCTTCTTTTTCATTTCGTTGTTGAAAAGCTTTCAAGGTACTAATCTGATATTGCTTTTCCTCTTCCGTACTACGAATTACTTCCTGCGGAATAACCGTAGGAGAGCCTTTACTACTAAGAAAGGTGTTGACTCCAATAATGGGGAATTCGCCGTTATGTTTTAACGTTTCGTAATACAAACTCTCTTCCTGTATTTTGTTTCGCTGGTACATGGTTTCCATGGCGCCCAGCACCCCACCACGTTCGTTGATACTCATAAACTCGGTGTACACGGCCGCTTCCACCAGGTCGGTCATTTCTTCGATGATGAAACTTCCTTGTATCGGGTTTTCATTTTTTGCCAGCCCGAGTTCTCGGTTGATAATAAGTTGAATGGCCATAGCCCGGCGTACGCTTTCTTCGGTAGGGGTGGTAATGGCTTCATCATAAGCATTGGTATGCAAGCTATTGCAGTTGTCGTAAATAGCATAAAGTGCTTGTAGCGTGGTACGAATATCATTAAAGTCGATTTCTTGAGCATGTAAACTTCGTCCGCTCGTTTGAATATGGTATTTGAGCATCTGACTACGCTCATTGCCATGGTATTTGTGTTTAATGGCTTTGGCCCAGATACGACGTGCAACTCTACCGATGACGGCATACTCTGGATCGACTCCATTACTAAAGAAAAAAGATAAGTTCGGAGCAAAGTCGTCGATATGCATGCCCCTGCTTAAATAATACTCTACATAAGTAAATCCATTGGATAGGGTGAGGGCTAGCTGTGTGATGGGGTTGGCTCCGGCTTCGGCAATATGATAGCCACTGATACTCACGCTATAAAAATTTCGAATTTTATTTAGGATAAAATAATGTTGAATATCGCCCATCAGCCGCAGCGCAAATTCGGTAGAAAAAATGCAGGTATTCTGTGCCTGATCTTCTTTTAGGATATCGGCTTGAACGGTACCGCGCACGGAGGCCATCGATTCTTTTTTTATTTTTTCATAAATAGCTATTGGCAATACCTCTTCACCGGAAACGCCCAAAAGCATTAACCCTAAGCCATCGTTGCCTTGCGGCAGGAGGCCACTGTAGGTAGGCCGCACCATATTTTTTTGCTTGTAGATCGCGTTTATTTCTTGCTCCACTTTCTTTTCCAGTCCGTTGGCAATAATGTATTTCTCACATTGTTGATCGATGGCAGCATTCATGAAAAAACCAAGTAAAATTGCAGCCGGTCCATTAATGGTCATACTTACCGAGGTGGTGGGGCTGCATAGATCGAAACCGCTATATAGTTTTTTAGCATCATCGAGGGTGGCTATGCTTACCCCGCTGTTGCCAATTTTTCCATAGATATCGGGCCGGGTATTGGGGTCTTCACCGTATAACGTAACGCTGTCGAAGGCGGTGCTGAGGCGTTTGGCAGGCTGTCCTAAACTCACATAATGAAAGCGTTTGTTGGTGCGCTCGGGGCCACCTTCGCCGGCAAACATTCGTGTAGGGTCTTCGCCTTCCCGTTTGAACGGGTAGATGCCAGCCGTGTAAGGAAATTCGCCGGGTACATTTTCCTGAAGCTGCCATTGTAATAAATCGCCCCAGGCCTTGTACCTGGGAGTACTTATTTTTGGTATTTGGGAGTGACTTAAACTTTCTGTATGCGTTTTAATCTTTAAGATTTTTTCACGTACGGTATAATTGTAATCTTCGTCTTTATATAGCTTTTCTTTTGTTTCCCAATGGTCGATCAACTCTTTGCATTCGGGTGCGAGTTGTTTTTCGAGAGCGGTAATTTGGTCTTTAATATTTTGCATTACATTGAATTACTATTTTGGGTTATCCCGTCAATTGGACGTTGTTTCTAATGATCTTTATTTATTCCTACCGGGGTTTCAGCTATATTGGTTGGTTTTATCGAGTTGGGCTTAGAATGTGTTGATGAAATAGATTAATGAGGTTCGTGTATTGCATTTTGTTTAACGCCGTATTTCTTTTTCCACTTTCTCCAATATTTCCAAGGTTCCATTGAGTTGATACAATTTTTGTGCTATATTGCTTTGTTTTTTCGCCCAGTCGTCGTACCGTTTGTTGTTCTCTACAATTTCAGCCAGATAACGCACCCGTTCGGAAGGGATCACCACTATTTTTTTGCTTTGCTCAAGGGTAAGCTCCGCTTGGCTTTGCAGTGGGGCGTTGGTTTTGCTGCAAATTTTATCCATGATGGCTTTATATAAATTATTCATGCCGGGGTCGTTAAACTGCGATGCGATGGTTGCATACACAGGAAGCGATTCATCAATGGCATCAAACAAATTATGGTTACGTTTATATTGTTTACGCACGTCGCGAAGTGCATCCAGACTTCCTTTCTTATCAAATTTATTGATGGATACCAAATCGGCGAAGTCGAGCATGTCAATTTTTTCCAGTTGTGAAGCGGCACCGAATTCGCTCGTCATTACATAGAGGCTTACATCGCAATGGTCTGTGATTTCGGTGTCGCTTTGACCGATACCGCTTGTTTCTACGATGATCATATCAAAATCGGCAGCCCGGCATATATCAATGCTTTCCTGCACATATTTACTCAAGGCCAAATTGGCTTGACGAGTGGCAAGAGATCGCATATAGATTCGGGGGTTATTGATACTATTCATCCGGATTCTATCACCGAGTAAAGCACCACCTGTTTTTCTTTTACTCGGGTCGACCGAAATGATAGCTAATGTTTTATCGGTAAAGTCGAACAGGAATCGTCGCACCAGCTCATCAACGAGGCTCGATTTACCGGCACCACCGGTGCCTGTAATGCCAAGTACCGGAATAATCTTAGATGATGTGATTAGTTTTGCTTTATCAAAATTTTCAGGGTGGTTTTCAGCAACCGTTATTGTCTGGGCAATGATTTTAGGGTTTTTATCTTTTAAAAGTTGCAGATGGTTTTTTAATTCTGTCAATGTTTCATAATCCGATTGCGAAACCAGGTCGTTGATCATTCCTTGAAGACCCATAACTCTTCCATCATCCGGGCTATAAATTTTTGCGATACCATACTTTTCCAGCTCATTAATTTCGGCGGGTAGGATAACACCACCACCACCGGCAAATATTTTAATATGCGACGATCCTTTTTCTTTAAGCAAATCGAACATATATTTAAAGTACTCCATATGACCTCCTTGATAGCTGGTCATGGCTATGGCTTGAGCATCTTCCTGAATGGCGCAGTTTACCACCTCATCAACGCTACGATTATGACCTAAGTGAATTACTTCACAACCGGTAGCTTGAATGATACGTCGCATCACATTGATGGCCGCATCATGCCCATCGAACAAGGAGGCAGCAGTAACGATACGTATTTTGTGTTTGGGTTGGTATTTTTCTGTTTGTTGCATTGCCTTGAATCGATATTTCGAAAGCAAAAGTAAGTTTTTAATTTTTTGCCAAAAGCAATTTTTTAGACGCTCCAAAGCAAATCATTCACGTTTTCATAAAAAAACTTTGTAAAAAATATTTTTTTTCCATACTTTTGCACTCCTTTGAAAAACAGGTGATCTCTTTTTTTCTAAGAATGTTCTTTTAAAAACCCCTATTGGCTTTGCATTTGAGGCTTTTAGGTAGTAGTAAAATAGGCCAAATTAGCTCAGCTGGTAGAGCAACTGATTTGTAATCAGTAGGTCGCTGGTTCGATCCCGGCATTTGGCTCAATACAATTTAGGATTCTTGGTTATACCTTTTTTGACGTAAATGTTTTAAAATGGAATGCCAATAATTGTTGATTGAATTGGGGGAGATTCCAGAGCGGTCAAATGGGACGGACTGTAAATCCGTTACTTCGGTTTCGAAGGTTCAAATCCTTCTCTCCCCACGGTAATATGCCTTTGTAGCTCAGTGGTAGAGCACTTCCTTGGTAAGGAAGAGGTCGGCAGTCCGATTCTGCTCAACGGCTCAATGACTTTAGAAGGGCAGGTAAGGGAGTAAAAATAAAATGCGGGAGTAGCTCAGTTGGTAGAGCGGCAGCCTTCCAAGCTGCAGGTCGCGGGTTCGAGCCTCGTCTCCCGCTCATTTTTAATAGGAATTAAAGGGAAAACATTTTTTTGTAAATTAGTATATTTTTAAATTTTAACACAACACTCATAAATAATCAATCATGGCAACTAAAGAGAAATTTGACCGCAGCAAACCACACGTAAACGTAGGAACTATTGGTCACGTAGATCACGGCAAAACTACTTTAACCGCTGCAATTACATCGGTATTAGCTGGAAAAGGTCTTTCAGAAAAACGTTCTTTCGAGTCCATTGACTCTGCTCCGGAAGAAAAAGAACGCGGTATTACTATTAATACGGCGCATGTAGAATATACTACAGCAACACGTCATTATGCTCACGTTGACTGTCCGGGACACGCCGACTATGTTAAGAACATGGTTACGGGTGCGGCACAAATGGATGGCGCTATATTGGTTGTTGCTGCAACGGATGGCCCTATGCCTCAAACTCGCGAACATATTCTATTGGCTCGCCAGGTAGGTGTGCCTAAGGTAGTGGTGTTTATGAACAAAGTGGATATGGTTGACGATACCGAGATTTTGGATATTGTTGAAATGGAAATCCGTGAGTTATTAAATAAATATGAATTCCCAGGCGACGAGATTCCAATTGTACGTGGTTCGGCCTTAGGTGGTTTGAATAACGATCCAATTTGGGTTGATAAAATCATGGAATTGATGGATCATGTGGATACCTACATTCCTGTTCCTCCACGTTTGACGGAGTTGCCGATGCTCATGCCGGTAGAGGATGTGTTCTCTATCACAGGTCGTGGAACGGTTGCAACCGGTCGTATCGAAAGAGGTATTATCAATTCCAACGAATCGGTAGAAATTATCGGGTTACAAAAAGAAGGCGAAAAAACATTAACTTCAGTTGTTACTGGTGTTGAGATGTTCCGTAAGATATTAGATCGTGGTGAAGCGGGTGATAACGTAGGTTTATTGTTACGTGGTATTGAAAAAGAAGCTATCCGTAGAGGAATGGTAATTTGCAAGCCGGGTTCAGTAACACCTCACACCCAATTTAAAGGCGAAATTTATGTATTAAGCAAAGATGAAGGTGGTCGTCACACACCATTCTTTAACAAATATCGTCCACAATTTTATTTCCGTACTACCGACGTAACTGGTGAAATTTCTTTGCCAGAAGGAGTGGAAATGATTATGCCAGGCGATAACGTTACCATCAATGTTGTATTGATTAACCCTATTGCAATGGAAAAAGGCTTACGTTTCGCGATCCGCGAAGGTGGTCGTACCATTGGTGCAGGTCAGGTAACTGAAATCATCAAATAAATAGAATTTAACTATTTTATAAAGCCCCCTTCCGTTATGGATGGGGGCTTTTTTTGGTTCAAAATATTTTCATGATTTCCTCCACTTGATATTTCATATCTTTGCCATTCTCATCGTTAAAATATTAAAATAATATCCATGGACAATCTACTCATCACCACAAGTTCCTCTTTAGAAGGATACAAAATAAAAACCCAATTGGGCTTAGTGCGCGGCATTACAGTACGATCAAGAAGTATTCTCGGTAATATTGCCGGAGGATTTATGACGATCTTTGGAGGTAAAAGCGCCATTTATACCGAACTGTGTGAAAATTCGAGAGAAGAGGCTTTACAACTGATGATCAAGCACGGTAAAGATTTGGGTGCGAATGCTATTATAAACATGCGTTACGAGTCGAATGAAGTGATGCAAGGTCTTACGGAGGTATTGGCCTATGGCACCGCAGTAGTGGTAGAAAAGGCCTTGTAGGTATTTCTTTCTTAGTTAAAATAAAAATAACTGCATACGGCAATGGCAGCCGTTTCGGTGCGTAAACGGCTACCTGCCAGGGCTATTCCTTCGTATCCTTTTTCTATTGCATACGTTATTTCCTGTTTCGAAAAATCGCCTTCCGGTCCAATACAGCATCGCACATTTTTTGATGCAGGCGTTTGATTGATTTCTCGACGAGAGAAAGTGTCGTCGCAATGGGCTATAAATTTGTTATCGTTTTTGGTACCTGCCGTACTAATAAATTCTTTAAAAGGTATGATGTCGTTAATCTTGGGTAGTGTTGCCTTCAACGATTGCTTCATTGCCGAGATGGCTATTTTATTGCACCGTTCCCAATTAATTTTATTTCTCTCGTTATGCGCACAACTTAAAAAAGTAATTTCGTCGATGCCAAACTCAACGAGTTTTTCGATCATCCAATCGGTGCGTTCTCCATTTTTTGTAGGAGCCACCGCCAGGTGCAGGTGATGTGGCCTAGCCGCTTTTTCGGGTGAAGTACGAATGGTTTTTATATCGCATTTATTGGTGTTTAATATTTCACATTCATAAAACAAGCCTTTTCCATCCGTTACCTTGATGATATCGCCAACGGTATGTCGTAAAATTTTAATACAATGTTTCGCCTCTTCTATAGGCAGTTGTTGTTCAATAACGATATTAGGAGCGTAAAATAATTGCATAGATGAAGCATCGAAAATAACAAATGAATTTTAATATTTACTTTGCAACATGAATATTATTGTAACCGGGGGTACTAAAGGTATCGGGTTTTCTATCATAGAAGTTTTTGCCAGTAAGGGATTCGACATCATAACGTGTGCCCGAAATGGGGATGAATTAGAGCAATTAAAAGTATCATTGGTTGCAAAGTACCCAGCGATCAAGGTATTTGCTCAGGTTTGCGATATGGGTAATAAGGGGCAAGTGCGTGATTTTTCAGATGCTATTGCCGAAAAATTTAATACCATCGATGTTTTGGTAAATAATGCAGGTGTGTTTATGCCGGGCAGCATTGCCGAGGAGGCCGACGAGACGTTTGAAACCATCATGAACATTAATATTGGAGGAAGCTATCATATCACCCGAGGCTTATTGCCGATAGTAAAGAAAACGAAATTCTCTCATATTTTTAATATCTGTTCTACGGCAAGTATCACCGCGCATTCCAATGGAGGCAGTTATTCAATCAGTAAGTTTGCGTTACTTGGCTTTAGTAAAATTTTGCGTGAGGAGTTGAAGGCGTATGGCATTAAGGTAACCTCGGTGCTACCGGGGGCTACCCTTACCCATTCGTGGGCAGGCACGACATTGCCTCCACAACGTTTTATGCAGCCTCATGAAATTGCCGAAGCGATATGGAGCTGTTATAATTTAAAAACGGTGGTGGTGGAGGAATTGGTGATGCGACCGCAGTTGGGAGATATCTAGATGAAGGGCTGGTAAAATTGGTTGGTGTGTGACAGCGGCCGCGGGTGTAATTTCCGAGAAGCGGTTCAGGAAGCTTCTGTTTTGGTTTATTTTTTTTCTCTTCTTTCATTCCAAAACTGTATCAAGTATTTGAACCAGAAATAGATCATCGCCGGAAAAACAAAAATAATCAGTTTGTTAAAATACCATGCCGTATCGAAATCAAGGTGCATAGCATGTTGCACTGCACGGGTGATGCCACAACCAGGGCAACTCTGATGTAAAAGAATTTGAGAAGGGCAAATTGGTGGTAAGCCGGAATCAAAAAAATCGGCGGGCAATAACCATAACACTATTGGTACAGCTATTAACCCGCCGATTAAAATAAATTTTTTCAACAACGATTAGTTGTTTTTCTTAATATAGATGAAGGCATGAATAATTCCAGGAATCCAGCAAAGGATAGTAAGAATAAGGTTAATGATGATGGCACTGGTATCGCTCCAATCAGAAACTAAACCAACAGCAACCGGTGGAATTAATATCGCCAGCAAAATCAAAAGTGCTTTTTCAATCGCATGATTATTGGTGCCGGATTGGTTTGATGCAGTAGCAACTGTATAAGGAGCTTTCGCTTCAACAGCAGGAGAGACCAAAGTATTGAACATTTTCGAAATGATTTTTTTCGAGATTTTCTCTTTAACACTTGTCACTTCAACGGCTTTAACTGCTTTTACAGCATTAAAACTGGTAAAGATATCGGGTGTTGTGGTTACTGCTGCAAGCGTTGGATTTGAGGCAACGAGGGCATCAATAGTTTGTGTTGTTGTTGGCGTTGTTTTTTCAACTTTTGCTATTTCTTTGGCTTTTATTGTTCCTCGTTGGATATTGCCATAACGTTGGTTGCTGCAAGATACTAGAAAGAGGGTAAGCGTTGCAATGATTGCAAAAGATTTTAGTGAAGTAAAAGATTTCATATAGATCATGGGTTTAGAATTTTAGATAGCAAAACTAGGAGAATTTTTCAAACAACAAAACTTTTGTTGAAATAAAAGCGCACTAAATTTATTTAATAACAAATAACTAGCCACCGAATGATGCATTCATTGAAGAGAGGAATCAAGTAACACCTAAAAATGAAGGAGGTAGATGGAATTAAATCCCAAGTTTCTTTTTAATGGCTTCTGTGGTAATCGATTTTGGGCGTTCCAATGGCAAGCCTAAGGCTCTGTCCCAGATTAAAGAGGCCAATACACCTAATGAGCGTGATACACCAAACAATACCGTATAAAAATCTTCTTCCATAAATCCGTAATGCTGTAACAAAGCGCCCGAGTGAGAATCAACATTAGGCCAAGGGTTTTTAACTTTGCCTAACGACTCTAAAATAGGAGGCACGGTATCATAAACATTCCATACCGTATTCACCAAATCATCATCAGGGAAATATTGTTTAGCAAACTCCATCTGTGCTGTAAAGCGCGGGTCGGTTTTACGTAATACCGCATGACCGTAGCCTGGTACCACCTGACCAGCGGTTAATGTTTCTTGAACATATTTTGCAATTTGTTCTTTCGATGGACGAGCTACGCCTAATTGTTCGCACATTTTTTTAAGCCAACGCACCACCTCTTGATTGGCTAAGCCATGCAATGGCCCTGCCAAGCCATTCATTGCGGCAGAGAAGGAAAGATAAGGGTCGCTAAGTGCCGAGCCTACCAAATGCGTAACATGGGCCGATACATTACCACCCTCATGATCGGCGTGAATGGTAAGATACAAGCGCATGAGTTTGGCAAATTCGTCGCCATCGTAACCCAGCATGTGAGCAAAATTTCCGGCCCAGTCGAGGGTTGTATCCGGCTCAATATGTTTTCCTTCTTTATAGGTTCTACGGTAGATATAGGCAGCAACGCGAGGCAGACGAGCAATTAAATTCATTGCGTCTTCAAACTGGTAAGCCCAATAATCTTTTTTATTTATTCCATCATGATACGCTTTTGCAAAAATGCTTTCTGTTTGCATGGCCATAATACCAATACTAAATTGGGTCATCGGGTGCGTGTTCAGCGGCAAACTATCGAGTGTGTTAAAAACATGCTGTGGCACGTCCCAACGGGAAGTCCATAATTTATTTATTTCACGGGTGTCTTCAAGCGTCGGCAGCTCATCGTAAAGCATCAGGTAGAACAATCCTTCAGGATACGGGGTGCCTTTTCCAGGAAGCTTCTCACACAGTTCAGGAATGGAGTATCCTCGGAAACGTATTCCTTCATTGGCATCAAGGGCAGAGGTTTCGGTAACCAAACCGGTTATTCCTTTCATGCCACCATAAACATCGTCTATGGTGTAATCACCAAATTTTTCAGAGCCATGGTTTTTAAGGATATTTTTTACTTCTGCAGCATAAGCAGTAGCTTTTACCAAAAATTTTTCTTTTAATTCGTCCATGGCTTAATTTTTTTCTGCAAACTTAGTGAATATGTATTCTATTGAAAAATGATTTTCATTCTTTTTTATTCGTGAAATTTTTTGTAAGGATTATTATTTCTCTGCATGAGAGCCAACAAAAGGAGATTGTGATTTGCCGAAAAACGTTTACTATTGTTGTACCATGAGCTTAATAGGCTTAAAATTCACAGCGCTACTTTTAGCTTGCAAATAATACATACCGGCACTTAGCTGGTTTATCTCCTCAGAAAACGTATAATATCCTTTGGGTAAGTCGCGAATCATCGTTTTTATGATTTTCCCATCTGTATTTATTAAGGAGAAGCATACCACGTCGGGAGCATCAAGATCAAAAAGAAACGTCAAGGTTTTATTCACCGGGTTAGGCGAGACCGCGAAGGTGGCATTATTGTAAGTGGAATGTTTTACCGAACGAACACTACTAAAAGTGGCTTCTTCGCTTTGGGTTATAATTTTTAACTTGTAATAGGTGATTGATGGAAATGGATGCGCATCGTAACTCAGGTAATCTATTTTATTGTTTGAAATTCCGTTCGGGGCTTTTGTTTTTAGGGTTGTCAAATAGCTAAAAGATATAGCATCTTCACTTCGCCATATTTCAAATTTGTCGTTATTTAATTCACTTTGTGTTTGCCAGGTAAGTTTTGTTCGTTGCTCATTTTCCATTTGGGCTTCAAAGGCGAGTAAAGTTACCGGAAGCGGGTAATTTTCATCAACTAAGGTCCATACCGAATTAAACGAATCCACACCGGTGATCGTAGTGGTATTGGTGGATGTGTTATTCGTTCCTTGAGGGGGTCTTACCCATGCAAAGTCGTTCCAGCGTTGCGCCTTTAAGTTGGTTTCAGAAATTACATTATTACTTCCCGAAGTAATATCCCATTCATTATCCTGATAAGTGAAATTTAAGGTGGCAACTGGTAACGTCGTAAAGCCTGATACGGTCAAAGGCCAAAAGCGATCAATCACTCGGTCGGCATCTTCTGAGGAGAGGGTATCATTTAAGTTATTAACGCCGGTAGGCAATGGCCGGTTATTGGGAGTGATGTTGGTAATGGTTGGATAGGTTGACACCACCACGTTTCCATTGCCTGTGGCAGCCGAAGTAATATCGAAGGTAAAGGGAATATAATTAGTGCCAGTTCCGAATGGAAAAACAAAGTTGCCCGTGGACGTATTTACCGTCCATGCCATGCTGCCATAACCCGATGCAGGAGGCGTTTCGCTTATGATATAGCCGGTACTGCGGCTAATTGCAGAGGTGCTGCTATTGGTTATTCGTAATTGTTGAGTATTGAGGTCGATATTTCTAGACCCTAAAACGAGTTCTGCATTAGTTCCCCCAACGTTGGTATTGGTATTTAAAATGATATTGCCAGCACCATTGGAGATGTTCAGACCATTAAATTCGGTCGCCGAGCTTCCGGTAATAAGTTGAGTTGTTGAGCCATTCAAATCGACCGTTCCTTTGTTTAGGGTTAATGCAGCATTTCCCCCATTATTAATCCAATCGTTGGTAACATGAATTGTGGCATTATTATCTGTTATTCCACCAGCCTGATTAAGGAAGTGCCCGTTGTTAATATATACATCAGTGCCGAGGGATATGTAGAGGTTGGTTCCACTCCCCACCGTAAAAAGCTGAGCCATAGCAGCACGAGAGGCCAAGGTATAAAAAACAAACAGAAGAAAAGTTTTTTTCAAGCAGAACACTTTCAATTCGTGATTTTACGAAAGTAAAAATAATTCAATAGAACGCCAAAATTTAATTCAAGTACTGCATCGTAAAATCATCTTAGCATAAGAACTTATATTAATACTTGTATAACACAATAAGAAACATTACCTTTGCCCCCTCAAAAATAATGCGGGATGGAGCAGTGGTAGCTCGTCGGGCTCATAACCCGAAGGTCGTAGGTTCGAGTCCTGCTCCCGCTACAAGAATATCAAAACCCTTACCTAGTAAGGGTTTTGTCATTTAAACGGGACAAAACGGGACAAAAAAAACAGATGTTGTTGCCTAAATTCAAAGACCTAGAAATTTACTTCGGTTGCAAACGCATTGTTGGAAAGGCAGATGTACGGCAGCCAAAAAACATAAAAAAAGAATGGTTTGTTAAGTATCAATACCTTGTTAACGGCAAGTATGTAAGGTACAGAGTTAAGGGAGGACTTAACAGATTCAAAACCATTGAATCACGATTTGCTGAAGCACGTAATTTAATGGAAGGAATGCTTTATGCACTCAACACAGGTTTTAATCCTTCCGGGAATACATTTGATGGCCCCATTATCAATCCTTCGGTGAATGACCCGGGAGAAGCAATCCGTATGATGCCAATAATGGAAGGCTTAAAATGGGCTTATGAGAAACATGCTCCAGAGGTAGAGCCGAAAACGGCAATGGATTACCGTAGTGTATTGAAATACATTTACCTCACGATCGAGAAACTAAAATACAATCACCTTACTGTTGGCGAATTTCGTAAAGCACACTTGAGGCTTGTCATGGGTGAGATACAAAAGGATCGGGGAATCAGTGATAACCGATATAACACCTTCGTCGAAAATATGAAAGGAATTTACAAGGTATTTGTGAAGTATGACGCCTTTGATGTTTCTCCCATTGCGAACTTTGAACGAAAGACCGAACCGGAACCACAGTCATTTGAAACACTTACCCCGGATGAGAAGAAGAAGGTACATGAATACTTTACCCGGGAGAACCCAAACTTCCTAACCTACTTTCTTTTAGTTTATCATACTGCCCTTCGTCCAAAGGAACTAGTGGGGTTACAGATTTACAATTACTATGAAACGGAAGAATGTTTTAAGATTTCGCCAACGGAATCTGTGATTATTTATGGCAAACGAGAAAGTAAGACAAAAACAAAGCTGACAAGGTATGTTCCAATTCCACCGGAGGCAATGGAGCTTCTTAAGGCAATGAACCTTTCCAAATATCCGAAGGACTATTTCATTTTCTCCACTGAATTTACTCCAGGAGAACTGAATATTCCACGAAAAAGAGCAACGGAAATTTGGAAAAAGCACGTTATTGATACCTTGAAGATTGATAAAAAGCTTTACGGAGTAAAGCATTTAGGTATTGATGATAAGATTGATAACGATACAAGTATTGATGCCATAAGGCAGCAAGCTGGCCATACAACCAAACAAATGACCGAGCGATATTCTAAGAATATTAAGCTGAAAAATCAAAAGGAAATTAACAAAAAAAGTAAGGGTTTTTTGGAAGAATAATAGCGCTAGCGTTAACGTTTTGCAGCTTGGCGAAGGGCGGGACTTTCACCACAAAACTTGATTTGAAAAACAAATGTTTGATTACCCGAAAAACTGTCTTTGGAACACGAAAACCCGCCTTTTGGGTAGCTGCTGTTATGTGATGTAATTCCTTCAAACATATGTCAAGCAACTTTTGTCCAATTTGTTTTCTCCGTTAAGTCGATATGCTACAAGTTTTCCACCCTTTGCCACACTATAGTCTAAACAACAAATATTTTCCTTGTATAAAGATGGTTCGCCTTTCAACCAATAATGTCCGAAGAATATTTTTTTGTCTTTGCTTTGATAATAGTCGTTTGATTTTAATTCTGAAACGTCAATTGGTTTTTCTGGTAAATTCTCAATAGGTTCAACACTTATTGTTTTATAGGTCATCTCGGAAGGGTTTTCCCACCATTTAATTCTTATTTCTGTTCTCCTTGTTCCGTCCTTGTCAGTAAAGTAAAGTCCTTCCGGCATTTTCATTTCTTTTCCTTTTAATGTTTGGTCAATAGCTTCGTTCAATGCAGTTCCTTTTTTTATTGATTGATAAATTAAGTCGTCAGTCAATCTGTCGTTAACCAATGTTTGCCTTAGGAAGTCAATGTTGTTGTTGTCCCAACAAGCGTGAACAGCTCTAAATGTGTGCGTTTCATAATAAAGAGGTAAGGTCTTAAACCAATCTAAATAATCTTCATATTCTCTTTGTCGGTTTTGAAATTGTTTAAGAGTTTCATAGTGTTGAATGATATTTTTAATTAGGTGCTTTCTAAGGTGTCCACCTTCGGTTTCTTGAAAATGAAAACATAGCGCATTGTATTCGTGATTTCCCATTAAAGCTATAGCGTTTTCACTGTCAACCATTGCCTTAACTATTTTAAGTGTTTCTCTAATTTTGGGACCCCTGTCGATATTGTCGCCAACAAACAAAACTTTTCTGTTGGGATGTGAGTATGCTCCGTTATTTTTTGCATAACCCAATTTGAGAAGTAATTCTTCGAGTTTGTCTGCGTGTCCGTGTATGTCACCAATAAGGTCTATCATATTTTGTTGGTCGTTTTATTATATTGTATTAGCCCCCTAATTCTTGGACAGATTTTTTAAAACGGTTGTGTAATATTTCACTCTCCCCACTGTTGTCCTGTTCACCGCTTAGGCGAAGATAGGCAGTTTCTCCAGACTGGTCAAGGTCGGGCTCTGTTTTGAAAGAAAAA
>CANNQU010000070.1 GCA_947507965.1 Bacteroidota bacterium
AAGGGTATGCCACAACCTATATCAAAGATTTTACGGTGGGGCTAGAATATGCCGGTAAAACCTTAGACGTTGTACAAAATGAAACCAGCTCACAGATGATCAACAGAGAAGGGCAATTTATACAAGGCATCATTTCATGGTCGCACTCCGGCAAAAGAGGAATCGGCATTAACTTACAATACAGGAAACTAAATAATTTCGAGTTTCGGGTTTCACCGTCAGAGAATGGCTTAACAGGATTAGTAAATTATCTTCCATCCATTACACGCCAGAACACCTATCGCCTGATGGCCCGTTATAACGCCGTAACACAATTTAATAACGAACAAACCATTCAAGGGGATATCATCTATACCCATAACGACAAAAATTTATTTCAATTGAACGCAAGTTATGTTACCGGAATAAACAAGGCCATCTTATTTCGAGAAGTATATGCCGACTGGTTGCATCAATACAGCGATCAACTAAAATTAATTTTAGGCGTGCAATCGGTTCAGTTCAACCAAGCCATATTGCAAGGAGAACCGGGCGTAGCAGATGTTTTTACCCTTACTCCTTTCACCGAACTAAATTATGACATAAGCCATACCAGATCAATACGAGTGGAAGCCCAATTTTTAAGTACGAAGCAGGATTCGGGTAGTTTTATTAATTTCCTGGTTGACTTCAATATAGCTCCCCATTGGAGTTTCTCGGCAGGCGACATGGTAAATATCATCCCACGAACAGGAACAGAAAAAATTCACTTTTACACCCTCTTTGCAGCCTATACGGAAGGAGCTTCGCGGGTTGCTTTGGCTTATGTGAAGCAGTTGGCCGGGTTTAATTGTAATGGTGGAATCTGTCGTTTTGAACCCGCCTTTAATGGTATAAAACTCACCTTATCATCGACCTTCTAAAAAAAATATAATGAAAAAGTACTTACTCCTTCTTTCTTTAACCCTCCTCCTATATTCATGCAAAGAGGATGGCCCTTTTATCGATTTAACACCACCTAAGGCAAAAGTGCAAGGCGACACCGATTATGTGGCAAGTGCTTTGGCTACGCCTCAGTTGCATAATGTATTAATTGAGGATATTACTGGCGTAAAATGCATCAGCTGCCCTGCTTCTCACGATGCGGCTACCAGTATCAGTAATGCCAATCCGGGTCGAATTGTTATCGCTGCCTTGCATACGTGGTATCTCGATGTCTATACTAATCCATCGGGTGGGTTCCCCGATTTCAGAGATTCATCGGCTAATTATATTGTTACCCAGTTACTCGATAACCCCAATGGCATTCCAAATGGAGGGATCAATAGAAAATTGTTCTCTGGCGAGCTCAAACGATATTACCTTTTTTCGAAATGGACCGCTTTTGTTAATCAGGAACTACTGTTACCATCACCCATAAATATTGGAATCACCAACACGTATAACACCACCACACGCGAAGTAACGGCGGAAGTGAAGATGGAGTGCACCCAGAATATTCCAAATGACCTTTACTTAAGTGTAGGCATCACCGAAAACGGTATCATTGGAAAGCAAAAAGACCCAACGACCACCATCGAATTTTACACGCATAATCATGTGCTAAGAAAAATGCTCACCCCCGATGCCGGATTGAAGGTTAACTCACCGAGCATTGTGTTAGATGCAAAGAAAGTAGTCATACGTGTTTTTAAATACACGCTGCCAGTAGGTTGGAATGCCAGTAATTGTAATGTTATTGGTATCGTTCATAATAACAGTTCTGTTATCGATGTGGTGCAATGCACCGAGAAGAAAATCCTATAAGATTTATTTCATACCCATGCTACGCTTGCTTTACCTATTATTTGTATTGTGTTGTTTAATCCGTTGCAAGCAAGTTACCGACGATTATACTTCCAAGCTCGAAGTACACCGCAAAAATATTGATGAAATTTTTAGCAATGAAAAAAAATCACCACTCACCGACACCGACCGAACCAGCTTTCATGGCCTAGACTACTTCCCTATCGATAAGGCCTATGCTGTTACAGCACGTATCGAAAAGCTCGATACGATGGCCTATGTGGAAATGCAACATACGCTTCATCGCTTCTACCCATTTATCCGATGGGGTATTGCTCATTTTAAATTACACGAAGATTCGTGTCATTTAGCTTTGTATCTATCGGCTGAAAAAGACACCAAAAACACGTATTTGTTTCTGCCTTTTAAAGATGCAACCAACGGTATAGATACCTACGGAGGAGGGCGCTATATCGATATTGAAACACCTCAAGACTCCATGGCAACCATTGACTTTAATTTCGCCTACAATCCTAACTGCGCTTACAGCGAGCAATGGAGTTGCCCATTGGTACCGAATGAAAATATTTTATCAATAGGTATTTTGGCTGGAGTAAAAAAATTTGAAAAGAGTCACTGAGGGTGGGCATTTCCATATTTAATGTGCTGAACCCAACGAGTTGCAATTTTATCTTTCCTTTTGATGCTAACGTTATTTCCTTTAAGAATGAGATCCTTCCTTCGTCAGGATGACAATACAACAGGGTCAATTACTCAAATTTCTCTGTCCCATCATTCATTCGTATATTCTCCTTAATAATCAGTGTTGTATTGTCATCCTGACGAAGGAAGGATCTATTGTATTTCATCTTAAAAAAAACTGCTATCCAAGATTAATGGCAGCGACAAGGGTTTCTTTGTTCTTACTTGACCAACATTGGAAATTAAGCTTAACCTAGCACATCCATAATGGAAATACCCCTGAGCGTGAATTCGCCGACCTAATTTTTCACATTTCTTTAATTTATCCCTTACAATTATTTACTTTTGCAAAGTTTTAATCCTTAATATAGTTAACAATCATGGCTGAAGTCGCAGAAAAACAATTTACATCAAAAGATTTAGTTACGGATCAAGATTTACGCTGGTGCCCGGGCTGTGGTGATTATAGTATAATAAAACAAGTACAAACCGTACTGCCCGACTTTGGCCGACCAAAAGAGGAATTTGTATTTATCAGCGGCATCGGCTGTTCTTCTCGTTTTCCTTATTATATGGAGACGTATGGAATGCATACTATCCATGGAAGGGCCACAGCCATAGCTTCAGGCCTCAAAATGAGTCGCCCCGAATTAAGTGTTTGGGTGGTTACCGGCGATGGAGATGCATTAAGTATTGGAGCAGGGCATTTTATTCATTTGCTTCGTCGCAATTTAGATATCAATGTATTGCTTTTCAACAACCAAATTTATGGCTTAACCAAAGGCCAATATTCTCCTACCTCCGAAGCAGGAAAAATTACCAAGTCAACCCCAATGGGTTCTATCGACCATCCTTTTAATCCGGCTGCCTTATGTATGGGAGCCGACAGTACTTTTGTTGCGAGAAGTATGGACAGAGATCCAAAACACATGCAATATGTATTGAAACGCGCCTATGAACACAAAGGTACGAGCATGGTTGAAATTTATCAAAACTGCAATGTATTCAATGATGGAGCCTTTGAAATATTCACTGAAAAAGGAAGCAAAAAAGAAGAAACACTGATGATGGAGCAAGGCAAACCATTGGTGTTTGGTAATAATGGTGAAAAAGGTATCCGTCTCGATGGTTTTAAACCAGTGCTTGTCGACATCGCTGGTGGGTCGAGTGCCAACGACCTTTGGATACATGATGAAACAGATCGGGTAAAAGCGACCATCTTAACCCGTTTTTTCGACAATCCATCGCAAGAGAACCATTTACCTCGACCGTTTGGAGTGTTTTACACAGAAGACCGTTCCACCTACGAGGATGGGCTGCATGAGCAAATAGCCACTGCTAAAGCAAAAAAAGGCAAAGGCGACTTAGACAAGTTATTAAAAGGCAGGGAAACCTGGATCATTGAATAATTTCTATTCCATGGTCGTCGCTCAACACGTTCTATCGTTGCACGTATTATGTCATTAATATCTCTAAGAGGAATAACAAAGAATTATGTGATGGGGAAAGAGGTGCTTCAAGTTTTGAAGGGCATCGACCTAACCATTGAAAAGGGCGAATATGTAGCACTAATGGGTCCTTCGGGCTCTGGCAAAAGCACCCTCATGAATATGATAGGGTGTCTCGACTCTCCCTCCTCGGGTACCTATATTTTGAACGACCAGAATGTAAGTAGCATGAGCGATAACGAGCTGGCTGAAATACGAAATAAAGAAATAGGATTTGTGTTTCAAACCTTTAACCTAATGCCAAGGCAAACAGCCATCGATAATGTGGCACTTCCGCTGATATATGCAGGAATAAAAAAAACGAAACGCGATGAAATGGCTCGTAACACGTTGATTGGCGTTGGCTTGGCCGACCGGTTAACGCATAAACCCAACGAGCTTTCCGGCGGACAACGACAACGTGTTGCGGTGGCTAGAGCACTCGTAAACAATCCGGCGATTCTATTAGCCGATGAGCCCACAGGGAATCTTGACTCCAAGACTTCGATAGAAATCATGCAGCTCTTCAACGAATTGCATGCTAAAGGCAATACGATTATTTTAGTGACTCACGAAGAAGATATTGCAAAATTTGCAAAGAGAATTGTACGCCTGAAAGATGGGCTGATTGAAACGAGTGTCGCCGTATAAAAAGCAATGCATTATTCTGCTAAAAGTGCCCTGAAATTATCCAGATCCTCTTCCTCATAAAAAGTGAGGATATAATTTTTCAATCCGGCATTTTTTAATGGCTCAAAAAACATTTTCAATTCTTCTATGGTTCCGGCTAAGCAAGGATCAGCGGTGTAATTATTGAGGATAGGCTCTGGCCTAAAGAGTTTCGTTTTTCCACTGCTGGTAGCCTCATTAAAAACGTTTATCTTCCATTCGGAGTCGGTATTTAAGAGACCTCTTTGGTACATTATTTCTCCAAATCGATCCTTGGGAAATTGTTTGACGAGAAAGGACTCCACCTCTTGTTGCGTATTCCTGCAAACCACTGTTAGCGCACAAATTTTGTCCGATGCCTTTTCTTTGAAATGGTCATCAGTTAACATTTGAACATTTAATACCTTGTATTTCAAGGCTAGCTTTTCGCTCGCCATGGAATGCCCTGAAACAAAGTACTCCGGCAAAAGTTCTTCGTTTAATTTGCTCATCAATCCCACGTTTTTAACCGTGAAATACTCGCCTTCGAAACTAAATGTCGTTCTGGAGTAGAGAAGTTTATCGAATATGGTGATAAACTCATCCATCCTTGCGTAACGGTCGTCATGCGATAACGCATCGCCAAGCATACGAAGATCGGTGAGGTTGGAACCGATAACGAAATTCAAGTATATTTTTCGGTTATAAAGTTCTGATAAGGTGACCACCATTCGGGCGGCGGCGAAAGGATGAATATAAACCGGATTAATGGCAATGATAGGTGAGGTGTTTCTGGTGCTTTGCAGGAAATACTGCGCCATCACCCAGGGATCATAAAAATCGCCTGCCGAAGTACTAATGAGCATGCCGGGGACACCTTTCTCATCACAGTATTTCATGCATGAATTGAAATGATGATGATATGTTTTTAAGTCAAAACTCCGTTGAGGATGAAGAAATATTCGAACCTTGTTTTCCATTTTATAAGTTACTTATTTAATACTTTTATGACGACTGTTCAACGCAAGCTCCGTGATAAAATTAATTTTAATTGGAACCTTATACGCCTCCAGAGATTCCCTGCAGTGCTTAAGAATCATTGGCTTCACTTCCATTTCAAGTAACGTTGTCGCCATAACATCAGCTATAACAATTTGGCCGAGTATAAGATTCTCCTCACCAAAAACCTTTGCATATTTCACGAATGACAGCTCTTGAATAACCTTTTCCACTTCTTCGGGGTTTACTTTTTTTCCACCTACAGAAATCATCTTCTCTGAACGATTCGATATTTCGAGATAACCTTCTTGATCCATTTCAACGATATCCGTAGTTTCAATCCATTGGTCATCATTAATTCTATTTTCACTCCAATTACCGAGCATCAGATTCCGGTTCTTTAAATACAAAATATTGTTCTTTACCACAAAATCTATGTTGTACTCGCCGGGCTTAAAACGTTTACTATTATTGGGATGAGTAATCGTCTTAAAACTAGTTGACTCCGTTGTTCCGAAAATTTGTTTGATTTGAACCCATGGCATACCCGCGTGGAATTTATTCAACCAGGCCTGGGTAAGAATTTCACCAGCGCAATTAATGGTCTTGACCGAATGAAAATATCCTTCATTTAAATAATTTTTGAGATATAGCTGGGTTAAAAAAGAAGGAGTGCATGCAATTAAATTAACCTGATATTTTTTTATGGAATTGGCAATCGCTTCGAACGAACGCTCCTCCTCCAATACAATCGTGCCACCCGGAGTGAGAATGCTTAAAATCGCCTCGATTCCTGAAATGTGTTCTAGGCTGAACGTTAATACCGTTGTATGTTTTGCATTAAGTCGAAGATATTTTTCAGAGAGCAGATTAAAATCCAATACAACATCTTTGGGCGTCCCCCCGGTTCCTGAGGTTGAAATGATGATACCGGACGAATTTCTTTTTATTAACTCCTGTGTGAATTTATTTTCAGTGAGTTCAATCGTTGTCGTAGCACTCGCAAAAACCCGGGTTACATTTCTTGTTGCATTCGGAAAAAGACGTTGTGAGATATTTTCAGGCATTATTATTCCTTTCGCCCCTGCAAATGCAAAAAGTAAAACAATGTTTTTATACGTTGTTGAATAATTCCATTCAAACAAAACCTGCTTTGTGCCAAATAGGCTTTTAATCTCATGCTGACTTCTATGAATATCATCTAGCAACTGACGATAGGTAATAAAATTGCCTTTTTCAATAAATGCTATTGATTCACTATAGCGCAACAAATGATTTTCGAAAACATGCATCATTAAAAAACACCGTTAATATAGATGGTTTGCCCGGTAATGCATTGACTTCTTTCGTTGATAAAAAAATCGATACAGTGAATAATGTCATTGATTTCTCCTTTCCTTTTTATGGCCTGTTGCTGTATTACGCTGCTTAAATTGACATCAGGAATTTTCTTTATCAGATCGGTTTCATATGGATTGGGGCCTAATATATTGGCGGTGATATTAAACGGGGCTAGCTCCTTTGCAATAATACGTGTAAACTCTTCTACAGCGGCTTTTGATGATGCATAAACACTCTGCCATTCCAGATGCATTGGCACCGATACGGAGGAGAAATTTATGATGCGGCCATAGTTTTTGCTGATCATCATTTTCGAAACCTCCCGCGTTAGAAGAAACAATCCGAAAACATTCGTATTGAATACCTCCATCACCGTTGATAAAGGCGTACTTATCATAAAGTTCATCGAGGCGATGCCTGCATTATTAATAAGTACATCAATTTTTGTTCTTTTTGCTTTGAGGTCGGAAATCACGTTCATCACCTCCGCCTCTTTGGTTATATCTGCCACATATTGAATATGGTTTTCGTGGACTACCGATGAATTGCGGCTGATGGAAATAATGGTATGACCAAGGCTAAGATAATGGAACACGATTTCAGCACCTATACCTTTACTGGCACCCGTGATGAGTATGGTAAAATTAGTTGCTTTCACACAATATAGTATTTAGATAATTAGTCAACGTTTCAACCGAATTGAAAGGTGAGTTTTTCAAACTTAACGATCGGTCGTCAGCCAAAACAATGGCTTTCCTATAATTTGTCATCACCGATTCTTCAATCTCCACAATGAGTTTTACAAGTGACAACGAATTGATGCCGACATCCCCTCCATAAATTAAAGTGGTGGGTGTTATGTCTTGATTTATACCTAACTCAGCGTGTATTTTTCTTAACGCATCGATTACAATTTTCTCCGAATCCATTTGCATATATATTTAATTAAAATTAGTTCTTGGTAATGGCCTTGAAGGATTGCCGACCAGGGTAGTACGATCAGGATAAACCCCTTGCACCACCGCACCTGAAATCACATTACAATATTTACCTAAAACAGTGCCTTCAAGTATATTCACATTTGAACCTACCAAAGTGCCTTCACCGATAAGGATCTCTCCAAAGGTATGTTCGAAGTTTTTTCGATGCTGCACCGGATCTTGCAAAAGACTCCGACTTTGTGTAGAAACCACACAGTTAATACCGAGATCAACATTGTTCTCAATAGTGATTTTTCCACCCCCGGCATACAAGCATGCGTTATAACCTACAATCGAGCCATTACCAATACTTATATTACCTAGGTGAGGCAAGTATCCACAATTTAAATAACAACCTGGACTAATAATAACATCCGTTCCTATCTTTACTAATTCCGGATTATGAATAATAATATCATCGGCTATAATCGTATTTGGAAAACGCTTGTTAAGGTTTCGCAAAAAAAGATATCGTTGATAACCCGAATACATTTTGACCAGCAAAAAATGATAAAAACGCAATGAAAATATCGTTTTCAGAATTACAGACAGGTAGTGTACTATTTTGATACTATTTTTCACAGCGCAATAGAAGGATAAAAACGATTTCAATCGGTGGTCGAATTTAAAACAAATTTAATTGTTGCAACGATTTTACAACGAATGTTTTACGATGTAACGGTGAATAGCCAAATTCCCGAATGGCTTCCACATGAGCGGCCGTGCCATAACCTTTATTCTTATTCCAGTGGTATTGCGGATATTGCTGGTACGCTTGCATCATGAAGTCGTCGCGGTAGGTTTTGGCCAGGATGCTTGCAGCAGCAATATTTAGGTAAAGGCCATCGCCTTTAATAAAGCAATGATGTTGTATCTTGGGGTAAGGATAAAAACGGTTTCCATCCACGATGATGAGTTCCGGCCTAAGGGTGAGCTTATCAATCGCTTGGTGCATGGCTTTGATGCTTGCCCTGAGAATATTTATTTTATCGATTTCGGACTCACTAACCTGAGCGACTGCAAAACAAACGGCTTCGTTCTCAATAATTTCACGCAACGCATAGCGGTTGACTTCGTTAACCTGCTTACTGTCGTTCAATAGTTTATTTTTAAATCGCCTAGGCAATATCACTGCTGCTGCAAAAACAGGTCCGGCCAAACAGCCCCTTCCGGCCTCGTCGGTACCGGCTTCTATGCGTTTGTTCTGGAAGCTGAGCTTGAGCATGGGGTAAAAGTAAGAATTGCATTCAACATAAATCGAATAAATAGTATTTTCGCCCCATGCTTCAATACCGTGAAATTTTTTATAAGCAATATTATAGCAGTCAGCTTGGGCGCAACGAAACCAACTATGAAGTGAAATTAAAGGAAGAGTCAGCGCAATTGAGAAGGGAGATTTTGCCCTTGTTACCAATCGATAAAAAATGTGTGATCGTGGATATTGGTTGTGGCATTGGCTCGCTGGTTCACGGTATGTTAGCGGCAGGATATGCTGATGCGATTGGTGTTGACGTGAGTGAAGAGATGGTCAAGGTAGCACATCAATTAAATATTCCGAACGTCATCTGCGACGATGTAACTTCCTTTCTTAACCAACATAAAAACCATTTTGAGGTGATCACCGGCATCGATATCATCGAACATTTCACCAAAGATGAGCTGGTGAATTTGCTGATTCAGATTAAAGACTCATTAAAACCCGGTGGGGTTGCTATCTTTCGAACACCGAATATGGATGCGCCTTTTGCCACTATTTTTGCAAATGGAGATTTCACCCACGAGAATTATTTAAACACCTCCTCAGCCCGACAGGTGATGATAAATTGTGGTTTTACCTCCGTTCAGTTGATGCCTTCACATATACAAATACAAAATCCATTGAAAGAGTTCTTTCGGAAAATACTATGGCGTTGCTATTCTTTTAGAATTAAACTAGAGCTATTTGCCACCGGCCGCAGCAGCAAAATTATTCTCACTCCCAACTTAATCATAAGGGTAACGAAATAATTTATTGTTTAATGATTTTACATAGTCCCGCTCCATCCTTGGTGGTTACTCTTAGAAAATAAATACCGGGAGCTATTGGGGGTAGTTGCAATATCGTTTCCTTGAGGTAGGCCGGTTCACTAAATATAATTTTACCATCTACACTAAAAAGGTCCAACCGAACCGCATTCTCTATGGTTTCACTGATTTTAATGGTAATGGATTGATAAAATGGATTTGGGATGGCTTGTATTTCCCTTGAATGGGTATTATTCCTTATTCCAATGGAGTTTACAGCCAGCGCAATAGAAGTTGTCGGACAAGCATTCAAGCTATCTACCTGAACGCTATAATAACCAGTAACAAGAACTACATACTTTTGCTGATTCGCTCCTGGAATTGGAACATTATTCTTCATCCATTGATACGTTACCCCATTACTATTACTACAATACAACGTATCGAAATAGCGTGTGATCATCGGTTTTTTAGGCAACGACATTATTTTCACTGCAAAACTCCAGAGGCTGGTATCTTTTGGGGCCGTGCTTACGAAACGAAATTTATAATACAGTCCGGCAGTAGCGGTGGAAGGTATTAACGTTAAGATACTATCGGCCTTTAATTTCGTTCCCAATTTAAAGCCAACATTGGTTATCGTCGTAAAATTGCTATAACCATCACTCAGCTGCAAAAAAAGCTTATTGGTATCAGCAAACGTAATGCTGGCACTATAGTGCGTATATACGATATCACTGGGGCAGAGTAAGGTATCGTGTTTTGTAATGTAAAACGTTGGAGGTTTTATTTTCGCAATCCAGTAATCGTAGTTGCTGTTCAGTGTATCCTGTGTTCTGTCCTGCCCCTTGGCCGATTTGGAATATCCTGCAAGAATAATTTGATCGCCGGTGGTTAGTACCATATCTTGCAAATTATCGTCACGTTTTCCCCCTATATTTTCGTCCCATAAAGGCCGGCCACCGCTATCTACCTTAATTACCCAATAGTCAGCACCACCATAGTTAAATTTACTTCGATCGCCCGTGCTGGAATACGAATAACCACCTAAAACGAAACCTTTATCAGAAGTTTGTACCATACCCCATACGAGGTCGTCAGAATTTCCACCTATAGCCCGCTCCCAAATTTTAATACCCAATGCGTTGGTTCGAACGAGCCAAGTATCAAAAGAGCCTTTTGAAGCACTATTTTTATTGCCATTTTTATTGGAGTTGGAATAGGTTGGAAATAAAAATCCACCATCAGGTAATTCCATAAACGTATTGATCTCGTCGCGGCTTGTACCGCCAAAAACCTTATCCCATTGCACTACCCCATTGCCATTAATTTTTATGATCCACACATCGGTGTTCCCTATACTATCGATGGTTTTATTGCCACTGACCGGCGATTTCGACCACCCTGCCAGTAAAAAACCTCCATCTTTGGTTTGATGGCCCTCCCAACAGTTATCATAGCCCGTACCACCATAGGTGCTATCCCAAAGCATTCGGCCAATACTGTCAATTTTCACCACCCATATATCTGCATCGCCTTTATTCGGACTTTTTTTATTTCCCGTTTTTCCTGAGTAGGAAAGTCCGATTAATAAAAACCCTTTGTCGGAGGTAGGCTCTACATAATGCAACTCATCATAACTAGTACCACCATAGCTGCTATCCCATTGTTTCACCCCATTGACACTTAGCTTCACCACCCAATAATCGTTAGAGCCAAATGAATTCTGACTCTTATCGCCATTTTTGCCGCCACTGGTATGTCCGCCCACCAAACAACCCCCATCTATGGTAGGAACTACCGAGAAGACATCTTCGTTGCTGGTGGTTCCTAAGGTAGCGTCCCATATTTTATTTCCATTGCTATCGGCCTTTACCACCCAATAGTCATAACCTCCTTTACTGCTCTGACTTTTCTCCGCTACATTTTTTGAATTGCTTCTTCCTGCTAGAAATAGATGGCCGGTAGTTGATCTCTTGATTGCGTTAAGGTAATCGGAGGTGTCGCCTGCAAAGCGTTTATCCCATAGCTTTATAGGCGACTGAGCAAATGATGCTAAGAAGGGTGCGCTAAAAAAAACGATGAAAAGAAAACGCTTCATGAAGGTATTGTTTTGTTTGAGTAAAACCAGGAAGAAAAGTAATTTTAATTTACACTGCTATCTTCAACACGTAACAATACAAATTAAACAAAAAAATTCGAAAAAATCTATTGCTCACTTAAAATATGCAATCAATAAAAAGTATAATACCTATTTTCGCGTTTTATTTTAATACTATAGAACATGAATTTTGATCTAGACCAAATACCATTCAGACCTTTAAAACCTAGAAACGAAGGCATCACCATGGTAATGGACAAAGGCCTAAGCCTGCGTGAGGTAGAAGACTTTTTAAGTGTCTCCGCCGAGTTTACCGACTTATTAAAATTAGGTTTTGGCACGTCCTACGTTACGCCACGATTGCAGGAAAAAATTAACATCTATCATAGCGCGGGCATTCCGGTTTATTTTGGAGGCACCTTATTGGAGGCTTATATTGTACGCAAACGATTTAACGATTACCTAAAGCTCATTGAGAAATACAACATTACGCACGTCGAAATGAGCGATGGAAGCCTTGAAATGCCACATGATGAAAAATGCGAATACATTCGTCAACTGTGCAAATATGCCGTTGTATTAAGCGAGGTAGGGAGCAAGGATGCAGAAAAAATTTACGCCCCGTATGAGTGGGTGCAATTTATGCAGAAGGAAACCGAAGCGGGTGCCTGGAAGCTTATTGCCGAAGCACGTGAAAGCGGCAATGTAGGGGTATTTAGAGGCAATGGAGAAGCACGCGAGGGTTTGGTGAATGAAATTGTGCATTTTATTCCGAAAGAAAATGTCATCTGGGAGGCACCACTTAAAAACCAACAAGTTTGGTTTATTAAAGAAATGGGAGCCAATGTAAATCTAGGGAATATATCCCCTAATGAAGTCATCCCATTAGAAACACTTCGGCTTGGTTTGCGAGGAGATACCTTTAGTACCTTTTTAGATAAAGTATAACCAACCCAGAACAAACCAACTTCAAAACGATTCGAAATCCACAAGGAAATAAATTACGCCAAAGGCACTACATATTTTGCTTCTTGCTGCAATAAAGCACGCTTTATCCATTTTGCATTTTCCTCGGCATAACGACGCACCGCTAGTCTTTCGGCATTGCATGGCCCTCCTCCATTAATTACACGCTTAAACTCTTCCCAATCGGGCTCCGTAAAGTCCCACTTTCCAGTGCTTTCGTTTTTTATTAGATTTTCATCCGGAAGCGATAATCCTAAATCCCATATTTTAGGCACATACATGCTTAAAAACTGTTGGCGCATATCATCATTAGAAGCCATCTTTACTTTCCAACGCATTAATATTTCGGTATGGCTCGATATCTTATCGCTAGGCCCGAAAAAATGCATGATGGGTGGCCACCATCGCGTTAAGGCATCTTGTACCATGGCTCGCTGGGTAGGAGTTCCGGTGGCTAAATAAACCACATTATCATGGCCATATTTCAGGTGAAAACTTTCTTCTATACAAATTCTTTCGAGTGCCCTGCAATATGGGCCGTAGCTACCTTTTGAGTTTGCCAACTGATTTACAATAGCCCCGGCATCAATCAGCCATGCGATAACTGCAGTATCCGCCCAGGTTTTAGCCGGATAATTAAATACGTTACTGTATTTACTCTTACCACTAATGAGGTCGTTAATCATGGCCTCACGAGTTTTGCCCAGGGTTTCAGCAGCACTATAAAGCAGTTGAGCGTGTCCCATTTCATCCTGCACTTTAGCCATGAGTGCCAGCTTTCTTCGAAAACCAGGTGCGCGGGTAATCCAAGTACCTTCGGGCAATGCCCCAATAACTTCGCTATGGGCGTGTTGCTCAATCATTCGAATCAATTGCTTGCGGTATTCTCTCGGCATCCAGTCGCGCGGTTCTACCTTGTCACCGTTACGTATACGGGTTTCAAAGGCTTCCAATTGAATGGGGTCCTCATCTGCTAATATGGCGGCAGCTTTGTCGTTAGGGTCAATATATGCGTTTCCGTACATGGGCGTTTGGGTTGTATTATTTAAAGAAATTAGTCTCTGCTTCGTATTTTTTTAAAGAAAGTAACGAGCCTGTTTCATCTATCGTAAGTATAAAAACGCGCAACGGCGTTTTGTTCTTTGTTTTTTTTTTGACAGGCCTCCGATTTGCTTTTTATGCTTTTGCCTGTAATGAATACCATTTCACTTCATCAGGCCTTTTAAAATAAAGTCAGTGATTTTATCCGCTATTTCCTTTGGCTTCAACTTGCCTTCAGGGGTGTACCATTCACAAATCCAATTTACGCTGCTTAATATGGTGAGCACGGCAAACTGCTTATCACTCTCATTAAATATATTTTCATTTTCCCCGTCAACAATAATTTGTTTAATGGCTTCGGTATAATGGTGTCTCCGCTTTTTAAACTCTTCAAAATAGCTATTTTTCAAGTGTTTCCACTCGTTCAAAAAAACATGAGCGGCATCCACATCATCGGTAATGATTTTCACATGATGCATGATCGCCATTCGAAGTTTTTCCTCTGCATTAAAATAGAGGTCGTTTACTTCCGCAATGGCATTATCAAATAGGCTGGCCTTGGCAAAACAAATTTCTCTTAGAATCTCGTCCTTCCCGGTGTAATAAGCGTACAGCTCAGCTGGCTCTATGCCCGCATCAGCAGCAATATACTTGTCGGCAGTACCATTAAAGCCAAGGTTAACGAAGCATTTCCCAGCGGCCTTTAATATCTTTCCTTCCATATCATTCAATTCGACGATTTCCATATTTTTACAAATGTATGGCGAAGGTATAATTATTCCATGAAAAAAAAGCTAGGATTATAATTTAAGGATTCGTAATCAATAGTGTCCTAAACGTTTTTAAATCCTTACAAATTTACTGATTTTATTGACTTGTAGCTTGCAAATTCTGCTTTTCAAAAAAGCACCCCTTGTATTTGATTTATACCAAGTGGCTTTTCACATGATTCAAATGGACTATCTAGCCA
>CANNQU010000071.1 GCA_947507965.1 Bacteroidota bacterium
CGGATATAAAAAAACTGAAATGCAGAAAAAACAAGCACAGCGTAGGCAATCAACAATACCATTTGCCAGGTTAACCATTCATCTAATACAATAACCCAAATAGCCAATCCTGCAGAAACAAGGGTTACACATGACAGTATGAGTAGCACCTGAAGCTCGCTAAAACCATTGTAAAATAGGTGGTGGGTGATGTGATCGGTGCCACCCATACTTGGCGATTTACCTTTTTTTATTCTCCAAAAGAATACCGTCAGCGTGTCGGTAAGAGGGATAATAAAAAACAATGCCGGCACCAAAAACTGCTTTACCTGAATGGCTGACCCCCCATCGTAACGTACATTCCATAGGTATGGTATGCTTATGCCAGCCAAAAAAACACCCAAAAACTGGCTACCGGTATCGCCCATAAAAATTTTAGCCGGATAAATATTAAAATATAAAAAAGCAATGAGTGCCGCCATCACACCCAATAATACAATCTTCATAAAATCGTTTTGATGGCCATTAACACTGAGAAGAACAATACAGGCTCCAATGATGCATAAAGCCACTCCTCCGGCGATACCGTCCATATTGTCAAGTAAATTAATACTATTCATTAAGCCCACAACCCAGAGGGTAGTAATGAAGTAATTAAGCGCATAAAAAGGAGTAGCCCAAATTACATATCCACTCATTATTAAAATATTGGCACAGGCGAACTGACCTATTAACTTCAACGTTGGATTGGTATTATAAGCATCATCGGCCAAACCTATTAAGAAGGAAAGGGTAATGGCTATGGTGAAACCTAAAGAATGAACATCAAACTCAAATTTCGCCGAACCATTCGAAGTGTAATTCTGGGTAATCATTACATATCCTAGAATGGATAATAAAAACACAATATAAAATGTAATGCCCCCAATACTTGGTTTACTCTGCCTACTCCAGCGCATATGGTCATTTTCATCCATATCACGAATACCCAGATTACTTGCAAATTTATAAAACAGGGCATTAAAGACAAAGCAAAATATCAATGCGAAAAGGAAGTACGCCAAAATGGTTGGAGTGGCATTATTCCACAGATACCGTAAGATCATATTCTGATTTAAGCATAAAGTTAAACGAGGCAAAATTAATGAATTAACTGAAACCGATTGGAAAAGTTAATCTTTCCTCTTTGTTGATTTTATTACTTTTAGTTTTCGAAAAGTGCTGATAAGAGGAAAGGTAGTGATAACGATAAACGCAATAATGATATAGATGGCATAATTTATTGTTTGCGGATACCGTACCCCAAAATAATACCCCAAACTAATTAATGTCCCCACCCACAAGGCCCCTCCAAGAAGATTATACAACGTGAACTTTTTAAAATCGAGATGCACCGCGCCTGCAAAAACAGGTACAAACGTGCGAATGATGGGTAAAAACCTACCCAAAACCAAGGCGCGTGCCCCGTATTTAGTATAAAATTGCTTCGTTCGTTCTAGGTATGATTTCTTAAAGAAGCGAGAATCGTCCCGAGTGAATAGTTTATCACCCAAAAAACGACCGATAAAGTAACCGGTGAAATTACCCACTATAGCAGCGATAAATACCCCTACAAGTAGTGGCACATAGCCAATATCTAATTTGCCACTGCCACAAAAAACACCGGATAAGAACAAAAAATAGTCACCCGGTAAAAAGAATCCGATAAGCAGTCCTGTTTCTGCAAAAATCACCAATAGGATTGCCGCAAAACCACCATAGGTAATTAATGACTCTGAGTTTGTTAGATGATGCAGCCAATCCATTGTTTACGAATTAAGGATTAATAATCAAGAATCAAGAATTTAATTAAAGAAGATACCCTTACGCTTTAAATAGGACTTAGATTTTACTATCGAAGCTCGAAACCAACACCTATTGAACAGGAAAGAGAAAGCGCGCCTGTTTAGAAGAAAACTACGAAATACGTGTACATTATTCCTGTAATAACAACCTTTCACCCTTCATTTTAAAGGGCTTCGTGCTTATTTTCAAACTTATTTTGAATAGTTGACAAAAACTTGTACTTTTGTCGCCCTTAAAAAAAGATAGCTCAATAATGGCAAATCATAAATCAGCAATAAAACGTATTCGCAGTGGCGCAACAAAACGTCTTCGTAATCGTTATCAAATGAAGTCAACCCGTACGGTATTAAAATTAGTGCGTACCAGTAAAACAAAGATCGAAGCATCTCCCTTGTTTTTAAAAGCTTCCAGTATGTTAGACAAATTAGCAAAGAGAGGCATTATTCACAAAAATAATGCATCCAATAAAAAATCTAAGTTAGCTAAACTCATAGCTAAATTAGCTTAACTTTTGGTTAAGTTTTTCATGGTTAAAGCCGATAACATGCGTTATCGGCTTTTTTTATTTATAATGTATCGCACCTTGGTTTTATTCCACTTGAGGCAAAAAAAAGGCACCCCTTGTATTACCCTTCCTCTTCCTCTTTTAATCCCATAATCTGTTCTAATGCATCGGGAACCACATCGCTGCAAATTGTAATAAAGCTACCCTTTCCGGCATTTTTTATTGCATAATCAATGGCTTCCCGCTCCTTTTGAATTACCGTTACTTTTTTCGTTGGGTCAATATTGTGTATTCCCTTTAACATTAAATCAATGATCTCCTGGTCGCTCTTGCCACGTAGGTTTCTATCCTGCCGGATAATTATTTCATCGAAAATCTTCGCTGCCGATTCACCCAGTAATATGGTGTCTTGGTCGCGACGATCGCCTACGCCTGCTATGATCCCGATTTTCGGCGTGGCATCCATTTTTGCAATAAACTTACCAATGGCGTTAAGTCCGTGAGCGTTATGCGCATAATCAACCAATACCTTAAAATGTTTGAAATCGAACATATTCATTCGGCCGGGTGTTTGAACCGCAGAAGGAATAAACGTTTGCAACGCCAACTTTACATCTTCTAGTTTGAAGTTATTGATATGAGCGGCTAAAATGGCCGGTAGCACATTGGCAATATTAAATTCTGCCTTGCCGCCAAAGGTTAATGGGATATGAGTGACTTTCTCTACCCGTATTTTCCAGGTGCCTTTCATAATGGTGACAAATCCATTCTCATAAACTGCTGCCAATCCGCCTTCCTGAGTGTGTTTTAAAAGGTGATGGTTATGCTCATCCATACTAAAAAGAGCCACTTTGCATTTTAAGTCCTTGTGCATATTATATACCAATTCATCGTCTGCATTTAAGATGGCATACCCGTTGGGTAACACGCTCTCCGGTATCACTGCTTTTACACGGGCCAACTGATCTAAGGTGTCGATACCTTGTAATCCTAAATGGTCGGCGGCAATATTCGTTACGATGCCAATATTGCAATTATGAAATCCAAGACCGGCGCGCAAAATTCCACCTCTGGCACTTTCCAAGACAGCAAAATCTACCGTCGGGTCTTTCAGCACGAACTCCGCAGATATCGGGCCGGTGCAATCTCCACGCATCATCATCTCATTTTGAATGTAAACACCGTCGGTGGTGGTAAAGCCTACTTTATGACCCATGTGTTTTAATATATGGGCAATTAAGCGGGTGGTGGTGGTTTTTCCATTGGTGCCTGTTACTGCAATAATGGGGATGCGAGCACTCACACCGGGAGGATAGAGCATATCGATCACCGGCTCGGCAACATTACGACCTAAGCCTTCGGTGGGCTCCAAGTGCATACGAAAACCGGGAGCGGCATTCACCTCAAGTACCGAACCACCATTTTCGCTAATTGGGCTACTTAAATCGGGCCCCATGATATCGATACCACAAATATCTAATCCGATGATTCGTGCAATACGCTCACACAGAAACACATTACTTGGATGTACGATATCGGTGATATCGGTGGCTGTTCCTCCGGTAGAAATATTTGCTGTAGGCTTTAACCACAACTCTAATCCGGAAGGTAAAATACTTTCCAACGTCAGGTTCTTTTCGGTAAGAATATCTAAAGTAAAGCCATCCACCTTAATGGAAGTCAAAACCTTTTCATGGCCGTATCCCCGGCGTGGATCGAGGTTAACGAGGTCGATGAGTTGCTGAATGGTATGTGTGCCATCTCCTGTAATGGCCGCCGGGGTTCGTTTTGCTGCAGCTACAAATTTGTAGTTAATCACAAGAACACGATGATCAAAACCAGTGATAAACTTCTCGACAATGACTTTGCGGTTGTATTTTTTTGCGGCTTCATAGCCTCTCACGACCTCCTCCCAATTCAACAGGTTGGTGGTGGCTCCTTTGCCGTGATTTCCGTTGATTGGCTTTGTAACCAATGGATACCCTATTTTTTTAACGGCCGCCTCTAAATCATCGAGGTCAACACAAATCCTCCCAAGGGGTACGGGTATTTCCGCGGCCTCCAATAGGTTTTTGGTGTCTTCTTTATCACAAGCAATTTCAACCGCTATGCTGCTTGTCGTACTTGCTACCGTGGCCTGTATTCGTTTTTGGTTGATGCCATAACCCAGTTGTACCAACGACGAGTGATTCAACCGTATATACGGTATTTTTCTTTTTATCGCCTCCTCCACAATAGAACCCGTCGATGGGCCTAAACGATCTTCTTCCCGTATTTCTCGAAGCTTTTGTATATCCTCTGCCAAATTATATTCTTCACTATCAATCAACGATTGGGCAATTCGTACAGCCGAGCGTGCCGCAAACACACCCGCTTTTTCTTCGTAATAGCTAAATACCACATTATATACTCCTTTGGTACTTGTTTCACGAGTACGACCAAAACCACACTCCATACCTGCTAACGTTTGAATCTCTAACGCAATATGTTCAATCACATGACCCATCCAGGTTCCCATTTCCACCCGATAAAAAAAACCTCCGGGCATATCCTCACTACACCGGTGTTCGTACATGCTTGGAAAAAGCGTTTTCAATCGGTCCAAAAAACCGTTTATCGAATTCGTAGGGCGCTCTTCCATCTCCTCTAAGTCGAGCCTCATGACAATGAGGTGATGCCTTCTTACGCTCCAATAGTTTGGGCCCTTCATTACTTTAATATCAACAATATTCATAATTCTAATAATAAATAATTAGCCATTAAAACCAGCCATTATATTTAAAAACGCGCCGATTTCATCAAAAAATAATATGGTGCAAGATAAATAAGAAAATGGCTAATGACATACATTAATGATAATATTCCATTTGAATTTGTTTTCCCTCTCCAAATTGGCGCATCACCGTACCACTTATTTATCGGTTAATACGTGCACCTAAGGAGACGCAAAATCATTAACTGTTGAAAAGTAGTTTCTTCCATAAGACAAAAAATTATTTGTTTGCAAAAGATTATTTTTCAATTCATAATAGGGAAATCCTAAATTAATATATCCATAATGATACACGGAATACTCATCCCTGTTGGCGGAGCAGAAGATAAAGGCACTGATTTAGAGGCTGGAATTATAGAACGGAACCGACTTAATTTTATGGAAATTGGCATCCTAAAAAATATCGTTAACTTTTTAGATACACATCAGGAACGCATAGAGGTTATCACCACCGCTTCATCTATTCCTGATGAAGTAGCGCAGAATTATATCGACGCCTTTGAAAAACTAGGTTATACCAATGTAGGACACCTTCGAATTCGCGACCGGAATGATGCGATAAACATCGAAAACATCGAACGACTAAAAGCGTGTCAATGCCTGATGTTTAGCGGCGGTAATCAGTTACGGCTTTCTTCCATATTCGGAGGCACCGATTTTTTAGATATCATCTTACAGCGCTACGAAAGCGAAAAATTTATTATTGCCGGAACCAGTGCCGGTGCTATGGCTATGAGTGCCACCATGATTTATGAAGGCAACGCCGGTAAAGCACATTTAAAAGGCGAAGTGAAACTTACCGCTGGTTTAGGTTTTCTTCCCGGTGTAATTATTGATTCTCATTTCGACAAACGAGGACGATTTTCACGACTGGCACAAGCCGTAGCCTCTAATCCAGGTGCCATTGGCTTGGGTTTAGGTGAAGATACGGGCGTCATCGTGCGCCATGGATGCGAGCTGGAGGCTATTGGCAGGGGTGCCGTAACGGTGGTCGATGGACGTAACATACGCCATAATAATATTGCCGACATTGAGGATAAGCAACCCATCAGCGTGGAAGGGCTCATCGTACATATTATGGAAGCCGGAAATTGCTACAATATAAAAACCCGCATTTTCGAAATGTCAAAAAATAACATCGAACATTAAAACACGAATTTCTTCATTCAACTAGTTCACCTCGATCATTTTAGGCACCTCATTATTTCTGATTTCGGGATAATACATGAGTTCGATTTTTGCCGGTGGTAGGTTAAACACTCCAGAAAATTTAGGAACCACTTGTATTACGAAGGTGTATTTACCACGTGGCATGGTAGTGCAGAAAATTGCGGTACGGTCGTTATAATATTCGCGATGCGACTCCACGCTGTAGGACTGTTGTGGCTTGGCATAATAGCTAAAGCCGGCAGGTAAAAGGATCTCTAAGATCACATTATCTGCCGTTTTAAAAGCTTCTACCTTTACTTCAATCGTAGTAATTTGTCCGGGGGCGAGGCTTACCTTTTCTTGTTTTTGATTAATGGTGCTGCTTATTTTAAAAAAGGTTTCATCGGGTTGTGGCTTCTCTTCCACTTTTTGCGTGATGATATTCACAAAGCTTTCACTACCTTGATGATGGATACGAATGGTGTCATGCGCATGGTACGTGCGCGTAAAAGGATAGTCGCCTGTTGCCAATGTTTTTCCATCGATGATAACTTTTCCAAATAATCCGGAATCTTTGTCGTGATGGCTTGTCCAATCGTTGAGGTATAGCGTTATTAAACTGGCACGGGCTAACGTATGACGTGTGAAATGATCACTACTGAAATACTTTTTTATATTGGGAAGCAAGTTTCGGCCCAAGCTGTCATTACTAAGAATTTCAAACGCTAATAGGGTGTTGGCCGCTTGATCATATTGATAATTATAAACCATCGTACCCCAATATAAAGCCCCTCCCGGCAGCGTATTCGATAAGCTTACGACATCTTCGATAAGATATGGTTTGTTTTGTTTTTGCATCAATCGTACATACCATAATTTCTGACGCATGTCGAAGGTCATATAATCCATCTTCCTTAAAAAAGTATCGTAGGGTAATTTACGATCCATGTCCTTCAATAAATTCATTGCTTCCAATTGCCGGCTTAAATCCATCGTTGGAAGTTCCAATTCGATGCGGTTGGCTGCACGTAAATACACGTTATTGGAATATCCTGCCAGCCGAGCTTCATAGAGGGCTTTCACCACATACATGGTAAGCCAATAATCTTCATTACCATTCTCCCACCACCCCCAAGTGCCTTTGCTATTGCGCATTTTTTCGAGACGTTTTATGAGTTGATGAATTTGTTGGTCGCCGGTAAACGGATTTTTCAATGCTTTTTGAATCGTTTTTTCAGCGAGTAAAGCCCGAAGCTTAGAGGTGGTTTGTTCGGTACATCCATAACTATAGTTTTTTAATTCCTCGATTTCCTGTCGCAGTTGCTCTATCTCCGAATTATGAATATATACTACTGCTTTCGTCATCTCCTCCGGCACAATATATTGCACTTGGGTATCGGCAATCATGGGTAGGTAGGTACTTCTGGAAACGAGGATTCCTTTAGGCTTAACAAGTATCAGGCGTTCTTCTCCATCGGTATAACCATTTTCCATTTTAATGGAGAATGAAGTCGTGAGGGTATCAAAAGCGTTGAACGCCTGAATAGAAAAGGTATCCACTTTTAAGCGATCGATAGTGGCTGAAAAAGTGCGTTGTGGCGTTTGATTCAGCATGAAACTAATTTTCACGGGTTGCAAATTCCCGGTATAGTTAATAACTTTCCCCTTCAAAAACAGTTGATCACAGGCTACCATAAAATTAGGAACGGCCATGGCGCCTATCAACGGTTTATAGGAGCGTGTAATCATGGTGATTAGCCCACTCTGACGGTTACCGTTCATGGCGGGTACCATGGTTTTCCAACTGGTAATATTATCGGGGAACTGAACGGTGAAGTTCGCCTTTCCTTGTTTATTGGTAACTATGTTGGGTAACCAATAGCCATAATCACGAAACACATTTCGCACCCGATTGGCAGCCACTTCTTGGGCCATAGCATTCAACCGTTGTTGCATCTTGTCGGCATTCATTTTCTCTAATGGCGCACTCGGATCCAGCACTCCATTATTGAGATAATCGGAAGACCCAACGGCCACCTCTTGCATACTCCATTGATAACTGGCAGCTCCCGCTGCGGTGGCCATCATAACAGGCGCATTACGGTAACTAACGGTTGATTGATCGTAGGCGTCTACGGTACTATTTTGGGAATTATTCGCTCTGCTTCTCATGGGCCGAGACTCTTTGTTCGACCGATGAGTTCCTATTTCACCGCTACGAACTTCCACTCGGTCACCATCTGCTTCAGCATATACTACGATGCCATCTGCACCATATTGAACGCTGTCTTCCTGATGTAATAAGCGTATTTTTAAAACCTGATTAACGCCTCTTTCTATATTCAAATTATATATTACCTGATAGCGATATCCATCCACTCGAATCTTAAGCATATAATTTCCAGAAGGTAAAAAGTTGATAGCAAAATCACCGTCCTCATTGGTGAGAGCACCTCCCTTATATACCCCGTTTATTTCTGCGATGATGGTTACATAATCGAGGGGCGAATGAAATAGGGCATCTTCTACCGTACCTGAAATGGTGGATACGTTATTTTTGGTTTTGGTTTTTTTCATCAATTGTGGTCTGATACTTACCGGCGAATCGGTAAATACCCTCAATGGAATCTTGGTAAGCCGCTTTACCACTTCTTCATATTCGAAGGTTTGATTGGGGTCGCTTTCCTGAATTTGATTCGCATATAAAAACAAATGAAACGTTCCGTCTGCGGGTAAATACAAATCCTTCATAATGCACATTGCGGTATCGTTAATTAATACCAAATCGTACGTGCCCGAGTCGGAATAGTTAAAATAGCTGTTATAGGAAAGGATATGCGATTTTGATTCATTGGTTTTATTGATAAGCCAGGCACGTTTATAAGGAATATTCTCATGCTTCTGATAGATGACCAGGGTGTTGTGATTGATGTTTTTCGATGGCTGATAGTCGCGATAATAGAGGAACGGGCGGGGTCGTTGCTTTTTCTCTTTCGTGGTTAATGTAATCGATGAGGCCGTGTCGATAATAACTCGGTCGGGAGATATGATGACTTGATGAAACGTGTAGGTATTGTAATTGGCGTTGGCGGTATTGTCGAAATACATCAAAGCGCTATTCGTTTTACTATTAAGAGGGTACGATCGTACCTCACTTTTATTCATATAATATATTTTATTCGGCTCGAAATTAATTTCATGCTCATATAAACTATTGAGCTTTATACGCATATCCCCTCTCCCGATGACGCTGATGGCAAAAAAAACATCCTTATCAACGATCACTTTTTTATACGTGGTTGAATGATTTCCAAAGAAGCATCGTTGCCCGCCCTGATCTATTTTTATCGTGTCGAATGCTTCATCAACATGAATTAGTAAGGTTTGATTGAGGTAGTTCGTATACTCCTTTGCCGAAAACATTCCAAGTGGCATGCGTGTGGTATCCTTTTTACTCACTCGATCCAAATTAAGCCCTAGGATATATTTGGTGCTATCCTGCATTTCAAATTCACCCATATTCACCAATTCGTTATTGGTGCGTATTTGCAAATGATGTTTACCCGCGTAGGTAGCAAAGCTGTATTGCTGGGGAAAGCTATTGCGCGAATGATACACCACCTGATCGTCGAGCATAATGCTAATCACCGGCTGCAAAATGTTCTGACGAAAGGCGTACACCGCAAACTCAGGCGCCTTCGTGGTGGTTTTAAAAGTAAATTGAGTTTGTGCTTGCGTGCTATAAACCAAGGCATACCATTCGTTGCGTTTCAAGTATAATGCATTCACCTGATGGTCGCGTAAGGGTAAGCTGGTTGCACAATTATATACTTGAAAATTGGGAGAAGTAAAATGCAAGGGCTCATCGTTACGAATCAAACCCATGTAAGGCACATCGGGTAGCGGAATTTCTCCAAACTGCGTGTTGATGCTATAGGAGGTAAGATTAATATTTTCCGCAGGGCGATTTCTGGCATCGGTTACGGTAATATTTACATTGACCGTTTGCCCGGGATAAATTTCTTCCGGCTGATCGATATTGATATTCAATTTCTTTTCCTGAAAATGAAACGCCTGAGTACGATAGTTATTTCGGAGTGCACCCTTGTAATTATGTCCCCAAATAATATAATAGGATTCCATCCTTGCATCGGCTACTTTATAGTCGAGTGATTCGGTTTTGCCTTCCGCTACTTTTTTCTTGTTTTTGTAAATTTCGTAATGCACCGGAATGCGCAACGGATTATACAAACTAATGAATACCGAATCGCAGGTTCTCTTTCCTCCCATCGAAATTACATTTTGAACATCGGGGCAATTAAATTGTGCAACCAAGGTGTCATTGGAATAGAGCTCATACATGATAGCTGCATAATCCATTTTTTGAATAAAGGGGGTCTTGATTTCCGTTGACTGGCGGGTATAATTTGAATATACGGTAACGAATCGTAGCTTGGCCACGGCCTGTTTCGATTGATATAAATAAGAGGCCAATACGCTATCTTGCTGCAAGGTTATCGAATACGTGCGGTTCTTATTTTGATATTGGAAATAGGTGGAGCGGGTAATCAGCTCATTATCTTCATTGGTAAAGGAAGCATCCACCACAAATTGGCCATCGAAATGTGCCATGAGGGAATCGGGTATTTCCAAGGTGGTATAACCCGATGGGTCGAGTTCTTTCTCAAAAGTATAAAGGCTCTGATACCACATATTGGGAACGAAAAATTGATTCGTATGAACGAGTGCCACGTTACTGAGCCGTACATTGAACTTCACATAACCATCCATCACGGGTAAGTTATTGGCGTCGCGGGCTTTGGCAACGACTACTATTTTTTGTCCTGGATATACCATGGCCGATGACATCGATAATTCATAGGTGTTTTTCTTCAACTCATAATTTTCGATATAAAAACCGATGCGTTTTACTTCCTGATTGCGATCATTTCTGAAGATGAGATTATAATCTCTATCGGGGGTAAGCGTATCTCCCAAAACAAATTGGCCGGTATAGGCGCTAGCGGTTCTGCACTTATACTTTCCAATGCATTTCTCACGGTTATCATAGGTGCTGCTTAGGTACACTGAAAGCCGCTCATAGAAATAACTCCCATCATCATTAACTAAAAAAGCTTTGAACTTGAGCGTATCATTTTGCTTGTATTTAGGCTGGTTGAGGGCTATATAACCCGGCATAATGGTCGTATGAGAATAATCGGGATAGTCATTTGACACCTTGGGAGGGTTATAATAGGTAGGGTTGATGGTCATGAAATCGAAGCTTCCACCATACTCTATTTTCACCAAAGTGCCATTGGGTAATTTGGGCAGCTCATAAGAGGCCATCCCTATACTGAACGAACAAATTCGCCCATCGAGTAGCGACACTTTTGCATCTTCGATAATCTTTCCTTGATGGTCTTTAACGAGGATATAGTTTTTTGAATTGACTCCCCAAATATCCAAACCAAAGGGATGACGATGGTAGGAGTTGAAATAAATTTGACGATCCATCACATGGCAGATAAGGTACGTGCCAAAAGACAGTTTTTCATAATTGAAATTACTGTCTCGTAAGAAACTATCGACCACAGAATTAAAGACCCATGAGGTATCCAAATTGTTTTTCTGCATTAAATAACGAAGTTGGGCGGAGTCCAAACGTAAAATATATTTGTAGGAACTTTGTAATTTGTTTGCCTGGATTTTCTGTGCAGAAATATTCTTTGCAACGAAAATAATGAAGAACAGGAAAAGGTATTTGAGCCGTGGTTTAAAAAATTTCATAGGAGGAACGTTTGATATAAATAGCGCTGTGGCACGCAATGGTTGTATGGATGTAAAAACAAGATTCTAAAATCAGGGAGATTCCATAAACACAATGGAATATTTAAGAATAAATTTCTGTTTTAACGTCATCTATGCCACCCATCCAACCTCGATACATCCCTTCACTGTTAAACGGAAGCTCGATGTTACCCTCTTTGTCGATAGCGATCAATCCGCCTTCTCCGCCTATTTTTACCAATTTGTCGTGTACCACCATCTCACAAGCATCTTTTAAACTCAGTCTTTTGTATTCCATCAGGCAACTAATATCGTAGGCCACCACACTTCGAATAAACAGCTCCCCATGGCCCGTGCAACTAATGGCACAGGTAGCATTATTGGCATAGGTGCCGGCACCTATCATAGGGCTATCGCCTATCCTTCCATAGCGTTTATTGGTCATTCCGCCGGTACTGGTGCCGGCCGCTAAATTTCCAAGCGAATCGATTGCTACGGCGCCTACCGTGCCAAATTTTTTCTCTCTGCTATGATCTAATGCAATGGCGTCCGTTCCTTTTATTTTTTGCCATTGTTGATATCGAAATTCATCATAGAAGTAGTCATCCGGTTCGAAGTCCAAATGGTTCTTGCGTGCGAATAGTTCAGCTCCTTCTCCCATTAAAAAAACATGCTCACTTTTTAGCATCACCGTTTTGGCAAGTAGAATAGGGTTCTTTATGTTCATCACTCCGGTAATCGCACCGGCACTCAAATTCTCGCCACTCATAATGCTGGCATCCATTTCATGACGGCCTTCGGCATTAAACACCGATCCCTTTCCGGCATTAAACAAAGGGCAATCCTCTAAGCTAATAATCGCTGCTGCCACGGCATCAACAGCAGAGCCCTTCGCATGCAACACCTCAAAGCCTCTTCGGAGTGCTTGCTGCAAAGCCCATTGATACGCCTCTTCCTTTTCGGCACTCATCTCCGATTTTAAAATAGTGCCCGCCCCTCCATGTATTGCTATTCGTGGTAACATAGGGCAAAATAACAGTATTTGGGTATGATTTTCGGGTTTAATTTCAAATCGATACCTTCGTGTTTTTTAAACCTCACTCTATTATGTTCGGCAAAAAAATTATCCTAGTCATGGCAGCGGTGGTCATTTTATGCAGCCAATGCACCACCAAAAAAGAAACACCAAAAGATGGATTTACCCACGATCCACTTTTTGATAACCTGGATACCACCGTATCTGCCGGTACGAACTTTTTCATGTATGCCAATAACGGGTGGTTTCAACGTAACCCAATACCATCGACGGAGAGAACCAATGGCATTTTTCTGATGGTGGGCGATAGCATCGACAACATCATTAAGCGACTCTGTATTAATTACAGCCAAAAAACCGATTTAAAGTCGGGAAGCAACGAGCAAAAAATAGGCGATTGTTATTATAGTGGCATGGATACCATTACCATTGAGAAATTGGGCATCGCCCCGCTGAAAGAAGAATTCCAAAAAATTGAAGACATAAAAACAAAGGATGATGTGCTGGATGCCATGGCTCATTTACAGTCGATTGGGGCCTATAGTGCTTTCGGATTTTATATCGAAAAGGACGATAAAGATGTTACCAAATATATTCCGATTATTATGCAAGGCGGGCTGGGCCTACCCGATAGAGATTATTATTTTAATACCGATGCCGGCAATACCACCATCAGAAAACAGTATAAAGAACATCTTACAAAAATGATTAGCCTGCTTGCAACCGATAATATTTTGGAGGTGACCGGCGACAGGAATTTAGAACAGGAAAGAATTTATGCCATAGAGGAGTCGCTAGCCCAATCGTCGCGCACACTCGAGGCTACGCGCGACCCTGAAAAAAACTATAATAAAAAAACGATGGCGGAGTTGATGAAACTTACACCTCACTTCAATTGGATTCGTTTTTTCGAGAAAATTGGTTTGAGTAATGTGGACTATGTGAATGTGGGTCAGCCCGAATTCTTAGAATCCTTTGATAAGCTGCTGACGTCAAAGTCGATTAATGACTGGAAAAGTTATCTGCGATGGAATTTAATCAATACGTATGCCGGCGATTTAAACAAGGCATACGAAGAGCAAAATTTTGATTTTTACCGCAGGCAACTCGGCGGACAAAAAGAGCAAAAGCCACGATGGAAAAGAATTGTACAACAAACCAATGGCGCCTTAGGCGAACTCATCGGTCAGGAGTTTGTAGCCAACTATTTACCTAAAAACACCAAAGAAAAGCTCACGGAGATTGCCAATAATATAATTGAAGTATATAAGGAGCACATCCAGAAACTCGACTGGATGAGTGACTCTACCAAGCAAAAAGCACTCTTCAAATTAAGTAAGGTAAATTTAAAAATGGGATACCCCGACCAATGGAAGGATATGGGAAGCATCGTAATAAATCGTGCCGAATACCTGGGTAATATGATACGGGTAAACCAATGGGCCTTTCATGAAATGGTGAGCCGATATGGAAAACCCATCGACAATAACCGATGGGATATGACACCTCAAACGTATAATGCCTACTATCAACCGACCTCTAACGAAATTGTAATACCCGGTTGTAATATTATTGTACCGGGTTTTGCACCCGGCGAGATGCCCGACGACGCTATTCTCTATGCTATTATCGGAGGTAGCACCATAGGCCATGAAGTAACCCATGGCTTTGATGATAATGGCAGGTTGTATGATGAAGTAGGCAACTTAAAAAGCTGGTGGTCGCCAGAAGACGGAAAGAAATTTGAAGAACGTTCCAAGTTACTCTCCACACAATACAGTGCTTATACCGTGAAATCGGATACCCAAACACTGCATGTACGTGGTGATGCGACCCTGGGTGAAAATATTGCTGACCTGGGCGGTGCCGTGATGGGTTACGAAGCCTTCATGAA
>CANNQU010000072.1 GCA_947507965.1 Bacteroidota bacterium
GTCAATGGATTCTTAATATCATGTGCCACTTGCTTGGCCATTTCACGCCAAGCCTCCGTTCTTTCGGCATTGCTTAAGTTTTGTTTACTCTCTTTTAAGTCAAGTACCATTGAATTATATTGTTTGATGAGTTCACCTATTTCATCATTACGTTGCCAGGTAAGCAATTCGTTTTCCTTGTCTAATCGGAGTGCTTTTATTTTTTCGCGTAGCAAAATAAAAGGCTGTGTCGTTCCACGAGCTACCCAAACGGCGATAATAAACATGATTATGAGGAGAGCGACATACAAATTCAGGAAATTAATAATGAACATTGAAATCTGAGCATTATACTCTAATGTGCGAGTAAAATAAGGTGTGTTAATGATATATTTCAGATTGCGGTCTTTATCATAATAGGGCTGATAATATGAAGTATATTGAAGTTCGCCGATCGTCTCGTTCTGCGCAAACAGGGATGCTTTATTATATACGATTTCATGGAATGCGGTGAAATTAATGTTATTACTTAATAGCCCCTCTTTAAATATTTCCGGTTTTGAACTTAAATGTATTTTACCCCATTCGTCATAAATATTGATGTCGCTTGCAAATAATGCTGCTGCCTTTTGAACGTTTTCTTCTCCTTCACGGGAGGTGAAATTGGCATGTACCAACGGGTCATCATTAAAATATTTATTAATTGATTTTAATTTCCCTATTAAGGCTAATCTTGCCTCTTCGCCAATCTTAAAATCGATATAACGAATGGTAAAAACAGAGGTAGCTGTAAAAATAAAAAGTACGAGTCCTAATATATTGATAACAATGCGCGTACTAAACTTAAAATGGAGTAAGTCGTAATTATTACACGTGATTAGCCAGGCAAGCGTTACTTTTTTTAGAATATTCGATTCGGCTGGAGTTTGAAAGATGGTTCTAAAAAGAAAATCAAAGAACAGAAGAAGTACTCCGGCAAAAAGTGTAATAATATATAGGCATAGGGCGTTGGCGAGAACAGAGAGAAGCGAAGCCGGAGGGGAGCTAACGACTACCAGTAGGTCTTCCGAATCTTTATAAAGTAGATGAGATACGTTATTCTTTGTAATTAATTGGTAATGACTGGTAATGTTTTCAAAATTATTTTGGGTTTGGTATTGAAACACCCCGGCTTGCTGCATTAATTTGTTATTGTTGTAAATGGCGTATGAGTAGTGCAGTTTGTTTCTTTTAAAAGAGGTTGATTTGTCGGCAATTAATATCGGAAGTAAGTTATCTTCCTGATAGGGTTGTAGCTTAAGAAGCACGTATATTTTCAGATTTGTATTTTGTTTTTTCAGCTCAAATTTGCCGATATATCCAAAAAATTCGAAAGGACTTTTTACAAATCGGAAATTACTACATAGCCCTTGTAATCCTTGGTTTTTAAAGATCGTATCAAAATCTTTGAAGGAATAATTTGGTGCCGTTATGGAAGATGAATCATTGATAAAGAGAAAAACATTGCATTGATATTTTTCCAAGTAATTGTGAATGTAATGGTCTGTTAGATATTGTGTTGCTCTTGTATTGGTAAATGTGCCTTTTATGCAACTATCTAAAAAAAGCTCATCGTTGAGTATTTCTTTCTCCTTTAACTTTAAAAGCTCCTCCGCCTTGTAATCGATCTGGGTTGTAAGACGGGTTGCATATAAAATAAGGTCTTCCAGTTCCTTTTCATTGCCATCATTATAAAATGAAACGGCGGCTACATTTGCAAATATCAAGGCGTAGGTAAGGTGTCTGACCACGAAACTTTTGAGGGCAAAAAACCTTCTTACGATGACTAATAGTAGTAAAAACAGGGTTGCCGTAAGAAACTTCTCCGTTACCCAGTTGAGGTTTTCATTTTGAAAAATGATGTACGAAGCAAGCAATCCCCATACGACAGCTATTTGAAGGGCATTTTTAAAACGAAAAGATTTGTTCTTGATATATTCTTGCGAAAGAACATGAGCTAGGTTAATGGTAACTAAATAAATTAGAATGATGATAAGAACACCGCCTAGAGAAAACCAGGAGAGATCAAATACATTGGTTAGGTCGAACGAAATTTTGGAGTCAACAACGAAATCATGGATTAATTTAAAAGTAAAAAAGGCAGAAGAAAAAATATAGAGCAATAAAACGGCTTTACTAAAACGGCTTATTTTAAATTTTTCCAATCTTTTTAATTTATTCAGATAGTAGTTAGAGGCCAGTATGCCCGCTCCAAGAAATAAAGTGGTAATCATTAAATCACCGAAAGAAGGTAGAAAATCGGAGGAGGCAAAATAGTGGGGATTGAACAAATCGCTGTTATATATATACTGCGGATAATGAAAACTCACCATGAGAAGTCGAGCCATTATTCCGAGAAGCAAAAGCAAGGAGAGACCGAGCACATAATCAATTTCAAAAAAGTATCCAAGGGCATGTTTCAATGCGAAGCACAGCAAACACATCCCGACCAGAAACAACCAAAGATTCATAGAAGAGCTGTTTCCGGAAATATCAAATAAAACATAAAAGGTAACACCATCTTTAAGCGCTACCTTGTTATACCCTTCTTGCGCAACAGTGTCAATCTCACATGGGTAGTTGATATTCAACAGAGGGTTAAGGGTGTTTTTCAGGTAGTTGTTGTTAATGTGGAAATTGTTTCTGATCAAATAAAACAACACATAAACTCGGTCATTTATTCTTTTACTTCCGATTAGGAAAATGCCATTGTTTAATATTTGAATACGATATGGGGCTAGTGCCACCACCGGCAAATTTTCGATTGCATTACTATTCCAACACACCAACGAATCGGATTTATATATTTGGAAAGAAAAGGTGTTCTTGTTTTTATTCTTAAAATCATCATCATCTACAAAGTCAAATATTTTTTGCATTTGTAAAATTTCCTGATCAAGCTTCGTCCTAAAAAGATTTAAAACTTTCTTGTTTTCTTCTTCTCTTTTAGCGGTACGATAACCAACCTTGTTTTGCTGATCACCGCCGAAATTCTCTTTTATTACATCGAAGTAAAACGAAAATAAAAGACATAATGCTCCGGCAAACAAAGAAAGATAGAAATTAATATTGGCACGCCATTTTAACATCTCCGTTGGTGGCTAGTAGTAGGAATTATTTTGCAGATAATTTTTTACGTAATCGGCAACACCCTCTTCAAGAGAAGTAAAATCTTGGGTGTATCCAATTTCAATAAGTTTATTCATTTTTGCTTGCGTATAATACTGATAGGTTTCTCTTATATCCAAAGGAGTATCTACGAAGTTAATTAACGGTTCAATCTTTAAGGCATCGAATACAGCCAAAGCTAAATCCTTAAAGCTACGTGCCGCTCCGGTTCCTAAATTATAGATATCACTTGCTTCCCTCTTCTCCATCAGAAATAAAAGCACTTCTACCACATCCTTCACATACACAAAATCGCGGAGCTGTTCTCCATCTTGATAATCAGGGTTATGTGACCGAAACAAATTCATCTGCCCTTTTTGAGCAATTTGATTAAAGGCCTGAAAGATCACAGAAGCCATTCGTCCCTTGTGGTATTCATTCGGGCCATAAACATTGAAAAATTTCAAACCCGCCCAGAAATAGGGCTTGCGTTCCTGCTTTAAAACCCACATATCAAAGCATTGCTTCGAATCGCCATAAGGGTTTAGCGGTTTAAGGTAAGGAATACGTTCTACGTTATCGTCATATCCTTCTTCTCCATTACCATACGTGGCAGCAGAAGAAGCATAAATTAGGGGTAACCCAAACGCGACACAAATAGACCAGATTTCTTTTGAATAGTTAACGTTTAATTCTTCAAATATTTGCCTATTAAATTCAGTCGTGTCGGTACGAGCGCCTAAATGAAAAATAAATTGAGTGCCTGCATGATGTTCACGTTGCCATTGCAGATAAATGCTTCTCTCGATACGTTTTGAGATTTTTTTACCTGCCAGATTATTGTTTTTCTGTGTTTTACTAAAATCATCGACAGCGACAATATCAGTGAAACCTAATTCATTCAGTCGTCCTATCAAACAACTGCCAATAAAACCTAAAGCGCCGGTTACGATGATCATTTTTTTTGAATATGGTTTCAAAACTACAATTTTTATAACTTTACTGTAGTTTTTATAAAATTATTCATTTTGGTTTCGGTTTAGTAATACAAACATAACTTGTTTCAATTCCTTGTATGCCCTATATTGAGTATATTTGCTGCTTACTTTTTTTAAAATTATATTCCATAACACAGCATGAGTAAGACTAAAATTATAGCTACCGTAGGCCCATCGTGTAGCACTAAAGAGATGTTGCATAAGTTGGTTGTAGCAGGGGTCAACGTATTTCGCTTAAACTTTTCGCATGGCCTACACGAAGAAAAGTTACAGATTATAAACTGGATTCGTGAAATTAATAAGGAAAATGATCTCAACATCTCTATTATAGCGGATATACAGGGGCCTAAACTTAGGGTAGGAGAAATGGAAAACAACGGTGTTGCCTTTCATCAAGGCGATATCATCACTTTTGTTGGAGAAAAAGTAGTTGGAAATAAAGATCGTGTTTATCTTTCATACCCTAACCTGCATCAGGATGTTAACGTGGGCGACCATATTATGCTCGACGACGGGAAACTTGTAACTAAGGTAGTTGACGTTCAATCGAACGGGCAGGTAAGGGCCGAGTTTATTATTGGAGGGGTACTTAGTTCTAAGAAGGGAATAAATTTACCAAACACAAAAATTTCACTGCCTTGTATTACCGAGAAAGATCATGAGGATATTTTATTCGGCATCAAGCATGAAGTAGATTGGATTGCCATCTCTTTTGTTCGGAAACCGAGCGATATACAGCAACTCCGGGAAATTTTAAACAAGCATCAATCATTTATAAAGATTATCGCAAAAATAGAAATGCCGGAGGCAGTGGAGAATATCACAGAGATTATTCGTGAGAGCGATGCGATTATGGTAGCCCGCGGTGATTTAGGTGTTGAAGTGCCAATGGAGAAAATCCCTCATATTCAGAAAACCATCATCCGTAAGTGCATTCATCGGGCCAAGCCCGTTATTGTAGCTACCCAAATGATGGAAAGTATGATTGATAAAACACAGGCCAATCGAAGCGAGATTACCGATGTGGCCAATGCGGTATATGACGGTACCGATGCGGTCATGTTAAGTGGCGAAACGGCAGTAGGAAAGTACCCCGAATTAGTGGTTCAAACCATGCGTAAAATATGTGATGAAGTGGAGAAGGAGGCCATAATTTATACTCGTGACCTAATACCACAAAAACATTCCCCTTCTTTTTTAAGCGACGCCTTATGCTATAATGCCTGTAAAATAGCCGAAGATTTAGAAGCCAATGCGATGATCGGAATGACGCGTAGTGGCTATACCGCTTTTAAATTAAGCAGCTTTCGCCCCCATGCCGAAATTTATATTTTCAGTGACCGTCGAAGTATTATTAACCAGCTAAGCTTATGCTGGGGCGTGAAAGCTTTTGCCTATGAAAAATTTGAAAGCACCGACGTCACCATCAAAGATGTACAACAAATATTGGTTGATAGTAGGTATTTAAAAACAGGCGATATTGTAGTAAATACGGGTAGCATGCCCCTGAATGAGCAAGGTATTGCTAATATGGTAAAAATAAGTGTGATTTAGCGAACGGTACCGTTTTAAAAAGCGGTGTATAAATACTTTTTAGGATTTACACATTTCATCTTACTTTCACACCTTGTTTTGTATATAAGATATGACTGCGATACAAGAAAAGGTAAAACAAATTTTCACCGAGTTTTTAACCACCAATGCTCACCGCAAGACGCCCGAGCGGTATGCCATTTTGGAGGAGATTTACGCACGAAAAACACATTTCGATGTGGAACAGTTATTCTTGCAAATGAAGAATAAAAAGTACCGCGTGAGCCGCGCAACAGTATATAATACATTAGACTTACTGCTATCTTGTGATCTGGTTACAAAACATCAATTTGGCAAGAATATGGCTCAATTTGAACCATCCGTGGGTAACAAGCAACACGATCATTTGATTTGTAATCGCTGCAATAAAGTGATTGAATTTTGCGATCCACGCATTCAACAAATTCAGCAAATGATGGGCGATATTCTTAAGTTTGAAGTCAGTCAGCATTCTCTTAACTTATTTGGCAAGCCTCATTTCGATGCTAAGGATGTATGCATGCACTGTGGCAAACATCAGGTAGAAATACAAACATCGGAAAAGCCTACATTAGAAAAAATCGGAGATTAGTAGTTAAAAAATTTTATATTCAGAAATATGGTTGACGTAATTTTAGGACTTCAGTGGGGTGATGAAGGCAAGGGGAAAATTGTTGACTTCCTGGCGCCTAATTATGATATCATCGCTCGCTTTCAAGGTGGTCCAAACGCGGGTCATTCGCTTGAATTCGATGGGCACAAGGTGGTACTCAATACGATACCTTCCGGTATTTTTCAAACCCATTGCATCAATATCATTGGCAATGGTGTAGTTATTGACCCCATCTTGCTGAAAAAAGAAATCGAGAAAATATCTCCTTTATGTCCCGACATAAAAAAACGACTCTTGATAAGTAAGAAAGCACATCTTATTTTGCCTTCGCATCGAACGATGGATGCCGCAAGCGAGGCGTCAAAAGGGGCAAGTAAAATTGGCTCTACCTTACGCGGAATTTCCCCTACATATCAGGATAAAATTGGTCGCAGTGGATTGCGTATCGGCGACATGTTTACATCTCAGTTTAAAGAAAAATACATAGCCCAGACAACCAAACATAAAGAGATAATTGAGGCTCTGAAATTTGAATTTGATAATACCGAAGCGGAAAAGGAGTGGTTTTTGGCAATTGATTTTATTAAAGAGTTTACCTGCATCGACAGTGAATATTATATCAACGAGGCACTTACTACCGGTAAAAAAATATTAGCGGAAGGGGCACAAGGAAGTATGTTGGATATTGATTTTGGAACATATCCTTTCGTTACCTCGTCGAACACGCTTGCCTCCGGAGTATGCACTGGTCTTGGTATTGCACCAAAACACATCGGAGAGGTATTCGGTATTTTTAAGGCGTATTGTACTCGTGTTGGAAGTGGTCCGTTTCCAACCGAATTAGACAACGAAATGGGTGAATTGCTTCGGCAAAAAGGCCATGAATTTGGCGCCACAACCGGACGGCCCAGAAGAACCGGCTGGATTGACTTGCCACAGCTAAATTATACCATCATGCTAAATGGCGTTACCCAACTGGTTATGACAAAAGCAGATGTGCTTAATGGATTAAACGAAATTTTCGCCTGTGAAGCGTATGAAATACAAGGCACGCAAACCAATAAAGTACCATACGACCTCTGTGATGTATCCATTACCCCGGTATTAAATTCCATCATGGGCTGGGCACAGCAAGGGCTGGAACTGCCACCTACCTTAGCTTCTTATATCGATTATTTAGAAAGCAAGTTAAGTACACCGATTAAAATTGTTTCACTGGGCCCAGACCGAAGTGCTACCTTATTTCGATAGACATTATACTTATTGAAGTGCTCTACATTCAAAATCTAAAGGTCGTAAATTTTAAAAACCATCGGGATAAGAACATTGGTTTCCTTCCAAAGCTAAATGCTATATGCGGGAATAATGGCACCGGTAAGACTAATTTACTCGACGCAATAACTTACCTATGCCTTACAAAAAGTTATTTTAACACAGCCGATTCGCAAAATGTAAAAGAAAAGGCAAGCTTTTTTACCATAGAAGGCGAATTCATGAAAAACGAGAATCAAGGAAATATGTTTTGTGGCTTTCAGGAAGGCGGTAAGAAGGTGCTGAAATATAATCAGGTTCCGTATGAAAAACCGACGGAACACATTGGCTTACTTCCACTAATTATAAATACACCAGCGGATGGTAGCATCGTGTCTGGCAGTAGCATCGAGCGACGCAAGTTCATCGACAGTACACTGTCTCAAACCGATCATGATTATTTGAATGCTTTAATTCGATTTAATAAGTTTATTGAGCAACGTAATGCACAACTTAAATTATTCGAAAAAAACAATCTTTTCGATGCTCGTTTGATCGTACTCTATGATGAGCAAATGGCACCCCTTAATGATTACATTCATAAAAAAAGAAAATTGTTTTTTGCTGCCATTGATCCGCTCTTCCTGCAGCATTATACTAACATTGCAACGAAAAGCGAACTCGTAAAAATGGCCTACCAATCGGAATTCACATCTACTGAATACCTAACGATAGCAGCTCGAAACTACAAGCGTGACATGGCTTATGGTTACACTACCTCCGGTATTCACCGCGACGAAATGGAGTTCTCATTTAATAATCAGCCGGCTAAAAAATGGGCATCTCAAGGACAACAAAAAACGGTTTTACTGGCATTGCGTTTAGCCCAATTACAATACATGGAAATGCAACTTGGAATAAAGCCAATTCTTCTTCTCGATGATATATTCGATAAGCTGGATAGGCATCGTTGCTCGGCTTTGATCAATTTATTGAACAGTGATTTAGTAGGGCAAGTGATAACAACACATACCAACCAGGATATATTTCCCCATGAAAATAAAATAATTTTAGATGAAAATGAATTCCTGGCTTAGCGCCATGCGTCTTCGTACGCTTCCTTTAAGTATTGCCGGTATCATTACGGGAGGTGGCATGGCATACCATGATTCGAGGGCCACGTTTGATCCTTTGGTTTTTATTCTGGCCATCCTTACCGCTTTGATTTTGCAAATACTTAGCAATTTTGCCAATGATTACGGCGATTTTGAAAATGGTGCTGATAATGAAAACAGAAAAGGGCCACTGCGTGCCGTTCAATCGGGAGCCATTACAGCACGCCTGATGAAACGAGTGATCATTATTAGCGCTATCATGGCACTGCTTTCGGGCCTTGTTTTGTTATATGTGGCATTTGCAAATATTGATTTTCGATTGATCTTCTTTCTACTCATAGGAGTGGGTTGTATTGCGGCGGCATTAAAATACACCATGGGCAGCAACCCTTACGGATACAAAGGTCTGGGTGATGTTTTTGTCTTTATTTTCTTCGGATTGGTATCGTCATGTGGCACCTATTATTTACTATCTCATACTTTTCCGTGGGATATTTTACTTCCTTCCATAAGCATAGGAGCTTGGAGCACCGCTGTATTAAACTTAAATAATCTTAGGGATATGGAGAACGATCAAGCATCAGGAAAAATTACGATACCCGTACGAATAGGTAAATCCAATGGATTGAGATATCAATTTCTACTGATGACCACACCTTTTTTATGTAATTTGTTTTATGCCTTGCATCGAGGTAATATGGTATTGTTTTTTTTTATGATAGGCACCTTGGCATTGGCGGTAGCCTTGTTTCGACCATTATTTGATAACCCCAGCCATGGTACGCTCGATCGATTTCTTAAGAAAACGGCGTTATTTAGCCTGTTGTTTACGTTACTTTTTTTGCTGGGGATGAGGTTTAATTGATTCGACAAATCCTTCTCACTTGCTCCCGTGGATTGTACAAATGCGTTTACATTAGTTTTTGCGTCGCCTTCATCCATCGATCTGGTATGTCTCCGTTGCAGGCGGTTTGGTAATCGCTATAGGAGCAGGGCAAAGCGAAACTGTTTTTATGGAAGTTGGATGTTACCTCCATATACCAACGTTCGGTAATGCTGCTTTTATAAAAAACCATTTCGTTCGTATTGTTTACATGAAGTGCAACACGGTAGCGTATGAAGTCATCTTCATTTTTTAGCGGGTTCTCATCTATCCGATTATAGAACCCATCGATGAAGTGCCAGATCATTTGTGCCGCAAGTTTTGAGCTTTGTTCTCCGGTATCTAAATCACTGATATAATCAAAGATGCCCATGCTACGAACGCTGCTACTTAAACCCGCAAAACGCATTAGGGCGCATATTTCTTCACTTAACAACCCATTGGCACTCCCATTTAGCTGAGCCGGAAAATCAGCTTGTTTAATGCTAGATGCATTTACACAAACCAAATCGGCATTCCGAAAAAAGGGTTCTGCATCGGCTATGTTTCGCCTTACAATACCTAATCGAGAGACATCAAAAAGCATGGCATCCATAAGCTTTGTACCCCCCGGCTCATTTAAATACATCTGGCTGCCAATATGACTAACATTGAATAAATATTCAGGAGTATGTTTGATAATTTGAGTCAAATAACTTTCTTCATTTTCTATCTCGCTTAAGTTTAAATAAGCGTCGAGCACCACTAGGTTTAATGCTTTCGTTGTGGTTTGGAAACCCATATAATGCGACGACAGTAACTCCTGATGGGTGCCAAAAAGCAGCACCGTTTTATTTAGTTCCAATAGCTGCCGAATGGTTTCCTGGAGCGCATAGGCCGAATCTTTAAAACTATTCGCTGCTTGAATATTTCCAAGATCAGCAATTTTCACCATATAATTTCCTTTGTATAAATTATAAAATTGGCGGCGTAACGCATCTGCCGAGTAGCTAATTCCGGGAGCAAGATGCTCCTCTTTTCTATTACGTAATTCATTAATTCCAACCAATACAATATCAATATCATCTAAATCGGGAAAATGGGTGATATACTTCCTGATCTGGTGGTGATAGGTATTTACCGGCCATTGATCTGAAGCGAAATCATCTCCCGTCAAGGGAGATAAGAAATCTTTATATGTCATGCCGTGAAATTAAGGGCCGCACAGGATTAATTAATTTGAGTTATAAACGATAAACGTATCTATTTCTAATAAAATAAACACTCTCTTTGCATGGATGTATTCAGAAGGGTTTATTGAAGAGGCGATTTCATTGGTCAAGGAGTTTCTTCCTGAAGCGAATTGGCAAATGGAAACAGATTATGCCATCTTGTTTTTAAAGGAGAAGAATAAAACCATCTGCTTTATTACCAATGTGGCACTCCATAAAATACCGGTTTTAAAATTTCGGCATTACATTACAGAATTCCACTGGAACAGCAACAGGGAAGCATCGAAGTCGCGATTATGTTCACTCATGGGTGTAACGAAACGAATTCATGCCCGACAATGCACCTTGGGTAGAATTTCTAGAACAGAGGCAAAATTATTTGTCGATGCAAATCATACGATGGGATATGCCAATAGTTATTTCAACTATGCCTTATTTTATAAGCAGGATGTTGTGGCTATGGCTTGCTTTAGCAAAGGCCGACGAATGGATCGATTACCGCAGAATAAGAAATCGTTTGAGTTGATACGCTTTTGCAATAAAAACTATTTCACCGTAGTAGGCGGATTGAGTAAATTAATCCATTATTTTGAAGAAGAACAAAAACCGGGTGATATGATGACGTATGTTGATATGGTTTGGGGAGAACCGGACACATACTATGCTCTTGGCTTTGTTCTTGATCAAATTACCCCTGCTATTACCATAACGATTCAATCTTTAGGCGAGATGGAAAATGAATACACCAATAAAGGGAATTATAAATTAATAAAAAATCGGGTATGACGTCGTTCAATTCCATCGTTATTTTAGGTCCAACGGCCTCTGGAAAAACCAGACTAGCGGCACATCTGGCTTTTAAACTTCAAGGTGCTGTATTAAGTTTCGATTCGCGGCAGGTGTATAAACAGTTAACCATAGGCACTGGAAAAGACCTCGCGGAGTTTAATATCCATGGTTCAATCGTTCCTTCTTATTTGATCGATGTTTGCGACATTAATACCAATTTTCATAGCTACGAATTCGTAAAAAATTATATTGCCGCTTTTGAAAACTGCATGAAATCAAAACAAATTCCGGTACTCTGCGGTGGCACTGGTTTATATCTGGATTTAGCATTAAAAAAACATCAATATATAAGTATCCCTATCAATGAAACTTTACGCATAGAATGTGAATCATTGCCAGACGAAACCTTGATTAATACGTTAAATTCGTTTGCAACAGCGTACACCAAACAAGTCGATCGGTCTACTCGTAAAAGAATGGTTCGTGCCATCGAAATTGCCGATTATCTTACCCATGATGTTCATGAAAAAATACCCTATCCAGAGTTAAAACCGATTATTTTTGGAATGAAATTATCGCCCACAGAAAGAAAATTAAAAATAAACCAGCGACTGGAGGAACGCTTGACGTCTGGCCTAATTGAAGAGGTAGAACATCTTTTAGAAGGAGGAATTTCAAAAGAGCGATTAATTTTTTTAGGGCTAGAGTATAAATTTGTAACCGAATTTGTAACCGGTAAATACGATAAATCAACGATGGTAAAAAATTTGCAAATAGCCATTCAGCAATACGCAAAGCGGCAGATGACGTGGTTTAGAAAAATGGAACGCGAAGGAAATAAAATTCATTGGATTGATGGAAACTTAAACGTTGAAGCGCAAATGGATATCATTTATTCGGTTCTAAAGGGTTGCTCCTGTTTATTAAGTGAAGCTTTATAACTAATTTTACAATAGGTTTTTATACGTTTGTTTTTATGAAAAGAATATTGAAGCCAGGTGATAAAAGGTATTTCACAAAAATAGTGATGCCAACCGATGTTGCCTCTTTTGAAGCGGGTGCAGTTCATCCCGTTTACGCTACCTTTGCAGTAGCTCGCGATGCAGAATGGTGTTGCCGATTATTTGCATTGGATGTGAGAGACGAGGACGAAGAAGGAATCGGGACCTTTGTAAATGTAATGCACATAGCCCCGGCGTTACTAAATTCAGAAATTGTATTTACAGCCGAAATTATGGAAATAGTGGGACATGCCATTATTTGCAAATGGGTGGCAAAGCATAAGGAAAGAATTATTGCAGAAGGTACGCAAGGGCAAAAAATATTGCAGAAAACTAAACTCGATCTGATTTTTCAGAGTTTAAAATTCTAAAGGAGTATGACTATTTTGAAATGAGTAACAAGAACAAAAATAAAAGTGGTATTGTTTATAGTACCAATCCGAACTTTGAATATCAAGAGAGCTCTTCCAATGAACTCGCCACCCCCTTGCCGTCGGCTCAAAACCTACGCGTTTGGCTCGAGCGTGGAAAGGGAGGGAAAGTAGCCACTGTTGTTAAGGGATTTGTTGGAGTGGAAAATGATTTACAGGAATTAGGCAAGCAATTGAAACAGCTATGTGGTGCAGGGGGAAGCGTTAAAGATGCTGAAATTATAGTGCAAGGCGATGCTCGAGAAAAAATAATAAGCTATTTAGTTAATAAAGGTTTTAATGTTAAAAAAGCAGGTGGCTAGCCTGAGGTGAGCAAGGCACGTACTGCAAACGAAGGGAAAGAAATAAGTGCGGAGTCCGTTAAAAAAAGAAACCCAATATTAGGGTTGTTAATACAATTAGGGGTGATGGGATTTTAGTGAAGGCTACAAGTAAAAAGGTAATGGTAATGACCAAAGCGGTTTGAAGCTGTATATTTCCTTCAACCAATAATGGCTTCGCTAAAATATACGCCGCCGACAAAATAAGCCCTGTAGAAACAGCATTGCTCCCTTTCACCGATTTTTTAAAAATAGGATACTTTTTAACCTGTTGCCAAATAGGATAAAAGAAAAAGATGAGTAATATGCCAGGTAAGAAAATGGCAACGGTACCAATGAAGCATCCCGCCAGCTGCCACCATAATCCAAATGGCCGCATACTCATGCCTGAGGCAAAGGTTCCTAAGGTAAAAATGGGTCCCGGTAATGCTTGTACCAATCCGTATCCGATGGCAAACTCCGGGGCTGTAATATAATGTTTAAAGGCTACAAATTGCTCGTACATTAAGGGCACCAGCACATTACCACCACCATATACCATACTCCCAAAACGATAAATGTTTTCAAATAGAAGTATCGAGCGATGCTGTGAAATTTTACCGATGATAGCGGCAACAAGTAAAACTCCGAAAAAGGCAATAATATAGCGCCATTTAATTTTAACCCCTCGTAAGGGCTCAAAATTATATCCTTTAATAAATACATTGGCGGCGATAACACCCGCCACAATGATTAGAGGATATACCCAAGGGCTACTAAAAATAACCCCGGTAATGGCCGCCGCAATAAATAGGATAACACTTAGCATATCATCGATAACGGCTTTACCTAAGGTATAGGCTCCTGCAAGAATAAAGCCAACGGCCATTGGAGTAATGAACTTAGTAAAACTTAAATCCACCGACGAAAAAACCGTAAAACCCAACACCACTAAAGTAATCATCAGTGATGCGGGCAATGCCCAGACAAGCAAGGTAATAAATGCCAGTAACGGACCGCCTTGTTTATAGCCGATAGCGGTTATTGTTTGGGTGGATGAGGGGCCCGGCAATACACTGCACAAAGCATTAATTTCTAAAAACTCTTCTTCTGTTAAATATCTTCTGTGTTTAACCAATCGCTTTAAAAACATACTGACGTGCACTTGTGGACCACCAAAAGCAGTACATGCCAAGATAAAAATGTCTTTAAGGAAAATTAAATTTCGCAGCTGCACGTTGTAAAAATAATAGCTTCCATTGTTTCCTGCAATTTATTTTTATCTTGCACAAAAAA
>CANNQU010000073.1 GCA_947507965.1 Bacteroidota bacterium
AATAAAATCCTTAAACGCCCATCCTCTTACTTGCAGCTTGTTTTGTTTGCCACCTTCTTCACTGAAATATACCTCCGCCCATGCCTTAAAGTTTTCGCCCATATCCGAAAGCAGGTTTCGTTTGTTTACCTGATTCAATGGTGGTTCTATTTTATCGAAGTTTAGAAACACTTTTAGGCATTGAGCCATGGTGTTATAGAACTTATTGTATTCTTCCTCGGTAAAATCATCAAACAGATTCTTCCCGAAATCATCTTTCGGCTCGTGTTTTTCGCGGTAATGTCCTTCGTCGTTTAAATGATAGAAATCGCTGAATACCGTGTACAATATTCTTCGTAAAGTGCTTGGATCGAGTTTTCGTAATGTAAAATTACTAGTGATCGCTGTTTTCGCTTTCTTGTGAAAGCCTATGGTATATGGCTTTTGGTTTTTCGGGTTCACTTTGATGTCCCCGGTAAGTGCAGCAAAGAAATAATCGAAATCGAGGTACTCGTTGGCATCGTCAATTAGAATATAACGGTGGTGTTCGGTGAGTCCGTCATAAATGTGCTTGTCCTGCGTGAGTTCTTTATTCCGCCCATTAAGATAAAAGTCTTTCTTGAGCATTTTTCGGATTGCTTTATCAAAGACCACCGATTTTCCACTTCCACCGTAGCTTTTCCCCTCATCACCAATACGGTTATCCATCGCATACACGCACCAGGGCTTTTGTGCATCCACATAGCGGTGTAATAAATAACCAATGGCATAAATTTTATTGATGAGGTGTAATTTCTGTTCTTCGTTTTCGCTTTCATCGAGAAAAGTACTTGTAATATTAAATTTATGAGTGGCAGTATAGGTTTTTCGTTCTATTTCGGGTTGTTCTATTAGCTTTATTTCGAGTTCCTTTTGCCAATGAACACGGCTTGTTTGGATCAAAAACTGAAAGAACAGACAACTTTTATCGTTAATGACAATATCGAAAGCGAAATTGTTTTTATCCTGCGTTACCGCGAAATAATCCTGCTCCAATTTCACATTACAATCAATCACATCATCTTCCCATACATATTTCTTGATGCTTCCCGGAGGAGATTCTTTTATTCCGTCTTTAGTGACATACCAATTACAGTTTTTGAAGAAATAGTATTGCCCTTCTTTTATGCGGTCATTGAAATCTAAATCGGTATAAGAGATATTCGTAAGGCTGCTGTCGCCCAACTGTGTGGTACGGTATAGCGCGTTACGCAGCTCACGCGGTGCGTGAATCTCTTTTAAGAACTCATGCATGAACACTTTTATTTCATTGATCGGTACTTCCTTCACCATATTTCCATGACTGCGAATAAAAACACCTTTCTCCATCGCACTATCCATTTTAAAACGCCCAAACCCATTATTTTCAAGGAAATTATATACTTCTAAATTACTTACGCGGTAATCAAGCCCCTGATAGTTTCCTTTTTTATCAAAACGCGGAACCTCTTCCCAAAATTTATAACATAAAGCATCCTTCACCAATAATTCAAAATCCTTGCTTTTATAAAAGCGCAGGTAATCTCGAATATCTTTACACGGCTTACCATAACGGGGATCCTTACGTTCGCTTAAATGCCTTGGTAATCGTATCGTGTAAAGGTCGAGGTACTGTAATGACAAGGCGTGTGACTCGCGTGTTCCTGTCGTGTCAATATCCGGCAGGTTGTAAACTTTTTCGGCTATGGCTTTCAGTTTAACGAACTGTCCTTTATGCAAATTGGCGGTTTCGCTATTGAGCCATACCGGGTAATAGCCCATGGCTGCTACATTTAAGCTATCCCGTTCACCACTACATAAAACAATTGCATCGAGTTTTATTTTTTCCGATTTCGTTTTCGCTTCGTTTTCGTCTAAACCGGAATCTCTCAAACTTTTAAATTCCTTCTCCTTCAATGATTCCCATTGTTTAGTAGCTTCCGTATAGCCATTTAACAGGTCGGAAGGCTTCTTACCGTGATACATAAACCGAAATTCCTTTTTCGCTTCCATGGGCTTGTATATCTTCTGCCAACTGCCGTAATCGAAAAGAAACATCGGAAAGTTTTCGGTTTCGGCATAAGTATGCCGAAATCCATTTTTGATGATAGTAAACGATTTCAGCGGGAAACAATGGTACCTTTCCAGTGTTTTTAAAAGCGAAACATAGATATTTTCAATGGTGGCTTCGGGTTTATCCTTATGTTTTTCGAAATACTGACGTTGTTCTTGCAAAATATTCTTCGCGAAAATCATTTCTAATTGCGTTAAAGTCCATGTGGTGGCTATATCCCAATACTTATCCCCTTCGGTTTCGTTTTCAGCAATTTTCGTTTTCGTGTATTTCGGTTTCGGGATACCGCCGATTATTGTTCCGTTTTCGTATTCGAGAGGAATATTATAGAATGAAGCAATCCATTTAATTGCAGTAATGAAATCACATTTCAGATGCTCCATCAGGAAGTGAATGGCATCCCCGCCTTTGCCACAACCGAAGCACTTGTAAAGGTTCATGGATATGTTTACATGAAAGCTCGGTGTCTTCTCATGATGGAATGGACAGGTGGTAGTCCAGCTCGCATTCACTTTTTTGAGTGTGATAAATAATTCAACGATGGGAAATATTTCGGCTTGCGCTTTAATTTTCGCGATACACTGCTCTGTTATCTTACCGAAATTCCCTTCATTTCGGCTGTTTTCGGGTTGCAATGCAGGAGTGGTGGTGATATTATCTTGCATATCTACCTCCTTTCTTGTTAGCCAAATAGAGATCGGCTTCTTTCGCAATTTCGGCATGTGTTTTTCGCTTTCCTGTTTTCAGCCATTCATCAATTTCCGATTTTAAAAAGCGAAGTTTCTTTTGTCCTTTGTGAAATGGGATTTCCATTTTATGCACGTAGGAATAAATGGTGGCTTTGGCGGGTTTATCCGGAAGATACTCGCAAAGTTCCGAGAGGTCGTACCACCTATTTTCTTCTGATTGTGGTTCAGTACCCTTATCGAGCAAGAGTTGTTTAATGATTGCCATGTCCTCCCGGAGTTGGCTGATGGCTTGGGGTAGTTCGTTGAACGTTAGTTCCATTTTGATATAATGTTATAGATTATATCGCAATGCTATCTGTGGGTTTTATGGGTTAAAAGGTGGGATTTGTGGGGTGTAATAGTTGATGTGGCTTTATTTTTATTTTGTGATTACTGCGAACATTTTATCATCGCTGAATCCTTCGAAATGATTGTAGTTTCGAAGTATATCAAAAAACTTAGTATCCATCAATCCGCCCCCGTTGAATTTTTTGTGAATTGGTCGCAGTGTTTTGCCAAGGCGTGTCTGACAGCCTTTCTTAAGACGTGTTATCTTCTCGGGTAAAGTGTACGTGTTATTATCAAAATAGTTGGCTAATAAGTCCAGAAAGACATTATAATCTCTTTCTGTTTCAAAAACATAATTCCATCCAATTCTATCAATGGCATTTATCTCATTCGCAATAAATTGCCGTGTTACACGTTCGGTTACACGGTCACTTAAGCGTGTTACACCCTCGGTTACACATTCATTTACACCCCTTACACGCCCGTGTACACGCATATTTTCGCTTTCATTAGGCTTTGAAACCGCAGTATGCAAAGCAGATTGTTCAATCCACTCCCAAATAGTGTCCTTTAAATCTATTTTCTTGAGAACATCAGGCAAATTGCGGTAATGTGCTTTCAATTCATTGTAAAATTGATGAATATCGGAATGTTTGGAGATATGATAATTCAGAATTACATTTACATTTATGATTTCGGCTTCTAAAAGCGAAAGTATGAGAAACCGAAAATAGGTAATCGGGTATTCTTCTAGTGTGATAATGAAATTATCATCGAAACGAACAATGCGGTGATCGTTATTTACATAGCGTTGGTTAATATTCGCAACCAATCCATTCAAAGTAGTGATGTTATCTGTATCAATTTTTGAAAGCTCATCATCACTCAAATTAAGAAGCTGCTGTAAATATTCATCTGTGCAAGTTTCCGGAACCTTACCTGAATCAAATATTCGTTTCTCCACGATTTTGAATAGCAGCCCTCGGTATTCATCAGCAAAATGACTTCTGACTATTTCGTTGATGGAAAGTGATGTTATAAGTCTAACGCAGTTTTTTACAGATAATTCAAAGGCATTAATTAAAGACCAGGAGCCGGTTAGTTCATCCGCATTGGTGAAGATGTCCAAATCTTCATTACTGATTAGTAGTTGACCGTCAATCGTAAATGCATCCTGCATCGAATCTCCGGTATAACTTCCTACATAATGGATTGCTTTGTATTCCTTCTTTCCATATTGAATATTAATCTCTACAAGGTCATTGGTTGAAAGTGCGTGCTGCCTATCTCTAAGTCGAAAACAATAGTCATCGCCACGAATAGTTATTTTATCGAATTCGGCTTGCGCCACCTTGGGTTGTTTTTTTACGAAGTCATTATACATTGCTTTTTTTTATTTTATTAAAGGCGCAATTACCTATTTCTTTCCCATATCTATAGTTATTTTATTGGTGGTTGCTCTTTTGGTCTTATCAATAATCTGGGCATAGATCATAGTAGTTTTAATGTTTCGATGACCTAGCATTTTCATTACCGTGAATACATCTGTTCCTCCGCTCATTTGAAGTGTGGCGTAAGTATGCCTGAAACTATGGAAGGTGATGTCCTTTGTAATTCCTGCCAATCCAATCCACTTCGCTAAATGTTTATTTCCATAAGCAGAATAGGTCAATCCCTCAAACACTTTGTCCGTTGGGTTTTGACGTTCACCTAGCAACTCGAATGCTTGCTCTGAAATAGGTGTCATTTCAGTACCTTTTGTTTTTAGTTGCGTGAATTTCACAAAATAACCATTGCCTTTTATGAACTCAACTTCGCTCCACGTAAGCTTTTGAATATCCGAAAAACGTAACCCGGTTAGAGCTGAAAATAAAGCGGCACTTTTCATCAATGGATTTTGGCATTCTGTTTTAACCAAATTGTTCAATTCTTCAATGGTTAAGAAGTTTCGGTGTGTTTCAGCTTCTTTAATTTGTTCCACCTTGCCATTTAGATCAATTGCTAAAAAACCATCTTTATAGGCTTGTTTCATGGCTGCTTTCAATTTATTAAAATAGGACACCGCAGAGTTTTGAGCAAGTTTTTCCGATTTGCTTCTCTTGCTTTTGGTTGTCAGTAAGTATTCTTTGAACTCATTGCAAAACTTTTCGTTGAGATCACAAAATCGCAGCTTCCCTTTGGTAAATGCCTCAAAATAGTGGTAAGCCGAAACCCAGTTGTCGTGATTACTTGCTTTGCGTTTGTCGGCAAGGGACTTGAAATATTCCACAAAATTTTGTTCACCCTGCTCCTTGATTTTCAATTGTTCTTTTTCATACCCGGTATAAATTTCAGGTTTGTTCATATAGTTTTCACGCTTCTGCCTTATTTGTTCTGCCTGTTCTAAAGTTTCTTTATTATGTAATTTATCGACAGGAGTTTTTGGTTTATCGTGAAGATACATTCCTAAAAACTGTCGGCGTGTTGGCTCCCCGGTTTCGGGGTGGGGGATAGGAGGGTAAAAATCCAAATAAAGGCTCTGCCTATTGCCGGAAATTGCTTTTTCTCTAAGTTTAATTTTGGTTGACATTTTAGTTATGGGGTTAGTGGGTTATTCAAATATTTTATCAATATCGGTTCTCTTAATTAGTGTTTTTCTGGGACTCAGCGCACTTGCTTTTATTGTTCCTTTTTGGATCATGGCATACACGGTTTTAACATTGCATCCGAACAAAGTCGATAATTCTTTTGCAGTCAGGAATTCCTTATCCTTTAATAGAGCCTTATTTACCGCAGTCGCTTTCGGTCGAATGGACTTCGTTTCATTTTGAGTTGCCTCGATTTCGCCTTTTATTTCCAGTCGCTTTTTTAGTTTGTACCGGGCCGAACTGCACTTATGCGAACAGCAGGCAGTAGAAACCTTTTGGGCTTCAAACATGTTACCACAATGCTGGCATTGTTTGAAGATTTTGAATGTTGATGCGCTCATATATCCTTAAATTAGATTCCTTTAAATTCCATTAAGAGTATTTAAGTACCGTTAAGTTACTTTATTTCGCTTTTCGAGGTACAAATTAGAGCGAAAAATCATAATTAAACTTCCGAGGTACAAATAAGGTACAAACTTAATCAAAAAGAGGGCATAAACTATCCAACAAGGGATAAACTTACGAACATAAAAAAGCCCTGAAATCAAGGCTTTATAAGGGTTTGTTAGGATTATCTTAGTTGCTTGTTTTGATGGATTACTTTCCGATACAGAACTTACTAAATAGGGCTCCAAGGACGTCGCGATCGATATCGATTTCCCCGGTGATGGTACCCAAGGCATTTAATGCTTCTTTCAAATCTTGTGCGATAAGTTCGCCGCTGAGATTAGTATGAATTCCGGTTCTCACTGCATCTAATGCGATATTAGCTTTGGTCAATGCATCGTAATGACGAAGGTTCGAGATGATGGTATTATTGGCTCCGGCACTTTTATTGTTTAATACAATCTGGTGCAAAATGGTTTTTAATCCGCCGATGTTTCGGCTCTCTTTAGCGGTAATATAATGTACCGGGATATTCGGGAATTTATTGCTTGATTCTTTCGATAATAAATCCATCTTATTCGCTACGAGTACCACAGGAATCTCACCGGCATGCAATTGCTCTATATCTTTCTGCACTTCACCCTCGTTTAATTCGGTGCTATCGAAAACATAAATAATGATGGAGGATTGTTTTATTTTTTGAAAGGTTTTTTCAATGCCGAGATGCTCAATGGCATTGGTGGCTTCGCGTATGCCTGCCGTGTCGATGAGGCGAAATACAATGCCTTCGATGACCAATGCCTCTTCAATCGTGTCGCGCGTGGTGCCGGCAATCTCACTCACGATGGCACGATCTTCCTGTAATAAAACATTGAGTAAGGTAGACTTGCCGGCATTGGGTCGGCCTGCAATCACAGTACTTACTCCATTTTTAATTACATTACCCAACTGAAATGACTCGATTAATGGGATAATCATTTGTTGAAGTTTTTCAATCAAGGAGATTAAATGGGTGCGGTTAGCAAACTCCAAATCCTCTTCGCCAAAATCGAGTTCCAACTCTATTAACGCTGCAAAGTTGATGAGTTCGACACGTAATGCTCCAATAACTTTTGCAAAGCCACCGCGCATCTGCTGCATCGCCAGGTTGTGCGACGCATTAGAGTCTGATGCAATAAGGTCGGCTACGGCCTCTGCCTGCGACAAATCGAGTTTTTTATTTAGGAAAGCTCGTAACGTAAATTCGCCGGGTTCGGCATTACGTGCCCCCCTCTGGATTAAATTTTCAATAACTTTTTGTAAAATATAAGGTGAGCCATGACACGATATTTCTACCACATTCTCGCCGGTGTAGCTATGAGGTGCTTTAAATAATGAAACCAATACCTCATCAAGAATCGTATGGTCGGCATTCATAACCTTGCCAAAATGTAGTGTATGAGAGTTCTCTTTTTCCAGATCTTTGCCCTTGAAAATGGCGTTGCAGCGCTTGATTGCATCCGTCCCCGACAAACGTATTACACCTATCGCACCTATTCCAGGAGGTGTTGCTAATGCCACGATGGTATCATCTAAATTATAATTCAATCGCATTGTTTTATATGGCTATCGTGTTTTGAGTAATTTAAAGGTATTGGGTTTTGGTGTTGTTTTACGAGAATTTGTTTCGTATGGGTGCAAAAATACATTATGCTTTTGGACTTGTTTTCAAAATTTTGCTTATATTTGCGGTGGAATTTGAAAAGAGGGGCTTTAAACCCCTCTTTTTTTGTACAATGCACCTGGAAGAGAAAATAACACAGTTGGTCAACGAATTTTTAAAGGGCACCCCCATATTTTTGGTGAGTTTAAAAATTTCACAAGGATATAAAAAGATTCTTGTTGTTATTGATGGTGATACGGGCTTAGCCATTGATGATTGTACCCGTGTAAGCAGGCATCTAAGTGAGCAGTTGGAAGAGGAAGAGCGTTTGCAGATGGCCTACCACCTTGATGTTACGTCGCCCGGTGCCGATGAACCTCTTATTTTGTTTCGTCAATATCCAAAACATATTGGACGAAGGTTACAGGTGAAAATGGATGACGGCGATACCCTCAAAGGACGATTAAATGAAATCAATGAGAGCACTTTAGTTTTAGAGGAGCATAACAAAAAAAAAGAAGCCATACAACACACGGTGGCTTTTCATGAAATAAAAGAAGCACGTGTGATATTGGAATTTTAGGTTAGTAACCAAGTAATATGTTTTTTAAATTAAATTATAAATATGAAATCTAAGGTCAAAAAAACCGAAATCGACAAAAGCGCGTTGATTGAAGCTTTTGCTGAGTTTAAAGATTCAAAGAATATCGACAAAGCTACCGTTGTGCGTGTTCAAGAGGATGTATTTAGGGCCATGCTGAAAAAGGAATATGGCAGTGATGATAACTTTAACGTTATCGTGAATCCGGATAATGGAGAATTAGAGATATGGCAGAATTATACCGTTGTTGCTGATGAAGATATTTACAGCACGGCAACGGAAATGGAATACAGCGACGCAATAAAACACGTGGATGACTGCGAAATCGGAGAAGAAATTGCGGTGAAGGTTGATTTAAGTCAGTTTAAGCGCCGTGCTATTTATAACGCACGTCAAACGCTTAACAGTCGCAGTTTAGAATTAAAGAATGCAGATCTTTTTCGTAAATATAAGGAGATGGTAGGGGAGGTCATTGTAGGCGAAGTATACCAGATTTGGAAGAAGGAGATGATGATTTTACACGAAGGGAACGAACTATCGTTGCCTCGTGCCAATATGATTGGCGCCGATTTTTTTAAGAAAGGCGATAGTATTCGTGCGGTCATTGAAAAGGTGGAAATGAATAATGCGGTACCTAAGATATCCTTATCACGTACAGCCCCGATCTTTTTGGAGCGATTATTGGAGCGCGAAGTGCCCGAAATTATGGATGGCGTTATCGCCATTAAGAAGATTGTGAGATTACCCGGCGAACGAGCAAAGGTTGCCGTAGAAAGTTATGACGATCGCGTTGATCCTGTTGGAGCTTGTGTAGGGATGAAAGGAAGTCGCATTCATAGCATCGTGAGAGAATTAAGAAATGAAAATATTGATGTTGTTAATTATACCACCAATACCATTTTATATATATCACGTGCTTTAAACCCAGCCAAGATTACGAGTGTGAAATTGGATGAAACAGCCAAGAGAGCATCCGTGTTTTTAAAGCCAGATCAAGTGGCCATGGCTATTGGTAAGGGAGGACAGAATATAAAATTAGCAGGCGAGCTCACTGGATACACCGTCGATGTGTTCCGTGATGGTGAAGAAATAGCAGAGGAGGATGACGTAGATTTGGAAGAGTTTGCAGATGAAATTGACAGCTGGATTATTGATGAATTGAAGAAAACAGGATGTGATACGGCACGCAGTGTATTGGCTTTAAGTGACGAAGAATTAGTGCGTCGTACCGAACTAGAAGAAGAAACCATTAGAGAAATCAAGCAAATATTGCTTGCCGAATTTGAAGGTTAATGATACTTGCTTCTAACCTATTATTGAAATTAAAAAATTACCAACAAATGTAAGGAATTGCCAAGCGTATATACTTTGTTTTGTGTAGCGAAATGCAGGCATTCCTTATGTAGCAGTAAGCTGCTATGGTGATTTTTACAGAACATTAAAAAGTATATATACAATCTATAGATGAGTGACCCAACACAAGTAGTACGTTTAAATAAAATTGCTGGCGATTTAGGAAGAAGCCCGGATTCGTTAATGGAATTTCTGAAGAAAAAAGGAATTGACTTTGACGTGTCTAAAGGGGCGAATGCGAAAATCTCTCCCGAAATTAATAAAATTTTAATGGATGAGTTTTCTTCGGATAAAGCACTGAAAGATCAGGCTGTAAAACGTAATGAAGACAAGTTTGTAAAAAGTGAAACCATCACAGTACCTGATAAAAAAGTGGTTTCTGCCGTTGAAAAAGAGGAAGATAATATTGATGAAATATTAAAAAATATTAAACAGCAAACCATTGACGATGAACTAAAAGCGAAAAAGAAAAAGGCGGAGGACAAGAAGATAATACCTGTTACAGAGACGGTCGTTGAGGTGGTGGTGCCTGTGGAAGTAGTAAATGAAGTAGTTGTTTTGGTGGAGGAGAAAAAGGAGGTGGTCGATGTGGTTGTAGCTGAGGTAGAGACACCACCGGCTCCTAAAAATAAGCTAAAGGGAACAAAACTCATTGAAACCATTGTGCTTCCCGACGAAGAGGGCAAGAAACCAAAAGCTAAAAAAACGAAAGTCGATATTGAGCTCGAAAAGGAGGCCGTTGAAAAGGAAAAGAAGAAAGTAGCCAAGGCTAAAGAAGACGATAAACGGAAGGAAATAGAAAAGATAAAAGAAGTGGCGAAAGTAAGCGCGCCAGTGGTAGAGCCTACCGCCGAAAAGAAGAAAATAAAGCCACCGGTAAATATTAGTGAGGCATTAAAGGGCGATGTGCAAGAGAAACGCGAAGAGGGAGAGTTAACGATTACCAAATATGTTAAACTAGAAGGCCCTAAAATTCTCAATAAAATTGAGATTCCTGTTGATAAGGAGAAAGTACGACTTACGCCGGCCGAAAAGAAGGAGAAGCGTAAACGCTTGAATAAATCAAATTATATTGGAGGCAGCGACACCAAAGTTTTTAAAAGCCCCAACACCAATACAGATAATAAAGGTCCTGGCACAGGCACGCCCAATAAGCCGGGAACAGGATTCGCTGGAAATAACAATACCAATAACCGTGGACCGGGCGGTGCGAACAAAGGAGGTGGTAACTTCCGTCGTCCGGCCAATGAGTTCACCAAACAAGAAGTAGGCGATAAGGTAAAGCAAACCCTTAACAGGATGAGTAATACCGGTACCGGGGCAACCGGTTCCGACCGTCGTAAGTTTAGCAAGCAAAAACGAGATATCCATGCGGAGCGTTCGGAACAAACCAGAATGCAGCAGGAAGAAGAAGCAAAAGTTCTTAAAGTAACAGAATTTGTTAGTGCCAACGATTTGGCTAAGATGATGGACGTGCCGGTGACGGAAATTATTTCAGCCTGCATGACGTTAGGAATGATGGTCTCCATCAATCAACGACTCGATGCGGAGATGATCACCATCGTAGCGGAAGAGTTTGATTATAAAGTGGAATTTGTAGGCGCAGAGTCGGAGGCTATTGCCGATATTGAGGAAGATATTGTTGACGATCCGGAAATGCTGATCGAACGGCCACCGATTGTAACCATCATGGGTCACGTGGATCATGGAAAAACTTCCTTACTCGACTTTATACGTAATGCGAATGTTGTTGCCGGAGAGGCGGGTGGAATAACCCAACATTTGGGAGCCTACGAGGTAACGCTTGCCAATGGAAAGAAAATTGCATTTATCGATACACCCGGTCACGAAGCCTTTACCGCTATGCGTGCTCGTGGAGCAAAAGTTACCGATATCGTAATTATTGTAATTGCTGCCGATGATGCTATTATGCCTCAAACACGAGAAGCCATTAGCCATGCTCAAGCAGCCAATGTACCCATCATTTTTGCTTTCAATAAAATGGATAAAGATGGAGCAAATCCGGAGAAAATAAGAGAGCAGCTTTCGGCCATGAATATTTTGGTGGAAGAGTGGGGTGGTAAATATCAAACGCAAGAGATATCGGCCAAGAAAGGATTAAATATAGAACTTTTGTTAGATAAAGTATTAATTGAGGCCGAGATGTTACAGTTAAAAGCCAATCCCAATAAGCCTGCTGTTGGAACGGTGTTGGAGGCAACGATGGAGAAAGGACGAGGTATTGTGGCGTCAATGATGGTGCAGGAAGGAACATTGCAACGTGGGGATATGTTATTGGCCGGACAATTTGCGACCAAAGTACGTGCCTTGTTTAATGAACGGGGGGTGGTCATTGAAAAAGCAGGGCCATCTACCCCGGTTAAAATATTAGGTTTTGCAGGTGCTCCACAATCGGGTGAGAAATTTAAAGTTTATTTAGACGAAGATTCGGCTAAAGATATTGCTACCCGTCGTCAGCAACTAATGCGGGAGCAGGGAATACGCACGCAGAAACATATTACCTTGGATGAAATCGGACGTCGATTGGCTATCGGTAATTTCAAGGAATTGAAATTGATTGTTAAAGCCGACGTGGATGGATCGGTTCAGGCATTAACCGATTCCTTCCAGAAATTAAGTACCAGCGAAGTACAGATATCAATCTTGCATCAAGGCGTAGGACAAATTTCGGAAGGCGACGTGATGTTGGCTTCGGCATCCGATGCCATTATCATTGGCTTTCAGGTTCGCCCAAGTGCACAGGCTCGTAAGTTAGGTGAAGCTGAAGGTATCGACATTAAATATTACGCTATCATCTACGATGCCATCAACGATATTAAAGCAGCGATGGAAGGAATGCTAGCTCCTACCACAGAAGAGAAAATTCTCTGTAATGTGGAGATCCGTGAAGTGTTTAACATTACTAAGGTTGGTAATATTGCCGGATGTATGGTGCTTGATGGAAAAATTGAACGCAAAACAAAAATACGTGTCATACGTGATGGAGTGGTCATCCATACCGGCGAACTGGAGTCGTTAAAACGATTCAAGGACGATGTGAAAGAGGTGTTAGGAGGTTATGAATGCGGTTTAAATATCAAAGGCTTCAATAATATTATTGCCGGCGATATCATTGAAGGCTATGAAATTACCGAAGTGAAACGTAAGCTGGCATAGGTAATCTCAGGTATAATGCCGTAGCAGAGAATTAGAAGAGCAATAAAATTATAGTTTTTAATGGAGAAGTGTCAGAGTGGCCGAACGAGCAAGCTTGGAAAGTTTGTGTACTAGCAATGGTACCGTGGGTTCGAATCCCACCTTCTCCGCCAATTAAAGTGTTAAAGCCTTGTTAGACAGCAGTTTAACAAGGCATTTTCTTTTGGGGCAAGACGCTTTGATGTTTTGGGGCAAGAAGATCTTTGATTACAGTTCGTTTTTTCATTAAATAGGAACGAGAAGTTTTATTGAATTCCCAACTGATCTGTTCGATAAAAACAGATTTTCCTCAAGT
>CANNQU010000074.1 GCA_947507965.1 Bacteroidota bacterium
AGCCTCATGAAGCTTTTGAGCTATGCCCTCATCTATATAAATTTTGCATTCTTGAAATTAAATTTTTATTATCCTGTTCTCACCGACACTCCTGCCTTTATGCTGATGATGCTTACCCTTTGGGCCTGGTTATACCATCGGCCGGTGACTCAGTTGTTGATTCTTGTTTTGGGTGCCTTTACCTGGCCTTCTTTTTTTTATTTGAGTGGCGTGCTTTTGTTTTTTATGCCCAATAAGCAAGATGATATTTATGACGAACAGAGTACTATAAAAAACTGGGCGACGCCATTAGCCGGGCTATTTATTATCGTATTCTTAACTTGGGTATTCTTTCTAAAACATAATAACGACGGCGTGATGAGTTATTTTGAAGGCGAGTGGGATGCCGAGAAAATAAACCGTAGATGGCTTCCATTTAGCCTGGTTTTTCTATTGATATATATGCTTGGCCTTCTATATCATTTATTTAAACTCAACACCAAAAAACTTTTCAATTGGAAAAGCTATTTTACTTCGTATCATGTTTTATCGGGAATGGTTTTGGTGCTGCTTTTTATAGCCATAAAGTTAATAATCAAGCACTTGCAGGGGCCGGAAACAGTTTCTGGAATGAAGTTATATGTACGCAATGCCTTTCTTCGATCATGCACCGACCCATTAACATTTCTCGTATCGAATATTCAGTATTTCGGTGTACTCTTCATCTTGCTTGTGTTTTACTTGAAATCATTCGTACGTACGGTGCAGCGGCATGGGCTAGGAGCCGTACTGGTCATTGCTATGATTACCGTTTTTAGCATTAATTCGGAAAGCCGGCAGATAACGTATATCCTTCCTATTCTCTGCTATTTTTTGATGCCACGAATCAGCGAATTAAATTTAACCAAATACCAAGTTTTAGGGTTGGTCGTTTGTTCTTTTTTGCTTTCAAAGGTATGGCTGCCATTAAATCATGGGCAATATATAAATGTGCCTACCTCGTTTCCCGACCAATGGTATTTTATGAATATGGGGCCTTGGATGAGCCATCGTAGTTATGGCCTATTTGCAGCAACGGCAGGCATAATGGCCATAACGGTGTGGCTTCTTGTTAAGCCGTCAAAGCGTATCGGTAACTAACGGTTTATTAGTAAGCCCACTTCACCCATATACTTCCCCAGGTGAAACCACCACCAAAAGAGGCCAAGATTAGATTATCTCCTTTTTTTAGCTGGCTCTCGTAATCAAAAAAACATAGTGGAATGGTTGCAGCAGTGGTGTTTCCGTAGTGTTGTATGTTCACCATTACTTTCTCAGGATCCAATCCCATTCGTTCTCGTGTTGCGTCAATTATTCTTAGGTTTGCTTGATGGGGTACCAACCATTGAATATCTTCTGCCTTTAAATTATTGCGTTCCATTATTTCATAGCTCACATCAGCCATCCCTTTTACAGCAGCTTTAAATACCGGTTGCCCTTCCTGGTAAACGAAATGTTCTTTGTTGGTAACGGTTTCAATACTAGCCGGTTTCAATGAACCTCCGGCTTTTTGATGCAGATGCTTCCTGCCTGAGCCATCGCTACGCAGAATGCAATCGATAATACCGAGTCCTTCATGGTTTGGTTCCAATAGTACCACCCCACAGCCATCACCAAAGATGATGCAGGTGTTTCTATCGGTATAATCAATAATACTGCTCATTTTATCAACCCCTACCACCAATACTTTCTTGTATTTGCCACTCTCAATTAAGGCCGCTCCTGTTTGCAAGGCATAAAGGAAACCGGAGCAGGCGGCACCTAAATCGAACCCCCAGGCATTTTTAAGGCCCGCTTTATCACTTAATATATTAGCCGTAGCTGGAAAAACCATATCGGGAGTTACGGTTGCGCAAATTACCACATCAATGCTGAGGGGGTCAATATTTTTCTTTGAAAGCAAGCTCTTCACCGCCTCGGCTGCCATATCGCTGGAGGCCAACCCCGGTGTTTTTAATATACGGCGCTCTATTACGCCTGTTCGGCTTCGTATCCATTCGTCGGTGGTGTCAACCATTTTTTCTAAATCGAAATTGGTCAGTTTGTCGGGAGGCAAATACGCATCAATAGCGGTAATTGCAGCAGTAATTTTTTGGGTCATATGGATGGCAAAGTTAAAAAATAAGTTGAGTTTTAAAGGTTCGAAATTGTAGGGCACCGTGCAAAATAGAAAATCACGGCATGGGGATATTTAGAAAGCATCCCAAAAAAGTGCACTAACGGTGTATCGATGACGCATCAATTCAAATTTCTAATGGCCAATTCCAACCCACGTAATTCTCATATTTATGCTTTAAATTCGCACTCGTTTATTTTTATAATTTCATGCAGGCAAAAGTGTTCGAAATAGCAGCAATGCTAAATGGTACGGTAGAAGGCAATGGCAACATTGTAATTGATTCGATTTGTAAAATTGAAGAGGGGAAGCCCAATGGACTTAGCTTTCTATCAAACCCTAAATATCTTTCGTATATCTATGAAACTCAGGCTGCTGCTGTATTGGTTAACGACGATATGATTTTTGACAAAGTGGTTTCGACCACCTTAATTCGGGTGCCCGATGCTTACTCTGCCTTTACCAAGATCCTAGAAATAGCACAAAATAAAGTTCATAAAACAGGGGTAGAGCAGCCAAGTTTTATTGATACTTCGGCCGTTTTAGGAAGCGAAGTTTATGTGGGAGCGTTTGCTTATATCGGGGCCAATGCTAAAATTGGAAATAATGTAAAGATATATCCTCAGGTTTATCTTGGCGAAAATGTGGAAATTGCCGACAACACCATTGTGTACAGCGGGGTTAAAATTTATAACGACTGTAAAATTGGTGCTAATGTAATTATTCATGCTTCAACGGTTATTGGCAGCGATGGTTTTGGTCACGCTCCTCAAACGGATGGGAGTTATAAGAAAATTCCACAGATTGGGAATGTAATTATCGAGGACCGCGTAGAAATTGGCAGTAATTGTAGTATCGACAGGGCTACTATAGGAAGCACGATAATTCGCAAAGGTGTAAAATTAGATAACCTGATTCAAATTGCCCATAACGCAGAGATTGGAGAAAATACAGTAATTGCCGCTCAAACGGGTGTTTCCGGAAGTACGAAGTTGGGAAAACAGTGTAAGATTGGAGGTCAGGTGGGTTTCAAAGGGCATATTACCATAGCCGATGGCAGCTCTATTGGCGGACAAAGTGGAGTAACTCACGAAATAACAGAGCCTAACAAAGAATGGTTTGGCCTTCCGGTGATGGAAAAACGCGAATCGTTTCGTATTAGCGTGCTAATGGCTAAATTGCCGGAGTTGTTTAAAAAAGTAAAAGTATTAGAACAGCTCAATGAAACGAGCCATAAATCGTCTTGAATAAAGCAAAAAGTTTAAAAAATGTCATCATTAAAACAACATAGTATAAAAAAAGCGATTAGCATTTCGGGTGTTGGATTGCATACCGGGAGTGATTGTACGCTCACTTTTCAGCCTGCACCCGAGAATCATGGGTTTAAATTTCAACGGCTGGATTTGCCGAATAAGCCTATTATGAATGCCGACGTGGATTATGTAGTAGATACCTCGAGGGGCACTAATTTAGAACATAACGGTTGCAAAGTAAATACGGTAGAACATGTGCTGGCCGCTTTAGCAGGCATGGAGTTGGATAATATTTTGATTCAACTTGATGGACCCGAACCTCCGATTATGGATGGAAGCTCAAAGCCTTTTGTGGATATGCTTTTGGAGGCTAAAATTGTGGAGCAAGAGGCCGAGCGTGAGTATTTTGTAATTCCTGAAAATGTGCATTATGCTGATGTGGCGCGTAAGGTAGAGATGGTAGCGATGCCCGTTGATGACTATCGCTTAACGGTGATGGTTGATTATAACTCTTCGGTACTCGGAAGTCAGCATGCTTCGGTTACCGATATTAAGGAGTTTGAAAAAGAAATTGCATGTTGCCGTACGTTTTGTTTCTTGCATGAGCTGGAAATGTTATTAGCCAATAACTTAATTAAAGGTGGCGACTTAAATAACGCGATCGTCATTGTGGATCGGAAGGTAGAGGATGACGAACTCGATCACCTAGCCGGGTTATTTAATAAGCCTAAAGTAAGCGTGCGTAAGGAAGGGATCTTGAATAATTTAGAGATGCGTTTTCAAAATGAGCCCGCCCGGCATAAACTTCTTGATTTGATTGGTGACCTGGCATTAATTGGAATGCCAATCAAAGCTCAAATTATGGCGGCACGACCTGGGCATGCTGCCAATGTTGCTTTTGCGAAAAAAATAAAAGCAATGATTAAAAAGCAGAAACGTGGATCGAAAGCGCCCATTTACAACCCCAATATACCCCCTTTATATGATGTGGTTCAGATTCAAAAGTTTTTACCACATCGTCATCCCTTTTTATTCGTAGATAAGATTCTGGAAAAAAGTGAGAAGCATATTATTGCCGTAAAAAATATCACCTTAAATGAGAGCTTTTTCCGAGGGCATTTCCCGATGGAACCCTTATTTCCAGGGGTGTTACAGGTAGAAGCATTAGCGCAAGCCGGTGGGGTGATGATTTTAAGTAATTACCCCGACCCCGAAAATTACAATACGTATTTCATGAAAATAACCGAAGTGAAATTTAAAGATAAAGTGGTACCCGGTGATACGCTGGTTATGAAATTGGAGCTGATGGCTCCGGTACGCCGTGGTATCGTTCAAATGAAAGGGGTAGGATATGTAGGTGATAGAATTGTTATTGAGGCGGAAATGATGGCACAAATAGCCAAGAAGCAGAATACTTAAAAATTATAGTTAATACTTTTATTATGACGTTTACCGAGAAGATTAATCTGGAAATAACCACGGCGATGAAAGCCCGTAACGAAGCCGATTTACGTGCTTTACGTTCGATTAAAGCCGCGTTGCTTTTAGCCGCTACCAGCGAAGGGGCTGGTGAAGCGATAACTGAGGAGCAAGCGCTAAAAATAGTTCAGAAATTGGCCAAACAACGGAAAGAGAGCCTCGATATTTTTACCCAACAAAATCGCCCCGACCTTGCAGCCAAGGAGCAGGAAGAGCTAACGGTATTCGAGCGCTATTTACCTAAACCAATGGGTGATGAGGAAATCGCCGCCCAGTTAAAGGAGCTGCTTCTGGCCAATAATATTAGTACAGCAGCCGATTTTGGAAAGGCCATGCCACTAGCCATGAAACACTTGGCCGGCAAAGCCGATGGAAAAAAAATATCGGAGTTGCTGAAGCAAATATTAAATTAAGTCTTCGTATGTAATCCATTATGCCCGTAAGCTGTTTTTTGGTTTCTGATGGTATCACTATTTTCATTGAAAAATAAAAAAAACCGCTGCAATGGCTGCAACGGTTTTTTTGATTCTCTAAATCAATATCGCCTTTCTATGGTATGAAGTACTTACCATCAATTCGAATTGCTTTATTTTACTTCTTCAGCCTCCACATCTTGTACGTTTCCACTCTCATTTCCACCCGTGTGGTTATGGTTGCTGGTATCAGGGTTATCGCCGGGTTTGTTGGCCTCGTTACCTTGGCTATACATGTGCTGGCTTGCCTCTTGCCAAAGAGCATTAATTTCGGTTAAAGCAGAATCAATGCCATCAAAATCTTTCGAAGCATGAGCTGTTTTAAGTTTCGCTAAAACGTCTTCTATCTTCGTTTTTGCTTCGGCAGGAACTTTTTCGCCATATTCCTTCAATTGTTTTTCAGTTTGGAAAATCATTTGATCGGCACTATTTAACTTATCCGCTTCATCTTTTGCTTTCTTGTCGGAGTCGGCATTGGCGGCCGCCTCGGCACGCATACGCTTGATCTCGTCATCACTTAATCCGGTGGATGATTCGATACGAATTTTTTGTTCTTTACCGGTACCTTTATCTTTTGCACTTACATGCATGATTCCATTGGCATCGACATCAAAAGTAACTTCAACCTGAGGCACACCGCGGGGTGCAGGAGGAATCCCATCCAAGTGGAAACGCCCAAGGGTTCGATTGTCCTTTGCCATCGCCCGTTCGCCTTGCAACACATGTATTTCTACACTGGGCTGGCTGTCCACGGCCGTTGAAAAGGTCTCCGACTTCTTGGTCGGTATGGTGGTATTCGATTCAATAAGTTTGGTGAATACATTCCCCATCGTTTCAATACCTAAGCTTAATGGAGTAACGTCCAATAACAGCACATCTTTCACTTCACCGGTTAAAACACCTCCTTGAATTGCTGCTCCAATAGCTACCACTTCATCGGGGTTTACCCCTTTGCTTGGGGCTTTGCCGAAAAATTTCTCTACCGCTTCTTGTATTGCAGGGATACGAGTTGACCCGCCCACTAAAATAATTTCATCGATATCACCGGTGCTTAATCCAGCATTTTTAAGTGCCGATTTACATGGTTCAATGGTACGGCGAATTAAATCGTCACACATTTGCTCAAATTTTGCTTTACTAAGCGTGCGCACTAAATGTTTTGGAATTCCATCTACCGGCATGATATAAGGTAAATTAATCTCCGCATTACTGCTCGATGAAAGCTCAATCTTCGCTTTTTCTGCCGCTTCCTTTAATCGTTGCAATGCCATCGGGTCTTTACTCAAGTTTAATCCCCCATTTTCATCTTTAAATTCAGCGACAAGCCATTCAATGATTTTCTGGTCGAAGTCATCGCCTCCCAGGTGGGTATCACCGTCGGTACTTTTTACTTCAAATACGCCATCACCTAATTCCAAAACAGAAACGTCGTGAGTTCCACCACCACAGTCGAACACCACTATTTTCATGTCTTTCCCTTTCTTATCCATCCCATAGGCAAGTGCAGCGGCTGTAGGTTCGTTGATGATACGTTTTACCGTTAAACCGGCAATTTCACCTGCTTCCTTGGTAGCATTACGCTGTGCGTCATTAAAATAGGCTGGAACGGTAATCACGGCTTCTGTTATTTCCATACCCAGATAATCTTCAGCCGTCTTTTTCATTTTTTGTAAAATGATAGCAGAAATTTCCTGAGGGGTGTACAGTCGGTCGTTAATATTTACCCTGGGCGTATTATTATCTCCTTTTACCACTTTGTAGGGCACACGAGCAACCTCGGCCGTTACTTGGTCGAAGGTATTACCCATAAATCGTTTTATCGAAGAAATGGTGTTAACGGGGTTTGTTACCGCTTGTCGTTTTGCAGGGTCGCCTACTTTACGCTCTCCATCTTTTAAAAAACCAATGACCGAAGGAGTCGTCCGTTTCCCTTCGCTGTTGGCTATTACCACAGGCTCGTTGCCCTCCATTACCGAAACGCAAGAGTTGGTTGTTCCTAAATCTATTCCAATTATTTTTCCCATTATTGTAAAGGTTAAAAAGTGTATTTTTTCCCTATTCAATCAATGAAAGTGCCAAACGAGAAGTGGCAGATTTTAACGAAATTGTGGCAGAAAACAGCCTATTGTAGGCGCTAATTACGACATCTTTTCTTTTACTTGTCGCCGAATTCGGCTTTCCATGCCGTAACTCCTCCCAGTAAATTACGAACTTTGGTAAACCCATTTTGAGTTAAATAGGCTTTGGCCGTGGCACTTCGTCCGCCCGATTTACAATGAACAATAACTTCCTTATCCCGCAGGTTCCCTAAGTCGGGTAAGGCATCTGGCAGGGTGCCGAGTGGTATTAGTTTTCCACCCAGGTTAAATTCATCAAATTCAAATGATTCTCTCACATCGATTAAAGAAATTTTTTCTCCTTTGTCGATCCGTTGTTTTAATTCTTTTACCGTTATATCTTCCATTATTGTATTATAAATTTAGTACTATAGGTTTGGTTTAAATGGGGCACGAAAACGTTTAAGATGTAGATGCCAACCGATAAATCATGAACGTCAATAACGTGGCTCTCCTGCATCATTTGTTTCATGATATTTCCCTGCATATTAACAATTTGCAGCTGATTCCCTTCGTTTTCCGGCAAGTCAATATATAGCAATGCATGGGTTGGGTTTGGATAGATGGTTAGGCTTTTTGCATTCTTCACTATAGGCTTTTCACTACTGGTTAAAATAGAGGCTTGTTTTCCTAATACCGGCCGCATCATGGCGGTACCCGGAAATCCACTCACCTGCCAGGTTCCGGTGGTATTATAAAACATATTGGGGTTGAAGGCGACACCAAAATTTTCGGGGTAATTCATGTCGAAGCCCACATTAAGCATATAGGTGCTATTTTGTTGCCATCCAATAAAAAATTTTCCTTTTGCCAAGAAACGAGGGGTGTCTAAAACATATCGGGTGAATCCTCCCATGGCGTTGCGATAGCTGTAATTATGTTCAGGAACAAGTACCGTTTGAAAATGCATTAATTTTTCTTGTTGCCCAGAAAAGGCAATAGCATTCCAAACTTTTAGGGTAAAGTTAATCCCTGAATTGGTGGTAAGCGACTGGTTGAAATAAATATCAATAGCTCTTAGCGTATCATCTATATTGGTTTCATAACCAATAGCTACTTTCCCTGAGCCAAAGTCAATACCATATCCTGCTTCAGCACTACCGTCGTCGTAGGCATAATAATTGGCGAATAGTTGTTCCTTATAAATGCTGTCGTTGGTACGATGCACATCGCTGTTTTCACTGGCTGTATAGAGGCTTCTTACGGTAACCGAATCGCGAACAGGAACAAGGGTATCAATTCGTGTTGTAAAATTATAACTTATTTTTTGAGGAGATTGGTAGGTAAGAGAGCCAAGGGTAAAGAAGTTATTCGACAATAGGTTATTATATTGTTTGTTAAACATAAAATTCTTTGATGGAACTTGTACATTCGTGTTTTTTAAATTGCGCACGTAAAATGAGGTAGTGACAGCATTCTCGGTCACTGCATTGGATACGTATTGATTCCAAGGCATGCTGTAATAACGCTTCAATAATGGTGTAGCTGAGGTAATAATGGCGATGTCGGTGTTGAGTGAATCGGTAGCACTGCGATTTCTGTCGATACGTATATAATCGATATTCCAATGATTTAAGTTACCGGTGAGGTTTGCATAATTGATGAATCGAAATTGAAAGGCACCATGAAAATAAACAGCATTGTTTACAGGCAAAATCACTTGGGTAAATTCTTTTTCACTTTTCCCACCTGCTTTAGCCCATACGGTATTCCATTTTCCGCCTTGGGTTAAAAATTGCAATAATAATGAATCTTCCTGCTGGGGCATATCTCCGAATCCACCCATTTCATAAAAGAAACTAAAATAGATGTTATTCAAAGCCGAATAGCTTGCAAAATTCAATGGCTTTGAGGTGAGTGTATCGGCTTGTCCGTAACCCAAGCCCGAAGTAATTTTATAGGCGTTTCCAAATTTATCTAAGCCATCGAATGTGGCCACATTATAGCTCGGCGGACGGATAGGGAACGTATTATTGATAAATACATTTCGATCCAGCCATTGGTTGGTATCGGGTACTATTGTGCTGCTTGTAAAATCCTCAAAAAATGGAAGAGAATCGAAACTTGCGTTTGTTTTGGCCAAGAAATGTTTTATACCATAGCTATTGTCGATGGAAGGATGAGCGGCATAATAGTTTTTTAGCGCTGTATTACTAAGCAATGGCAAAACAATTTGCTGCGCCTGAAGGAACGAGGCTACCGTGGTAAAAAGGAGGAAGAATATTCTGCTTAAATTCATGTTTAAAGACGATGCTGAGATAATGTAACGGTATTACGTTTGTTTTATTGTTTTGATTCTATTCCTCTTTTAGTTTCAAATAAATATAAATTGGATCGGTTTGAAACATAGAAATCGTGTTGGTGCTATCGGGTTCCGGGTTTTGATGATCGACAATCGCATTGGGGTCGTTTTCCAGGTTGTGCGGACTAACAATCGGCTGCATAAGCTCACCATCTTTTATCAATTGAAGCACTTCTTGCATGGTTTTACCGGTGAAATCAGGTATTGGTATGGAGTTTCCCCCACTTCCCTTTTCAACATATAAATCGATGTTGCTCCCTTTTGGAATCAAATCACCACCTTTCGCTATATTTCCAAGGTATCGTGCCTCTACAACATAATCGATATGTTGGCCGCTTACCGGAATAACCGTTGAATTTAAGCCCCTGTTTTCTAACTGGTTTTTAGCATTACGTAAAGATCCACCTTCAATATTGTCAGGGAATTTTACATCCGGTGGTGTTAGTCCATTAATAGTAAGGTAAATAACCCGTCCCTCCTTTACGTGACTCTCGGGTAGGGGGTCTTGCTCTAAAATGCTTCCTTTTCTTTTGTCGTCGAAATATACGGTGTCGCGTACTTTATATTTTAAATTCGCCTCGTCGAGGGTCTTTAAAATTTCATCAATGGTTTTGCCTCTAAAATCGGGCACCGTAATAGAAATGCCGTGATGCGTATACGGATCAAGTAGCAATATGCCTAAGAAAAACAAGGCAATGATTAATCCTATGGCTAGAAAAAAATGTTTTAGAAAGTGTCGGGTGATTAAAAATTTGAAATACTCCTTCATTCTCTGCAAATATATTAAAAAAAAGCACCTTCCAAATTATTGGAAGGTGCTTTTTATGCGATTTAGCCTTTAAACGTTTATCTTACAATAAACTTCTGAGTGTTCGAGAAATTCTCGCTAGTGAATTTAATGAAGTAAACCCCATTAGCCATGCCAGAGGCATCAAAGGTAAAGGAGTTAAAGCCACTGGTAAATTCTTCTTTAGTAAACGTTTTCACCGTTTGACCTAAAGCATTCACCAAACTAACCTGAATGTTATTATCGTCGTTCAAAGCAAAATTTACTTTGGTCATTCCATTGGTTGGATTTGGAATTACCTGAATGCTTTGAGCGTTACTGTTTTGTTTGTCGATTCCCAAGAGCGTATGCGATGTATAACCTGATTGCCATACTTCTTTCGTATTCAAATCCTGAACCCAAAGCACTACTTCGATATCACTAAATTCTTCTACCGAATGTTGGGTGGCAACATTTATTGGAGCCGCTCCACTTGAAGCAAGAGTATAAGTACCTGGGAAAACGAAACTCAAATTTTTTGTTGTAAGAACGTCTTTTGCCAAGCCGGTAAGTAATGTTCCATTGGCATTTGGAAGCATTTTTTTCATTACGTGATCAAATTCAGTTTCGCCATTTGATTTTAAGTTTTTGCTGGTTGTTTTCTCACAAACGGCAGCAAATAAATACAAGCTGGTAGAGGTAATCGTTGTTAATGGTTTGATATTGGCGACAACAGAAACCGTTTTGAATTTAAAAGTACTTGTTCCGGTTACTTCCATAAAGGCCGGTTTCGACTGGAAATTATCAAACAAAGAAGAACTAAAACTTTGAGCATTTACATTCCAACCGCCATCAACTTCCATACGTGGGATGGAGTTAATGCCATAATAGGAGTGACGGGTACCACACTCGGCGGTATAATAAGGGTCGCCAGTGCCGGGGTAGTTCATTTGATATTTTACGGTGGTAAATTTAGCGGGGTCTTTGGCATCTGTTACCGCTTTATAATTGATATTTCCTGCAACACAAGGTCCACAGGTTGACGAAGTGAACACTTCGTTAAGAATAGCACGAGGAGCAAACTTATCGACTACATTAACAGTGAAAATAGAAGTATCATTCGACAGCTTACCATCTACGCCTCCATTGATATTGGAAGCCCAAGCCTTAATTACATAGGTACCGATGCTTGCCGGAGTCCATTTGGTAGGGCTCGATAAATTGAGCGTAGCTAATGGAGAGATGCTAACCCCTGTTGCCGCAGCGGTAACTTTAGCTCCCCCGTTGATCGAATAATTAAAATCGGCCGATGTAGCTTTAACCGTTCCTAAATTTCTGAAATCAGCACTAATCGTAAAGGGTGCACCACTTAACATAAGGTAAGGAGCTACCGTTGATTTTGTAGAACTTAAGTCATTTGCTGGTTGAACACCTTGTATAAAAGTATAGTAGCTGTTATCGGAGGCGTCAAAAATATTCTGCGTAGTTTGCAATGCACCTAAGTTGGGTGAGGTAGAAATAGAAGTAGCGGTAGTACCATTAATTTGAATGCCGCAGCTTAATTTTACATTACTGGTACAAAGAGCACCGGCAGAAGTAACACAAAGCGTTTTCATATCTACGATATGAATATCGTTAGATGTTTCTTCCAATACGATGGCCCAATACGTCCATCCATTTTGGATATTAGCTTCACTAAAAAAATTGTACCATATCCAAAACTGTCGGTTTGGAGCAACACCGTAGGTCTTGGTCATGATAGCACTATTATAGGTGGTGTTAGTTAATGGTTTAATACCTAAAATATTTATCGAGTTGTCGGGAATACTGGTGCTCGGTAACGTTAAGTTAGAAAATGTGGCTGGTATCTTGGAAGGGGTTCCGGCATCAAATGCAACGGTTCCAAAATTTCCGGCAGTATATTTCGTAACGGCCACACCATTAAATTTGAATGCAAAAGGAAGTGTTTGTTCAGGAGCATAGCTAATAGCCGATCCTGCTCCACCTTGCCAAAGTGTTGACCATCCTACATTGGAGGCCGAAGGATAAGGGTTTTCACCATCCGGATTAACAGCTGCTGGGTTCTTTCCTGCATTTGGATAAGGGATGTAATAGTACTGGGCTACTGCAATTTGTATTGCCACCGCCGCAATGAGTGTAAGTAAAAACTTTTTCATGTGTATAATAGGGTATAATTTATTTTAAGTTGGCAAGTTAATATTATATTTTGTAAAAAAAGCGATGTAAAGACAATTTGACAATTCTTCCGGGATAAATTGGGTTATTCCGAATTTGATGTGCTGGGTTAAGCTTAATTTCCAATGCTGGTCAAGTAAGAACAAAGAAACCCTTGTCTCTGCCATTAATCTTGGATAGAAGTTTTTTAAGATGAAATACATATAGATCCTTCCTTCGTCTGGATGACAATACAACAGGGTCAATACCTCCATTTTCCCGTCGCTTCATGCGTAAGTTGATGGTTGATGATGAGTG
>CANNQU010000075.1 GCA_947507965.1 Bacteroidota bacterium
AATACGTCAATGGTAACTTGTTCATGGACCTAGGATCTGCGAAAGGAGGGCTTCAGAATAGGAATGACGAAACAGCATTGATACGGTCTTTGCGGATCATTTTATTTTCGCCAGCACATCAAATACTGAAATACCCGAAATTGAGAGTAGTAAATTGCGATAACAAGATTACAACGATGCTTTTCAAATAAATTCCTTGTACATTCGTAAACTTTTGTTAAGGAACAAATTTTATACGGCATTAGGCACCTGTTCTCCGTCTTTTTCAAAATCAATGAAGCAGCCCTACACCGTGCTTGCCCAATTGAACACCATGGCCTCAAATTTATAAAAAACGGTTAACTCATGAGTTATCAAAACAAAACAAAACCTGAACTTATTTCGGAGCTTGAAAGCTTAACGTTCGAACTTAACCAATTGAAAGAAACGTTAGGCATACAAAATAATGAGCAGAATAATACGAAGTACAATTTAGCACAGCGTGAAGAGGGATATGAAGCGATCTTCAAAAATACCCATTCGGTAATGCTTTTTATTGACCCCCTTAGTGGCGAAATAAAAGATGCAAACCCTGCTGCCTGTGCGTTCTATGGTTGGTCGCATACTGAAATTTGCAGCAAAAAAATCGTAGACATTAACACCCTTTCTCACGAAGAAGTGGGAGCAGAAATGCAAAAAGCATTTTTAGAAAAACGAAATCATTTTCATTTCAAGCATAAACTAGCCAATGGTTCCGTGCGCGACGTGGAGGTGTTTTCCAACCCTATTCAGTTTGATAGTGCAATCGTACTCAGTTCTCATATTTATGATATTACCGATAGCGTAAGTGCGAAAGAGCGCCTTCAAAAATGGGAACGCATTATTGCCGCATCTCCCGATGGAATTGGATTGGTTTCGTTGGATGGAAAGCTACAATTTGTTTCCGATAAGCTGGCAATCATGTTTGGGTACTCGGTGGAGGAAAAAGATTTTTTTATTGGAAGATCCGTTTTCGAGTTTGTTGATGAAGCCGATCACAAGAACTTAATTCAGAATATTAAGCTGCTAATTTCGAATAATGCCAGTCAAAAGTTGACAGAATACCTATCGGTGAAAAAAGATCAAAGTCGATTTTATTCCGAATTAAATTCCTCTGTGTTGTTTGATAGGAACGGGAACCCTGAAAGCATCCTTTATTTCCAGCGTGATGTTTCTGAACGTAAGAAGTTAGAAATAGAAAATAGGGAAAAATCAATCATACTTACCCACCTGATAACTAATCTGGAAGAAGGTGTTCTGCTAGAAGACTCAGATCGGAAAATAGTGTTAACCAACCAACTATTTTGTGATATGTTTAGTATTCCTTCCACACCCGAGGGTATGGTAGGAATTGATTGTACGAATTACGCCGAACAAAGCAAAAGTTTTTTCATCAATTCCGAAAGTTTCGTTGCTGATATTAATCGAATCCTTGCCAACAAAAAACCTGTTTTCAATAACGAGCTTCAATTGGTGGATGGCCGACATTTTGAACGGGATTATATTCCTACTTATTTGAACCAGAAGTATTCGGGTCATTTATGGAAATACCGCGACGTTACTTCGCGCGAGAAGACGAATCGCGAATTAAAAAAAATACTACAAGCTGTGGAACAATCTCCGGTCATGATTTTCATCACCGACACCAAGGGAATTATTGAATACGTTAACCCTAAAATGTTAGCGTTAACCGGATATAATGAAGATGAATTGATGGGCAAGAATCCAAGGTTGCTTAACTCAGGTGAACGATTAGACGTAGATTATAAAAAGCTTTTCAAAACCTTAGAATCCGGTAATCAATGGGTTGGAGAGTTTAAGAACAAAAGAAAAACCGGAGATTTTTTTTGGGTTTCAGCTGTAATTTCCCCTATCGTTGACAAAAACAATAAAATCACTCATTATTTAGCAATTGAAGAGGATATAACGATTCGGAAGCAAACGGAGGCATCAATAATAGTTTTAAATGAAACACTTGAGAGGAAAGTTGAGGAGAGAACCCAACAGTTAAACAAGGCCAAGATTTTGCTTGAAGTGGAACTTCATGAACGCATGACGATAGAACACAAATTGCGTTGGAATCAATCGTTGCTTGAATTAATGGCTGATTCATCACCTTTTGGGTTTTTGGTTGTCGATAACCGAACCGATGAGATTATGTATTGTAACGAGCGTTTTATTAAGATTTGGAATATTGAACATTTGGCAGATCAAATTTCACGTGGTGAGTTGAAAAACAACGACATCATCCCTGCCTGCATTCCTATGTTGATGGACGTGCCGGCATTTGCAGAATCGTGCAGGCCGCTGCAGGAGGTGGACAATCGGGTTATTGTGGATGATGAAATTGCATTTGTTGATAACAAAACGATACATCGTTATTCGACCCAGATACGTGGCCAGGATGATGAATACTTTGGACGATTCTATATCTTCGAGGATATTTCTTTAAAGCAGCAGGGTTTACTCGATGCTAAAAAGAGTACCGAAAGATATAAAACTTTAAGTGAAGCCTCATTTGACTCTATTTTCTTTTCCGAAAAAGGTGTTTGTATAGAGCAAAATCAAACGGCAAGAGAGGTCTTTGGATATACCGATGAGGAAGCCCATGGGCGTTATGGTACTGACTGGATCGTTTTAGAGGATCGAGCATTGGTCATGGAGCACATGATCTCAGGCTATGAGAAACCATATGAGGTAACCGCTTTACGAAAAGATGGCACAACATTTCCATGTGTATTAAGTGGAAAGATGATTTTCTTTAAAGGCAGAAATGTAAGGGTTACTTCATTGCATGATATCACAGAGCGGAGATTGGCGGAAACGGAACTTAAAAAAAGCGAATTGAAGTTTTCCTTTTTCATGGATCAATTGCCTGCCTTGATATTCATGAAAAACATGGAAAGCAGAATGGTCTATTCAAATAAGGCAATGCATCTGGCACTTGGATCAGATGAATGGAGAGATAAGTCCTTATATGAAATTTTCGATTCTGAGATTGCCGATAGAATAATTGCTGATGATAAAATCACGATTCAGGCGGGCAAGATAATCATTGATGAGAGTTTTTTTAATTTAGACGGGATCTTACATCATTATGAAACGCAAAAATTTATACTTCAAGGTCACGGAGATGAAATATTTATTGGAGGGATTGCCATCGATATTACGGAACGTAAAACTTCAGAGGAAGAGCTAAAAAAAGCAAAAAGTGAAGCTGAATTTGCAAACTTCGCAAAGAGCGAATTTCTTTCCCGTATGAGTCACGAGTTGCGCACCCCTTTGAATTCAATTCTTGGGTTTGCACAGTTGATGCTAATGGGCGAACTTAATCCGAGTCAAGAAAGAAATTTAAATTATATTTATACTGGAGGGAAACATTTGCTTCAATTGATTAACGAAGTACTTGATATTGCTAGTATTGAGGCTGGCCAGATTTCACTTTCCATTGAGGCTACTAACTTTTATTCGGTTTTGCAAGAAATTAAAGAGGGGTTAGAGCCACAATTTATTGGGAAGAATATTAAATTCAAATTAATGGAATCGCCAACAAACTTAGAATTTATAATGGCAGACCATTTACGGTTAAAACAAATTTTATTAAACTTACTTGAAAATTCGATTAAATACAGCAAGGATGGAGCGGAAATTACGGTTTCTACAGAAACTAGGGTGACTCCAAACATGTCGAACAATTTAAGAGTTATTATAAAAGATAACGGGTTTGGAATTTCTGCAGAAAATCTGAGAAATATTTTCAATCCTTTTGCACGTCTTGGCGCTGAGAGGACGAATATAGAAGGTACTGGTCTAGGCTTGGTGGTTGTGCAGAAGCTTCTTACTGCCATGGGCGGTTTTATTGAAGTAGAAAGTGTTGAAAGTGAAGGCAGTATTTTTGCATTCGAGTTGCCGCTTGCTACCCACCACCCTAAAATTAATAACATCAACGGTGGTATTGATAGCCCGCTTTTAAATCGAGTAAAAAGCCATGTTGGCAGCATTTTGTATGTTGAAGATAATATATCGAGCATTGAATTGGTGAAAGAAATTCTGCAGAGTGAGCGTAACGGAATACAATTAATACTTGATTCAACAGGAGGTTCGGCAGTAAAATTAGCCATTGAAAACCAACCAGATTTAATTTTATTAGACCTTGACTTGCCGGAAATGCATGGCAGCAAAATTCTTAAACTTTTACAGATCGAAGAAAAAACAAAGAAAATCCCAGTCGTCATTGTGTCAGCAAATGCCCTGACCAAGATGCGAGAAGATCTGTTAGCACATGGTGCATCTAATTATTTGTCAAAACCCTTTGACGTTATTGATTTTCTTTGGATAATCGACAAATACATTCTCAAAAAATAATCGAATAAAACTTGAACTTAATTTCTAAAATAAAAATTACAATTCCAATGACGTATCTAGATGCCACGATTTTGATTGTAGATGATAAAGCGGCAAACATTATTATCCTTGAAGAACTACTTAAAATGCAAGGATATAAGAATATTCATAGTTTGACAGATTCTAGAAATGTTCTGGAAAATTTTAATTCATTAAAACCGGATATCCTTTTGCTCGATTTAATGATGCCCTATTTTTCTGGTTATGAAGTGATGGATCAATTAAAGGCTGTTATTACTCCGGGTGTCTATTTACCAATACTTGTTCTTACTGCCGATATTAGAAGTGAAGTTAAACAGCGAGTCTTAGCTGCCGGGGCAACAGATTTTCTTTCTAAACCTTTCGATTTGATTGAAGTGGGTTTGCGTATTAAGAATATGTTATTTACGAGATGTTTATACTTGGAGATGGAAACTCAAAATATAAATTTAGAGAGCAAGGTAAAAGAACGAACGCTAGCGCTTGAACAGAATAACAAAGAATTAATTCTAGCAAAAGATAGAGCGCAAGCAAGTGATCGGCTTAAAACGGCGTTCTTGAACAATATCTCACATGAAATTCGTACCCCGCTTTCGGGAATTGTTGGCTTCGCTTCCTTAATTATCCTGCCAGATATTACACCGAAGGAAAAGGAAGAGTATTTTGAAATTCTGAATCGAAATAGTGTACGATTGACGAATACGGTAAATGATTATATGGATATGTCACTTATTGTTTCGGGCAACATGGTAGTGAATTACAATACCGTTGATTGCTTTTTTGTTCTGCAAACCTTGCTTCACGATTTTCAACAGCAATGCGTCAATAAAAACCTCGCATTAAAATTGCAATATATCTCAAACCCAGTTGGCTTAATGTTATATTCAGATAAGGGATTGTTAGTTAAAGCCTTATCTCATATTTTAAGCAATGCAATAAAATTTACGTCAAGAGGGAGCATCACCATAGGGTTTGAATGTAGGGATGATACGGCAATATTTTTTATTAAAGATACCGGAATAGGAATTGATATTGCTGCCCAAAAGCAAATTTCAGCTATTTTCATTCAAGAAGATAATTCCTTAACGCGTAATTATGAAGGCAGTGGGCTCGGATTGAGTATCTCCTCCGGCCTAATTAAATTATTAGGCGGTTTTGTTCATCTTGTCTCAGGAAAGAAGCACGGGACTTCAGTTTTTGTAACCTTACCATTAGCTTCAACTGCCGCAAAGGAGGAAATAGAAATTGCGGCTGAACCTAAATGGGTAAAGAAATTTAAGATGATTTTGATAGCGGAGCCTGACGATCAAGATTACGACTATTTAAAGGGTATCTTTGAGCCATTAACAGATACCTTGTTGAGGACAAAGAACAGCCTTGAAACCATTGAAATTTGCAGTAATAATCACCACATCGATTTTGTATTATTAAATACAAGAATGCCCCGAATTGACGGATGCTTTTTAGTGAGGGAAATCCGAAAATTCAATAAAGATGTTATCCTTTTTGCTTTATTATCAGGAGCGGCAGCCGAAGATCTGGAAATTGCGATTCAGGAAGGATACAATAATTGCTTAACCGTCCCGATTTCTAAAATTAAATTAGATTCCTTGATATCGGATTATTTCAACCACTAATATGCTTTAAAAGCACCATCGACATTCATTAGAATTAACCCGCCTGAAACAGCACCGTTACCTATTTTCCCAGCGAACCACCGCCGCTATTTTCAAAGTCGAGGCGATTATCTTTGGTGTTTTTCTTCGTGCGTTTCTTGCCATCGCCTTGCCATCCTTTGCTAAATTTGTATTGAAAAGTAAGGTACGCCGTGCGTGATTCCGACCTAAACATACCATCGAGATTATATCCTTGAGCGACAATAGAATACCTGAATCGACCGGTTTTAAAAATATCTGAAACATTTAAACTTAAAGTTGCCTTGTCTTTCTTAAACAGGAACTTATAGCTGGCATTTACTTGGTACATCGCTTTTATATATCCTTGCGAATTGATGAATTTGCTGTTGTAAAATCCATTCACATGAATGCTATGTTTCTTTAAAAACTTAAATGAATGTTGAGAATAAAAACTATACACCATTCCTTTACTTACATCGGTTACATGATTGTAAACACCGTTTATTGATATGGTTGCGTTATACCATCGATCATAGGACCATTGTGCAAAATAGCTTGCCCCATACCCCCAGGCATTATTAATGTTTTCAAAGGTAATATAACCTGCTTTATTGCTGTCGATAACAACGGTTCGGTCGATTGAGTTTTTATTGCTTGAGCCGAAAAGAGTAATACCCATCGACCCCACCTTAAGCTTTTTACTACCGTCAAATTGCTTCTGCAAACTAATCTCGAAATTGTTGCTTATTTCCGGCTGAAGCTTTGGATTTCCGCGAAAGCCTAAATATTTATCCGAATAACTTACGGCATTATTCAATTGTGAAAAAGGAGGCCTATTGATGCGCCGGCCATAACTAAAAGAGAATTCTCTGCTTTCCTCAAACTTCTTGATGAGTTGGATATCTGGGAAAAGATTGAAATACTTTTGTTGTACCTCACTTAAGTTGGATTTTACTTGGGTTTGCTCGCCACGCAAGCCTACCTCATATACCCATTTCTTGTACTTATTACCAAATTGAACATACCCTGCCAACACATTTTCCAAGTAATCGAAACGGTTACTTAGGTTGCTGTCGATGGCCCATTGACCCGACTCCATATTCAAGAAATTAAACTTGCTATCGTTGCCGGTATAGCTATTTTTAATCCCTCCATCAATGGACGCCTCTCCCTTCAAGGTTCTTGAATAGTCGACTTGAGTGCTATTACTTATAACATGACTTAAGGTATTGCTAAATTGATATTGAAAGATATCGGGTAAGTTCATTCTTTCATATCCTGTGCTAATCGAATCAACCCCTTTCCGGCTTAGAATACTATGGGTGAAATCAAACGAAAACTCTTCCCCTGCCCGCTTCGTTTTCAGGATATAGTTAAGGTTCAACGTATGCGAAATAAAGCTGCCATCTTTATACGAATTTGCTTTGCTCGCCGGCAGGAAAGGACTATTGTAGGTGTTGGTAGCAACCGATGTATCGATGTTTTTATTTTCATTATAACTTATTAGATAGAATATTCCGAAAATGTTTTTGTCGTTGATGAAATAATCTATACCCGCTTTCGTAAAAACGCCCCCAGAGTTACCTTTACTGTTAGAGCTTGACAAAATAGACTGGCCGAGTTCGTTTCTTCTGTCATTCAAATTTGATGATAGACTCTCAGAAAGGCGCAAGCCCGAGTTGATAAAAACATTGGTTTTGTAGCGACGGATATTGGCATTTAGGCCTCCATTGTATTTGTTAATACCACTAAATTCATTTCGAGTACCTGAACTTAAGGAGTAGTTGCCATTGGCCCCCATTTTTTTCTCTTTCTTCAATTTAACATTAATGATTGCGCCACTACCTGCGGCGTCATACTTTGCCCCAGGGTTTGTTATTACTTCTATACTTTCGATGCTTCCGGCAGGGAAAAATTTTATCGCTTCCGCAGGGCTCTCCACCGACATCGACGAAGGTCTATCGTCAATATAAACCCGAATGCCGCTCTTGCCCCTAACCGTGATATTGTCGTTATTATCAACATAAACTCCAGGTATCTTCTTCAATACTTCTAATCCGTCCAATCCTGCATTAGTTTCGTCGCGACCTACGTTATATACCGTTTTACCCGGCTTAAACTCAATGGCATTTTTTATTTTGGTGATATCTACCTCATTGAGGGTGTTGTTTTTTTTGAGTTTTATCGCAGGTAAAGTCAACGACGTTTTTAAATCGAAAATAGAGGATAAATATTTGTCATACCCAACATAGCTAATTTCAAGATAAAGCTTGCCGGATGAAAGTTTAGTGAATATAAATTTACCGCTGTTATCGGTGAAAACGTCAGCGATGTAAACGCTATCCATTGATTTAAGCACCACAGCAGTGAGCTCCATGGGGGTGGCATTGGCTTCATCCATTACCGTACCGGATAGCTTTAGTGTACTTTGAGCCCAACAGGAAAAAGAGATGAAAAAAAATATAAAAGTAAAGCACTGTTTCATATAAATCGTGGTAAAGATAGAAGAGTTTTTTATTGGAATCAAAAATCGAATCAAAAATCCCAGATGTTGAAAACAATTCACTTTATATGGGGGAGGGAAAGCGATAAAAAATAGGGAGCGATTTTTTTGGTGTTCTATATTAATCGTAGTGATAGGTTCCATACCCAATATTAACTTGTATTCCAAAATTTCCACCTTTTAATCTGGTGGCACTTCCGGTATATCCTTTATTAATATTGGACGCTATTGCTAATATATCTGCATCGGTTTTTACAAACTGGTAATAGGGGCGAAAACCCAAAAATACACCTTTCACTATTTTTACTTTGTAATCGTAGCAAAGCGTTAACCCCACTGTTTTACTAATGCCAACATCGATGTAGTCGGCATTTTCCAAGGTACCTGCATCGCCCACTCGAGTACGCTGTTTCATTTTCCCAAAATCGATGCTTAAGCCAGGGCCACGAAAACTTTTATGTTTGAAATTCACCAAATACATACACAAACTAAGGGAATTATAGGTAAATCTCACATCACGCCGAGTAAGTAATCCCGTTGAAGGAGGCGTTCCAATGGCGGAGTGTAATGAATATTTATTGGTGTACATAAAATCCAAAAAGACACCTTCGCTCCCCCAGCCCCAAGAACCGGTGAAACCTTGGATATAATCCTGTTCATTCATCTTCTGATTATTAAATGTACGGGTATCGTTATAGTCCTTGACGAAAGCGTTAACAACGGATTTGCTATTGGAAAGTGCGCCATTATAACCTAGCGTGAAAAACGTGTAATGCTGTGCTATCGTTGTCTCGGTAAGAAACAATAGCGTAATGTATAAGAGACTTAATTTTTTCATTTTTGTTGATGTTAAGTGATTAAAACCAGCGATTAACCATGGTGTGATTAAAATTAAATGGACCTGATTTTTTCAACCTAATTACACGGTTGGTTGGCTACTACAAATGAATACACTCCCCATAGGCCTGAGCTACAGCTTCCATAATGGCTTCACTCATCGTCGGGTGAGGGTGAACACTCTTGATGATTTCGTGCCCCGTTGTTTCAAGATTACGTGCTACAACCACTTCCGCAATTAACTCGGTAACGCCAGCTCCGATGAAATGCGCACCGAGCCACTCTCCATATTTTGCGTCGAATATTACCTTGATCATGCCGTCTTTTGTGCCGGCAGCAGAAGCTTTTCCAGAGGCAGAGAATGGGAATTTCCCAACTTTAATATCATATCCCTTTTCTTTGGCTGCTTTCTCCGTGAGCCCCACCGAAGCTATCTCGGGGTTGGTATAGGTGCATCCCGGAATATTACCGTAATTTAACGGATGCGGATTTAATCCAGCTATTTTCTCCACACAAATAATACCTTCAGCACTTGCCACGTGAGCCAATGCTGGGCCACTGGTGATATCGCCAATAGCATAAATGCCTTCCACATGGGTACGATAAAATTCATCCACCACTATTTTGCCTTTATCTATCGATACCTTATTTTCTTCCAATCCTAAATTTTCTAAATTCGTAGTTATGCCTACAGCAGAAAGCACCACATCGCAATCGATTACGATATCGCCTTTGGCACTTTTAATATGTACTTTACATCCTTCACCTGAGGTATCTACGCTTTCTACCGACGAAGAAGTCATAATGGTAACGCCCTTCTTTTTAAAGATACGCTCCATCTGCTTCGATATTTCTTCATCTTCCACCGGTAATATATTTGGCAAAAACTCAACAATAGTAACCTTTGTGCCCATTGAATGATAGAAATAAGCGAACTCCATACCGATCGCTCCACTACCCATAATAACCATACTTTTGGGAAGGTTTTCCATCACCATCGCTTTTCGATAGCCAATGATTTTTTCATCGTCAATTTTTATATTAGGCAACTCACGACTTCTTGCCCCGGTAGCTAATACGATATGCTTGGCCGTATGGGTTTCTTTGGTGCCATCTTCAGCGGTAACTTCTACTTGCCCATTTCCTGCCAGTTTGCCAAACCCTTGGATGACTTCAATTTTGTTTTTCTTCATTAAAAATTGAACGCCCTTGCTCATGCCGTTGGCTACATCACGACTACGTTTTACGATGGCCGTAAAATCGTGACTATATTCATTGACATTAATTCCATAATCGGACGCATGTTTAATATATTCGAATACCTGAGCCGATTTAAGGAGTGCTTTAGTAGGTATGCATCCCCAGTTGAGGCAAACGCCACCCACCTCGGCTTTTTCAATCACGCCTACTTTTAGGCCTAACTGTGAAGCGCGTATGGCAGCAACGTATCCGCCGGGTCCACTACCAATAATAAGAACATCTAAATTCATAGAATAATTGATTTAATAATTTAAAAAAGCAAAAGTAATACAAATTAGGAACTAATGAGATGGCTTGTTTTTGGTCTTTTGGGCCGTTGGGAGGAAATTCCGACACGATGAACCAGGTGTTTTTCCTTTTAAATTGACCACGAATATATAGGGTGGTGATGCCCATCTTTTAATTCGAGATCGGTGTGACCTCATTTTCTGCTCTGGGAGGCAAATTCGGTGGCATTGACCATCTGAATCAGAATTTGCTGAGCTTTATAAATAAAGGGTTACAGGTTGTAAAACAATATTTTTTCTTGGTGGTCAATCACGAATGAAGATAGGTGGTCAATGCCACCGAATTTTGTGTTAGTTAGGCAAATTTCACCTTTCGATAATCCACGATTTCGCACGATAAAGTCAGAGGTAAAAATCCACCTGTTTGAGAAAAAGGCCACCTGTTTTTACACCAAAATGGTTTTGGTTTTTCAACTATTTTCTCTCCAATGGTAATCAAATAGTTTAAAATTTGTTTCGTAGATCGTAGAGAAATTCTTGGAGCTATATTTATGTAAAAAAATCCAAAACTGATAATTATCATATTTTTTATAAAAACAGTTTCCGTATTTGTTTGTTTCGATTTGGTAATTAAAATTTGTCAGGTGGAATATATAAAAAAAATTTGTTGAATTGTTTTTATAAGTTTGATGTGGCTGGAAAAAAAATGGGGTATAATAACGTTTGTTTCAATATGATTAAATTACAAACCCTTGAACACTTATCTAGTATAACGCTTGTCAGGTTTTTTTGGTATCCCTCAGGGTGGTTGAAATATCGAGCCCAATCGGCGATTATGAGAATCATTAAAATAAAATTTCTCAAGGTATATCAAATTATATTTTTATTTAAATTCGGTATTGTTTTATTTTTTTCATTTCATTTCATTTCCAATTTAAACTCATAATTATGGCAACAATTAAAGATAAACTTAAAGGGAATAGCAAAGCTATCGAAAAACAAAAATTATATAACGATTTCAAACAGGAGTCCAGGAAAAAGCTTACTGGTAAAGAATATGCTAAACTACTCACCCGGATGGAGATTGAACTGGTGAAACTGCAGGAATGGGTGAAGGCTAATAAACTCAAGGTGGTGGTGATCTTCGAAGGGAGGGATGCTGCGGGGAAGGGCGGGGTAATCAAAACAATTTCCGGTTGCTTAAACCCTCGTATATGTCGCATCGTGGCGTTAGGCATACCTACTGACCGGGAAAAAAATCAATGGTATTTTCAGCGGTATGCATCGCAACTCCCTTCAGGAGGAGAGATCGCACTATTCGACCGGAGTTGGTATAATCGGGCAGGGGTGGAAAAAGTGATGGGCTATTGCACTAACGAAGAATATGAAGAGTTCTTACGTTCATGTCCTGAATTTGAAAGGATGCTGATCCGGTCCGGAGTCATTCTCATCAAATACTGGTTTTCGGTGAGCGACGAAGAACAGGAACGCAGGTTCCGTGACCGGATCGAAGACCCCACCAAACGTTGGAAAATAAGCCCTATGGACCTGGAGTCGAGAGATAAATGGGTGGAGTACTCTATGGCAAAAGATAAAATGTTCACGTATACCGACACGAAGCAATCGCCGTGGTTTGTGATTAGAGCTGACGATAAAAAAAGAGCCCGGTTAAATTGCATCGAACATTTCCTCTCACTCATCCCTTACAAAGACCTTACGCAGAAAGCACTTAAGTTACCTCCATTAAAACAGGATGTGGCTTATGTTAGGCCTCCTTTAAACGATCAGACTTTTGTGCCTGAAAAATACTGATTCCTTATTTTAATTATGGGTAGGCTGAATTGCGCTGGTCTCAACGGATCTGAACTCCATCAAATCTTAGTATTTTATTAGCATGCCATTTCGAACTGCTTATGTTTTTATTCCCGATATCGGAAAACCTGTTTTTAAAAACCCTAAAATTATAAGACACCATTTCAATATGGAATTATTTGGAATCTCATTCCATATAATTCCATATCTTTGTTTCATGATTCAACGCATTGCTAAAGTTAAGTTAATGGACCTAGCCACCAAATTTAAAGCAGTGGCAGTTACCGGTGCCAGGCAAA
>CANNQU010000076.1 GCA_947507965.1 Bacteroidota bacterium
AAAGCATTGAATTAATGCAATGGCTGCGTTGGAACGAATTTTATGGACACATGCAACGGGTGTTGATTAAAGTCGATCGGGCCAGCATGGGCAATAGCCTGGAGGTGCGGGTTCCTCTCTTGGATAAGGAGAGTATTGAGTTTGCCTTCTCCATAGCCCCCGACCTCAATAACGAGAATCCTAAGTACGTGCTGAAAAAGTTGATGCAGCGATATTTTCCCGAGTCGCTCATCAATAAAAAAAAGATGGGTTTCACCATCGATATCGAAACCATCTTAAAGAAACATTGCAAAGACGATTTTTATCGATTATTGAAATCGGATAAAATTGTAGGCAAGGATATTTTAAATATGCAAAGTATCGAAGAATATGTTGATGCCTATTTTTCAGATGTTCATAACAACAGTTGGGGTATTTGGATTATCTATAGTTATTTAAAATGGAGCGACATGCATCATTAATTCCCGCCGCCGTTGTTCGGTGTTTGCCAAGGCGTAGGTTCAGCGTCACCAACAACAGGGGTATGCCTTATGAATATACCAACAACATTGTATTGGTTTGGCGTCGGTCTCCGAGCACCTTGTGGCATACGTTGTTCAACCCCGTTGGGGTTGTAATACAAATTCCGGTGCATAACCATAGGTTTACACCTATGGCTATTATTATTCAACCCTGTTAGGGTTGTAATATAATTTCCCGACACCGATCCCGCCGCCGTTGTTTGGTGTTGGCCAAGGCAGGGGTTCAGCGTCACCAACAACAATTGTACACGCTCGAACAAATACCACCCTTGTATTTCCCCGCCGCCACCGACCCCGCCGCCGTTGTTGGTGTTGGCCAAGGCAGGGGTTCAGCGTCACCAACAACAGGGGGATACTTTATGAATATACCAACAACATTGTATTGGTTTGGCGTCGGTCTCGGAGCGTCTTGTGGCATTCGTTGTTCAACCCCGTTGGGGTTGTAATACAAATTCCGGCGCATAACCATAGGTTAAAACCCTATGGCTATTATTATTCAACCCCGTTGGGGTTGTGACCTTGTCTAGATGACGGATAATTGCGAAGCAGTTGAACAACAATTCAGTATTAAACCTTCACGGATTAAAGGTGAAACAATAAACGATCAGCTGGGGTGTTTTTTGCATATAAAAGACCGCACGTAATCACTGCGAAGCAGTTTAACAATAATAGCCATAGGTGTAAACCTATGGTGAATAAGGCATCCCAAAACAGAACCCTGAAGGGGTTCAACGTTCAATAAATTATTTAACACAGGATGTTCTCCACAAAAAACACAGCAATCGAACTCTAATATGCGCATTGCCATTATGGCCGGGAGCATTCCCAGCACCACTTTTATCGATGCCTTAGTGAATGGCATGGCCGAGCAGGGTTATACGATGGTGGTCATTGGCAAAAGAAGAAGCAACTATCAATACAACCCCGGCGTGGAGTGCCTTGAGGTGCCTCAACAAAAAATCGCTCAATTGTTTTTTGTGCTGCGCCTTCTGAGGTATGCAAGTTGGGCTCAACTACGCAGTATCTATGCAGCTGCGAATTCATTTCAACAGTTTTTTTACGACCTATTGTTTTACCTACCAATCTTTAAAAGCCAGCCCGACAGGGTGCATATTCAATGGGCTGCCACACTGTATAACAGAGCGTTGCTTTTCGATTTGTTTCCCCATAAAATTCTATTAAGTTTACGCGGGGCACATATTAATTATACCCCAATTATTAAACCGGAGATAGGGGAGTATTATAAGCAAGTTTTTCCAAGAGTTCATAAGTTTCATGCTGTTTCAAAGGCTATGGCTTTAGTAGCAAAATCGTTGGGGGCTGATGAAGATCGCATTCAAACTATTTATACGTGCATTAATGATGATATTTTACAAAGTCCAATTACTGCAAAAAAGGAGCAAAGCGCCTTGCAACTTATTGCAGTAGGACGTTTTCATTGGGTAAAAGGATACCAAATTTTAATGGATGCTCTAGGTGCGCTAAAGGAGCGTGGAATGGCTTTCAAATTACTTTTAATTGCAGAAGGTGAAATACCTGAAGAAATTAATTATGCGATACATCAGTACAATATGCATGAAAACATTACAATCATTGGCAAGTTATCGCACCAGGCGGTGATTAAGCATCTTGAAGAAAGCGATTTGTTGTTGTTGCCCAGTGTGAATGAAGGCATTGCCAATGTGGTGGTTGAGGCTATGGCTGTGGGTACGCCGGTGCTCTCCAGTAATTGCGGGGGTATGACCGAAGTGATAGAAAATGGAGTCAACGGATTATTATTCGAAAACAGGAACTCGAAACATTTGGCCGAACAGCTAGTGGTCTTTAGCGCCTTGAATTGGGAAGTGCGGTTTGCGATGGCGCGAAAAGCCAAAGCCACGGTACAGCTGAATTTTACAAGAGATAGAATGCTCAACCAATATAAACACTTTTATTCTTAATTTATGAAAACTCTGATCACCGGTGTTGCCGGTTTCATGGGCTCACACCTCAGTGGGAAACGACTCCTCTATAGCCGCGAGGTAGTTAGTATCGATGATTTATACACCTGAGCCATCAAAGAAAAGAACTTTAAAAAATCGTTAGATAACAAGCGATTCACCTTGGTGGAGCTGGATATCATCGTGATGAGTGCTGTCTTCCGAAAACTTTAGCCTGTAAAGATTGATACTGTTTCATCTCGCGACCAAAGCGGGTGATTGGCCTTTTATTGAAAACCGGGAAGTCTAATGAGCTGGTGGAGGTTTATGGCGATGGTACCTCAGGTCGCGATTATACTTATATCGAGGATGTTGTTCATGGGATAGTAGCGGCCATGATACAAGCGCTGATACGCAGCAACGTTTACGAGACCGTCAATTTGGGCAATAGCAACCCTATTATGCTTCGGGTACTCCTTGAGAAAATTGAAAAACTACTCGATAAAAAAGCAGATATAATACGCCAACCCAAGCAAGACGGGGATGTGGATCTTACCTATGCCAATATAGAGAGGGCGAAAATAATATTGGAATGGGCACCCATGGTTTCTTTTGACGAAGGCTTGAAAAAGTTTGTGGATTGGTATCTGGCCGAAAACGAAAAACCCTTGGATGCAAATCCAGTTTCCAATACGCTGTTAGATAGCTAAATTAACAATGTGTGGTTTCCTCGGACAAATAAATCAAATTCCCCTTGCCGAAACTGATTTTAAGGCAATCCTTGCTCTAAGTAGGCATCGGGGTCCCGACCAAGCTGGGTATTGGTTAGAGGAGCAGGTGCAATTCGGTTTTAATCGATTGGCCGTTCTCGATTTAACCGTGGCTGGGAATCAGCCCATGCAAAGTCCTCATCAAAATTTTGTGATTGTATTTAATGGAGAAATTTATAATCATCAGGAACTGCGCAAAATCTTGCCAGCATACAATTATAGAGGTACCAGCGATACCGAAACCATCACCCATGCCTTGGAAGTATGGGGGGTTGAAACCACAATTAAAAAATTGGATGGCATGTTTGCGATAGCCATTTATGATAGAAGGCAGAAGGCACTGTTTCTGGTACGCGATTTCGCCGGCATCAAACCCTTGTTTTTTGCACAACGAGGCAGGGCTATCGTTTTTGCCAGTCAGTACGATCAAATTATACATCATCCCGACTTCAAAAATGCCTCCATACGAAATGAGGTATTGAAATTATATTTAGAGCAGCATTTTATTCCGGCTCCCTTTGGCCTGCATGAAGGTACAGCGCAAGTGAGGCCAGGCGAGATTATTCGATTTGATAGCGAGGGGCACCGTACCGTACTTAGGTACTGGGAACTTTCGGAAAGTGGAGAAGGAGATATTAAAAATAGCGAGGAAGCACAGAAGCATATTTCCGAGGCTTTGACTGCTTGCGTGCAGGATGAGTTGGTGGCCGACGTCCCACTCGGTGCTTTTTTATCGGGAGGTGTCGATTCGCCTTTGATATGCGCTCAGGCCGTTAAATATAAAAAAGACTTACAGGTTTTTTCTATCGGCTCTGATAGTAAAGTGCATGATGAGTCGGAGCGTTCCAAATTATTCGCCAAGGCCATGCATGTGAAGCAAAATTTATGGCAGCTCGATGCCAGGCAGATGATGCAATACTGGGAGGAAGCCATGAAATCGTTGCATGAGCCCTTTGCCGATTTTAGTTTGTTACCGACGTATTTGGTTTCCAAACAAGCCAGAAAGCAGGTTACCGTGGCGCTGAGCGGGGATGGGGGAGACGAGCTTTTTTTGGGGTACGAACGATTTTGGAGTGTGGGTAAAAACATCCAATACCAGCATTGGCCATTAATTGCTCGTAAAGCGCTTTATGGGTTTGATAAGTATACCACACATAATAAGCGATTGAATAGCTTGTTACTCATGCCATCCCAGGCCTCTGCGCATCAAAACCTGCATAGCCGTTTCCATAGAACATGGCTCGAGCGCATCGCACCCGATTTAACAGGTGTGAAGCTTCCGGAAGAGTTCGATACTTATAAATATGCAAATACAGGCAGTGAAAGAGAGTTGATAGGGCGTATGCGCAAAGCCGAGTTTTATGGCATGATGCAAAAAACATTACGAAAAGTAGATTTGGCGAGCATGCAAAATAGTTTAGAGGTGCGGGTGCCCTTTTTACAAAAGAAGTTTATAGACGCCGCCATGCAAATAGATCCGATGTTGAGTTATGGGGGTGGCAAAAAAAAGCAGGTCTTGAAAAATTTATTAGTCAAAGAATTTCCCGAAATGCCCGACGATAATATCAAGCGAGGGTTCTCCATCCCACTTGCACAATGGATAATAGAAGATCTTAGGTCGGTATTTGAAGAGAAATTGCTCTCAGGAAAGTATACTCAATTCGGCTTCGATACAGGTGCCATGGAGGCGATGCTTCGTTCACATTCTAATGGCGAAAAGGATTTTAAATGGCCATTATTTACTTTATATGCCCTTGCAATTTTTTAGTTTTAATCTGTAAATAGTGTTGGGTCAATACTACGAATAAGAAACACCGCATTGCAAAGAAGATACTTCGAAAATTTAGATGGCTTACGCACGATAGCATTTTTAATGGTATTTATAAGCCATTGTTGGCGTAATTTATATTTCAAATTTGACAATGAGATGCTTAATGCCGGAATTTCGAAAGTTTTCGATATTGGTTCCCTGGGGGTTAACTTGTTTTTTGTGCTTAGTGGGTTTTTAATTACGTATTTATTGTTTGAAGAATTGGAACAGAAAAGTAGGATAAATATAAAGAACTTTTATATACGCAGAATCCTTCGGATTTGGCCTGTTTATTTTGTTGTTGTTTTAGTATTTGTATTCATGCTACCATATTTCATTGGAGCTCTACAAAAGGAATATACTGATATTACTCCAATAAGTATTTTTCGGTATTTGTTTTTTATGGTAAATTTTGATCATATTGCTCATGGGATTAGTTTTCGCTGGGCATCGGTATTATGGTCGGTATCAGTAGAAGAGCAGTTTTATCTTTTTTGGCCGCTTGTTTTAACCCTTTTCTCAAAAAGGAGTTGGCTATTCGTCTTTTGTTCATTGGGTTTAGGATCATACTTATTTCGATTTTTAAATTTCGAAAGTTATAGAATTGTTAATTATCACACGCTTTCTATAATTGGCGATTTAGCAATTGGAGCCATTGGCGCGTACCTTGGTTTTTATCATAGGAAAGCGCTCTCCCGGTTTATTGCTTTTAAAGAGGCAAAACTCCTCTGTATATATATCGTAGGAATTATTATTCTCATTTTCAGAAACGATATTTTTACAAATCAGTTTACGATACCTTTAATAGGTCTTTTAGGTTCCCTGTTTTTCTGTTTTATTATTTTGGAACAGAATTACAACCCGTTCTCACTTTTTAAAATGAAAAGAAACCAAGGGTTAAGTAGTTTTGGGAAATACACCTATGGATTGTATTGCTACCACTTTATTGCCATATTCGTTTTAAATTATGTTAGAAAGACCCTCGAACTTAACCCTCAGAAATTAGCGATTTTTGTATTTTTGTCCCTAGGGGCATTACTGCTTAGTTTCGTCTTGGCTTATTTGAGTTATAGATTCCTCGAAACACCATTCTTGAAAACAAAAGAGAAGTTTGTTTAGATCGGCAAAGTGTAAAGGTATTAATAAATGAATATGAGAGCAGCAATTGTAATTACCCTGGCAAACCACCACATCCACTATTGTAAAGCATTAATTGCGAGTATTAATTATTTCAATCCTCTTTTTTTGATTATTGTATTGAAAGATGGAGATTTCGATACGCGTTTTCTTGAGGAATTTGAAAATGTAAATATTGTTAGCGCAAGAGAAGTAAACAAGCTGCATCATTTAAATCTTGACGGACTACTGAATAAATTAAATCTTTTTTTTCTGCCAGAATTTGGATTTGAATTTGATTTTTATATTCACTTTGACGCCGATTCAATTCTTACGCATACAATAAATCTAGAAATGTTTAATGACAATTGCGATTTTTACATTCTTCAAGGAGGCACTATTAATCCAAGTGATGATGCCGCAATGAACAATATGGCCAAGTATGCATTTAGACCTGCTGATTTCCCAGAATATCGTTTCTCTACAAGTCATTTATATTTTTTCTCCGCAAGTCATATTGTGTTAAACAGGAGTATGTTTCCTATATTAATTGAAATGGTTCGGACGCATAGATATGAGTTGAATAAAGTTTTTCTTAATGACAAAAGAATAAAATTTAACGATCAAGGATTCTTAAATCTAGCAATTAATCTATTACTGTTTGAGAAAAGAATCACTGTGAAGCTTTTTGATTGTGGCATTTATGGTCGTGACAACCCCCATGACAACCCACTTTTAAATTTAGAGAATGTAATCAGTAAAAAGGAAACAAATGTATATTTTATCCACTATACCGCCTCCTCACGTAGAGTGTTGATAGAAGACCACCAGTATGCCGACATTTTACATTTTTTTTTAATGCTCTTTTATAAGAATAGAAAGTTAGACTACTATATATCTGAATTTATACGATTAATTAAGTTTTATTATAATTGGTTTATAAAGCGCGTTAAAGCCAGATTGAAATTATGGGGTATTTTGCATTCCACATAAGCACAAATCAAGTCTTTGCTAGAAAACGCTCAACGAGATTTAAATGTTTTTAAAAGATTAATCGAATTCTAATAGAGGATGTCCAGAAAAAGGGTTCTATTTACCATCCCAAATTTTGACACTGCCGGTAGTGGTAAGGCATTACTTAATTTAGCGATGGGGTTGGATAAACAAAAGTTTGAAGCCCATATTGCATGTTTACATCACCGCGGAGCCTTTTTTGATATGGTGAAAGAATCGGGGATACCTGTTCATGTGTTTAATTACCTGAGCCCGGCACGACCATTCCATAAATTATTAACGAATACTTGGAAAGTTTCTCGCATGTTTAAACAAATACAACCCGATATTATTCATAGTTTTAATTATAGCGCCGACTATACGGAAGCTTTATCAGCGAGAATGGCAGGCATCCCATGGATATTTACAAAAAAGAATATGAGTTGGGGAGGTGCATCTAAGAGAGCATGGAAATTGCGGTCAGCTCTGGCCAAAGGTATTATTGTGCAGAATACGGATATGAAAGCACTGTTTTACCCCCATCGGAAAAATGTACAGCTAATTCCCAGAGGCGTAAATATTGAGAATTTTGCACCCAAAGCTCTTGATGGTTCTCTGCGAGAAAAAATGCAAACAGCATCGGATGACCGACTTCTTATTTGTGTGGCCAATTTCGTTCCTGTAAAGGGGATTGGACTTTTATTACAAGCCTTTGAAGCTCTTCGTACCAACTTTCCGAATTGGAAACTATGGTTGGTAGGTGACGATTCAAACGAATATGGAAAAACGCTTCGGTCATGGGTACAGACGCATAATTTAGATGCATGGATTAAATTCTCAGGCAAACAGGTGAATGTTCGTCCTTACTTGCAACAGTCAGAAATATTTGTTCTAACAACGTTGGACAAAGGTGAAGGTTCGCCCGTTGCATTATTAGAGGCCATGGCCAATGGTAAGGTAGTTATAGGCTCGGCGGTACCGGGCATTAAAGATCAACTGAATGCGTTTCCAGAACATCTTTTTAAGGCAGGCGATTGGGAAGGATTAACCGAGAGGCTCCGTTTTTTCATGAATGCCTCTGCTGTTTCAAATCAAATGGTAGGAAAAAAATTTATTGAATTGGTAAAGAAGAAATTCTCTATACAGGAGGAAATTTTGAAGCATGAAGCATTTTATAAACATTGCGTAGGTTAAAATTAAATCACAGTGTTGAAGTATGATTAACCCAATCATTCCGATTAGGCAGAAATTTTATAAGTCTCATGAGAATGTATTGCTCAGCAATTGGGAAAAGGATGCCAGTGCAGCGTTAGATGTAAAGGCAATTTGTGTTTTTTGTGCTCTAGGGTTTTTCTTGGATGACGATTCCTACTATAAAAACATTAAAGTCGTTAAACCTTCAACTACCTTGGTTTTGGAAGGCGACAAAATTGTTTCTTCCAGCACCAATTTTAAATGGCATTATAATCCAAGAGAAATTAGCTTGAATGAAACTGTGAATGAGTTTGCCGAGTTGTTTGAGAAAATTATTGCCGAACAAACCAAGGACAAGTATGTTATTTTGCCTCTCTCCGGGGGCTTAGATAGCCGAACCCAGGCAGTGGCATTAAGAAACCACCAGGAGAAGGTATTCGCTTATTCATACCAGTTTAAAAATGGCATCAATGAAAATAAATATGGCGAAGCTATTGCCAAGGCACTGCATTTTAAATTTAAAAAATTCGAAATCGAAAAAGGTTATTTATGGAAGGTGATTGATGAGTTGGCCAGTATCAATCATTGTTTTTCCGACTTCACCAGTCCGCGACAGATGGCCTTCCTTGATGAATATGCTGCCATGGGCGATGTGTTTAGTTTAGGCCATTGGGGCGACGTGCTCTTCGACGGTATGGGATTAAACGAGGAGGCCGATTTCGAAATGCAATTAAGTGTGTTATTGAAAAAGATTGTGAAGAAAGGAGGGATGGAGTTAGGGCAAAGTTTATGGCAAGCTTGGGGCCTTGCCGGCGATTTTCAATCGTACCTAACCGAGAGGGTGTCAGTCCTTTTGGATAACATAAAAATTAGCAATGCCAATGCCCGGATTAGGGCCTTTAAATCGATGTATTGGGCACCCCGCTGGACCAGTGTAAACCTTGCGGTGTTTGAGCAGGCCCGCCCTATAACACTCCCTTATTACGACGACCGTATGTGTAAATTTATTTGCACCATACCGGAGGCCCATTTGGCCGCTCGTAAAATACAGATTGAGTATATAAAAAGGCACTCGCCTGAAGTGGCAAAAATTGCTTGGCAAGCCCAGCATCCGTATCATTTATTTAACTATCATAATAACAAAATGCCTTATAATTTTGGGTATAGGGTAGCCGATAAATTAAAACGAGAGATGAATAAAATTGTGGGGAGGAATATTATTCAGCGAAACTGGGAACTTCAGTTTTTAGGTAAGGAAAATGAACCAATTTTAGCACATATACTATTTGATAATCAGATATTGAATGCTGCCGTACCTCTTCCTATAACAAGGGCATTTTATGAGAAATTCAAGCATGCCAATCCTGTTTATTATTCGCATAGTATTAATATGTTATTGGTATTAAGTAAGTTTTTTAGATGATGAAGATAGGTATAGTATTGAGCCAAGTGCCCGGGTATTCAGAAACTTTTTTCAATAATAAGATTTCCGGATTGATAAAAGATGGAAATAGGGTGAGTTTATTTGTTCAGGCTGGGGGTGAAAATATGGCGACAGCCTATCCTATTTTTCGTGCTCCTAATCTCTCAGGAAGCACGATAAGTCGAGCCTTCAATTCATTTTTCGCCTTACTGAATCTTTTTCTTTTTTCTTTTAAACCAGCCTATCTATTTTGGAAATTAGAAAAGGTCTCTGGTTCATCGTTTTCCAAAATCATAAAACGACTCATCATCAACAGTCATATCCTAAATCAAAAACTACACTGGTTGCATTTTGGTTACGCCACCATGGGACTCGAGCGGGAGCAGGTAGGTAAGGCCATTGGGGCTAGGGTGGCGGTGAGTTTTAGAGGGTACGATATATCAATGTATCCTTTAAAGCATCCGGGCTGTTATAATCAACTCTGGAAAAATATTGATAAAGTACATACTATTTCTGATGACCTATTGCATGAAGCTTATTTGCTCGGACTTCCCAAAACTATTGAGACGGTTAAAATAACACCTGCCATTGAGGTGGAAAATTTTGTGCATTCGAGAGGTCGGTTTTTTGAAAACAAAACGTTGCGAATTCTAACTGTTGGGCGTTTACATTGGAAAAAGGGTTTAGAGTATACATTAGAAGCCTTAGCACAATTAAAGAAACAGGGGTATACCATTCATTACACGATGGTGGGCACAGGCATAGAATATGAAAGATTGGTTTATGCCGCTTACCAATTGGAGTTAGCCCAAGAAGTGCATTTTATAGGTAAGCTACCTCATGCTCAAATACCCCATTTAATGGCCACGCACGATGTGTATATTCAATATTCCGTGCAAGAAGGCTTTTGTAATGCCGTACTCGAAGCCCAGGCTGCAGGCATGTTATGTGTGGTGAGCGATGCTGAAGGGTTGAGTGAGAATGTGCTGCATAACCAAACAGGATGGGTGGTGCCGAAACGCAAGCCCGAATTGCTCGCCAAGCAAATAGTAAAGGTTTATACAAAGGCTCATCCTGAGTTGGAAACCATAAGCAGGAATGCCGTGGCCAGAGTAAAGCAAGAATTCAATCTCGAAAAACAAAAAGAAGAATTTAAACACTTCTATTCAACAGAATCCATTTAGCTTTTAAAACTTCTTAATCTATTGAAAGTTTATATTCCTTCCCATCCTCCTTTTGATTTGGCCCCTCGCAGGATGTTCTTGCTTTGCCGTCCTTTTTTTATAGAGGGGGTTTGGAAAAATGATACTGATCATCAATCTGGATTTGGACTATTGCCCAATGAATTTAGTTATGTAGCCCATGTAGAAAATGCTGAAATAATGTTACTTCCCTTTTCTATTAACGACTATTATGAGTTAGGATTTGAAGCCCATTTAAATGAGTACAATCAGCAATGCATCCAATACAAGATTAAGGCTTTCGCATTTATAGGAGGAGATTGGGGCATCGCTTTCCCTGAATTTTCAAACATTACTTATTTTAGAATGGGAGGGTTCCGTTCACAATTAAGTACCCATAACCAAGGCTTCCCTGCAGCATTATCCGACCATTATGTGAGATTGTACGGCAAGCAGGAAATTGAAATCAGGGAAAAACAAGAGAAGCCAATAGTCGGATTTTGCGGACACGCTACGCTATCGTTTAAAAAACGCATAAAAGAAAATATGAAGTTCGTCATAGAGAATATCAAACGGGCCATTCGGAATCCTTCCCGAAACGATTGGGAGCCTTTATTCGCTTCTGCCTACCAGCGAGCCTTATTAATGAAAAGTGTAGAAGCATCGGAGCAGGTGCATACCAATTTTATTTACCGAAAGAACTACCGGGCCGGATATAAAACACCCCAACAATTAGAAGATACCACCTTTGAGTATTACGAAAATATACGAAATTCAGATTATGTGCTTTGTGTTAGAGGGGGTGGGAATTTTTCCATTCGCCTTTATGAAACCTTAATGATGGGGCGGATTCCGATTTTTGTAAATACCGATTGCATTTTACCTCAAACCGATAAAATTGATTGGAAGAAACATGTGGTATGGGTGGAATGGGAAGATAGAAAAAATATTGCAAAAATTGTCACTAACTTTCATAAGGACATCGCTCCTAATGAGTTTAAGGCCATGCAATGGGCCAACAGGGTACTTTGGAAAAAGGAACTCTCGATAGGCGGTTCTTTTAAATATTCAGCAAATAAAATTGATGAGAACAAGTAAAAAATTATTTCACTCAATTTTTTCCAGAAAATTATTTCAAGAGATATGGCAGAAATTGTTTTATCTTTCTTTAAAAGGTATGAATTACGGGTATTCAGATTCTCCAATCCTTTCAGGAGAAAAATGGGTAATAAATCATATTTTAAAACCAAAAGTTAGGAGGGATGAAAATTCATTTATTCTCATTAATGTTGGTGCGAATAATGGACAATATTGCGATTTGTTGATTCGTCTTTTTGGCCCCGAAATCAATAATTTAAAGATCTATCTTTTTGAACCGCAGGAGGAATGTGTAGATACTTTGAAAATGAAATACAAAGACTTTTCGAATATTTATATTTACGGAATTGGGCTAGGTGATGTGGAAGATAAAAAGGAAATGTACAGTGAAAAAAAAGGTTCGGTACAAGCCTCTGTTATTAAAAATCCATTTTCGAAGAATCCGATTCAAACTAACATTTCAATTTCAACGTTAGATATTTTCTGCCAAGCGAATTCCATTGAAAATATTGATTGTTTAATTATGGATGTGGAAGGCTTTGAAATGAATGTGTTAAAGGGGGCAGAAAACTTAATCAAGAATAAAATGGTCGGTATCATACAGTTTGAACACGGTTCGATAAATTCAATAAAGAACAAAAAATACTTATTAGATTTTTTCGATATTCTGCCAAACCACGATATTTTCCATATTAAACAAAACGGGATATCTAAAATTAATTATCGGCCGGAATTGGAAATATTTTACAATACGAATTATTTAGCAATAATTAAATAGTTACTCAATATCGAATTTGAACGGAGAGTATAAAGAAGATTGTGTAAACAGGATTTAGAGCCCGCATCGTTTTTCAAATATAGTTAAATATTGTTGGAGGATTATTCCCCAATTGTAAATCCCGACACTCCAAGCTCTTTCGATATTTTGGATTGACAAAAATACAGATT
>CANNQU010000077.1 GCA_947507965.1 Bacteroidota bacterium
AATGATGAAATAGGTGAACTCATCAAACAATATAATTCAATGGTACTTGACTTAAAAGAGAGTAAACAAAACTTAAGCAATGCCGAAAGAACGGAGGCTTGGCGTGAAATGGCCAAGCAAGTGGCACATGATATTAAGAATCCATTGACGCCCATGAAATTAAACTTACAATTTCTTCAGAAAGCGGTGGAAGATAATGATGACAATTTACACCTTAAAATTAAAAGCGTTTCCAAGAGTTTGATTCAACAAGTTGACTCCTTAACAGAGATGGCCAATAAGTTTAGCAACTTCGCGAAAGTGCCCGATGCTGCTCCACAACTTTTAAATTTGAACGAAGAGGTGGAGCAAATAACAGAACTCTATCGCGCCACCGATTTTGTTGCTATTAGTACAAAATTAATAGCACAGGAAGCTCTCGTATGGATGGATAAAAATCATTTTTCAAGGGCTTTAGGCAATATCATTAAAAACGCGATCCAGTCCATTCCTCAAGGGAAAAACGGGAAAATCGAAATTTCACTTTCGCTCCTCGATGAATTCTGGTTGATTACTATTATTGATAACGGGGTAGGTATACCGAAGGCCATGGAGCATCTTATTTTTGTTCCTAATTTTAGTACTAAATCTTCCGGCACCGGCATTGGATTAAGTATTACCAAAATGCTCGTCGAAAATGCCGGAGGCACTATTTCCTTCTCAACTTCACTCGGCGAAGGGGCTACCTTTTATTTGAAATTACCCGTTTATCATAATACCTAATCCGTTTTTAGGCTCAGGATCAAGTCGATTTTTTTTGTTTCCTGATTTAAAATAAGTATTCCGGAGAACATGGCGTTACTTGTAAAATAATTTATCGTTTTTAACTTGCCATCGGTAACCGTAGCTTTTTGAATTTTGAATTTTTTCTTTACCGTTTTCAAAACGGACTTACCAATGATTAGATCTTCTTTGTCTATAGGAACAATTTCTATTTTTATTTTCTTACAAAACAATCGATTAAAATAATAATTAACATTCAAAAGATAATCCTGTTCGGGGCTCTGGTAACTATAGGTATAAACATCTTCCGTGTTTTCGTAATGAACCATTCCACCCTCTGCACTGCATTGCGTTTTTATCGACTCCAAGTCTTTCACAGCAATAGAAAGAAATACATTTAGCTTTTGCTCCACAAACAATTGGCCATTCGTTTGTGCCGATGTTCTAAAGAGTATAAAAAAGAAAAAAACAAGGATGGGGTATTTCATATTCTAATCACAAAGATGACTAAAATAAATCAAAAAAGACATCTGCTTAACCCCGTTATTATGAAACACTACAAACAGCCTGTTTATGGTGCATTTACCTTTCTTAATGCACTATTTTATTAGCGCAATAGCTGCTCGCAAAGGCATCTGGTTTTGCCTTAAAAACAAAACCCATGCTTAGTATATAACCCATGGCCTCACTTAGCGCGGTATTCGATTTAAATTGCGGATTGGTATTGATATCTGCGTGAACCTCCAAATCAATTTCGTATTTATCGAGAAGGTCACATAGTGGATACGCGATTTCAATCGATTTTGAAACTTCGACGAGCATCCGTTCTTTCAATCTCATTTTTTGTTTTGTGTTTTCCGAATGAATAAACATAAACCCTCCACGTTTTTCACGCACAAAAACAATGACGGTAGCAAATTCAATAGTGTCGCCATATACCTGCGAATCGGTTCCGATGCAAACTTTTAATTTGTTACCTAATGCCCTCTCGCGACGTAAGATGAGCTCTACCTCGGTTACAATGGGTTGCACTAAATTTTCACCATTTAATTTCCTCCACATAAGCATGCGTTGTTTTTTGCAATATAAAAAAATGCCCTAAGCAAGTTACAACGACTTATAAACACCGCCGGTTTTGCAATCCCAAAAATCAAGGAACCATGCGCCACAACATTATATTCGCTTACAATGGATAAGCCAGTTTTTTAATAGGAGTAAACCGTATTCGGTATAAATTGCTTCAGGATGAAACTGAACGCCCCAGAGTGGCAGCTTTTGATGTGCCAGGGCCATTATTTCCAGCTCTTTACTTAATGCAATCGTTTGCAATAATGGATTTTCGATATTTTTTATAATTAACGAATGATACCGACATACGTTGAAAGGAGACGGAATGGCTTCAAAAAGGGGATGACCTGAATGTGAAATTGAACTCACTTTTCCGTGCATGGGTACGATGGCTTTCTCCAATACACCTCCAAAATATTCGGCAATCGCTTGATGTCCTAGACAAACGCCTAAAGTAGGCACCTCCTGTTCGGCGCAGTAAGCAACAAGCGACATTAAACAGCCTGACTGCTTAGGCGTTTTTGGTCCTGGTGAAAGTACTACTTTCGAAAATCTCAAGGCTAAAATCTCACTCAAGTCATCACTGTTTTCTTTTACCACGACTTCCTCATTACATTGCTGTAGATAATCTTTTAGAATAAAAGAAAAAGAGTCGTAGTTATCGAGTAATAGAATCAAAATTTAAGATACGTAAAAAGTAGCATTATTTTTAAACAAGAGGCTGCGAATCAATAACCATAAAAAAACTAAAGCACCCATTACAGTTCCTATCCAGCCCAGATAGTCGCCATATATTGCATAAAATGTTTTCGTGTTATTTGGGGTGAAGTGTGCTTCTAAAACTTCCTGTTTCCACCATTGCGTTTGTTGAAGTATTACCCCGTTCTTATCAATTTGGGCACTTAATCCTGTGTTGGCACATTGAAGCAATTCCTTTCTGAATTCAATACACCGAAGTTTCCCATAGTCTAAATGCTGTTTGTAGCCATCGGTATTGCCCCACCACCCATCATTGGTTAGAACAAAAAGAACATTTGCATCCTTTTTCACAAACTGCTGTACGTATCCTCCGAAAATACTTTCATAGCAAATTAATGGCGCTACTTTTATGCCGTGATGTGAAAATACAGATGCTTCGGGTTGTGTGCCCAAACCGCCTGCTTCAGCATCTAATTTTAACAGATGGATAAGACCTCCGAAAATTTTAGGATATGGTAATTTTTCCACGCCAGGCACCAGTCTCGACTTATGATATATTTCTATTTGTGAAGACGTATCAATTTTAAAGGCCGAATTAAAATAATCAAGATACTTGCCCTTCTCACCATACGCTCTAGCGCTCTCCGTTTGCTTAGAAGGATATAAAATGTAGCTGTTGGCCCCCGTTAAAATGCACGATTGGGGATGCCTTCTCACAAACCCCTGTAATAAATTAATTAACGACTCATTATTTATTTCCGGCTCATGAATACCTCCCTGTATAGCGGTTTCAGGTAAAACCACGAATTCGGTGGTTTCTTTCATATTCTCTTCGGCCATTTGTAACATCCGCTCCAGTTGCTGTTTGGATGTTAAGGCTGTTCCTTCACTGTTAAATTTTTCGGAGTAGGGATCCAAATTAGGTTGTATTATCAATGCATGGTGTGTAACTGCTTTATCGGCAGGTTTTGAAAGGTTCAAAAAGGTTAACCCAAGACTTCCAATAATGGGCGCGATGATGAGTAAGAAAGAAGCTAAAATATGCTTTTTGAAAACGGTTTTGTTTGGGTAATTCTTTAAACTAAGAAACAGAAAAATATTTACTAAAAGTACCCATAAACTCCCCCCAAGATGGCCTGTAAACTCATACCATTGAATAAGTCCGGTGTTATTGGCGAATACATTTCCAAGAACGAGCCATGGCCAGGTAATATCCCAATTCAAATGAAGGAATTCATAGCTTATCCAAAAACTGATGAGAAAGGTATAGCCCCAAAAGATCGTGGTTCTTCGGCTAACCAGGTCAAAAACCCACCAAATGATACTCATCAGCAGCGTATTTAAAACAATGGCAGCCACGCCTCCTCCGGGGCTAGCCAGCCACACCCACCAGGTGGTAAAAATATTCCACATCAAAAGAGAGAAATAAATTAACCATCGAAAGGCGCTGCTTTTTATGAAACCCTTTTTATGAAAGTCATGCACAAAAAATAAGGGTACGAAAGCCATAAAGCTTACCCATCCAAAATGATGCGGTGGCCAGGCAATCCAGAGTAAGATGCTACTTAAAAGGGCTAATAAAAAAGATTTTAAATAATAACTCATATTTTAGTTTTTGCTGGTATCTATAAAATAATTGGTGATCACTTGGCAAATAGCATCGATGTCTTCCAGGTTTAACTCAAAAAACATCGGGAGCCGTACCAGGCAATTTGTATAAAGATCACTATTGGGTAAGGCCCTTCCATCATGTCGTGCCGCAAAATATACAGAAGTGTGTAGTGAACTATAATGAAAACTAGCACCTATATTATTTTTCGATAGCGTTGCTATCAATTCCGTTCGAATCGTTTCGTTTTTACAAACCAAATAAAAAATATGGGCATTATTATAACTGTATTCCGGCAATTGGGGTAACCGTATAAAGCCTTGGTCATGTAAAGATTTTAAACCACTATAATAGCGCTGCCATAGTTTTTTTCGCTGCTGCTGTATCGTTTCCAGTTGTTCGATTTGAGCAAATAACACCGCGGCCGTAAGGTGACTAGGTAAAAATGAAGAGCCAATATCTACCCATCCGTATTTCGCTATTTCTCCACGGGTATATTTACTACGATTCGTGCCCTTGTCACGAATAATTTCGGCACGCTCAATAAATTTTTTCTCGTTAACCACTAACATTCCTCCTTCGCCGGAAGTAATGTTTTTTGTTTCGTGAAATGAAAATGCTGCCAGATGCCCAAAACTTCCTAACGGTTTTCCTCTAAAATACGAGTCGATCGATAAGGCTGCATCTTCAATTAAGTAGAGATGATATTTTTCACATAAATATAGTAATTGATCTAAATCACAGGCGATACCTGCATAATGCACACATACAATGGCTTTCGTTTTGGAAGTAATGAGACCTTCAATTTTTGAAACATCCAAATTGGGCGTGTCCACTTCACTGTCGGCGAAAATTATTTTTGCGCCACGCAATAAAAAAGCATTCGCTGTAGAAACAAAGGTATAGGAAGGAATGATGATTTCGTCTCCAGCCTTCGTATCAATTAGTATGGCACTCATCTCCAGGGCGTCGCTGCAACTAGAGGTAAGCAACACTTTATTAAAACCATATTTCTGCTCAAAAAAACCATGGCATTTTTGAGTAAACACACCATCGCCACTTAATGTACCGCTGGCTAACACCTGCTGTACATAGAGGGCCTCTCTTCCGCTTACGTAAGGTTTATTAAATGGAATAAAGGTACGCTTCATTTTGCTCCAAATGTAGCTTGAAAATTTTGATTTTTTGAGTTGCTGTTTTCTACCCTTTTGCTTCGGGCATAACAAACCTTATCCGACCTTGATGGTAAACCAAAATTCTCTTGTTGATCCGGGTTCTAGCCAATTTATTCCACGTTTAGCTTCCAGGCCCTGACGTTGTATAACGCCATCGGCAACGCCCCACCACGGCTCAATACAAACAAATGGCGCCAGAGGTTGTTTCCATAAGCCCAGATAAGTACAATCGTCCCAGGCGAGCGTTAAAGTATATTGTTCGCTCTTGAGTGCCACCGATTTCGAGTTTAATCCGGAGAGCACCAAAGCGTCATGCCGAAAGAGCGATTCCGAAAGATAGAGTTTCTTGTTGGTTAATGGAATCGTTTCAATGTCGGTCGTAAGAAGCCCGTTCTGCAATCGGATTCGATTCAAAATCTCCTCTTTCTCAAATTCAAAATAATAATCTTCCAGCTTTTCGTTTTCAAAAAAAGGACATAGGAAACCGGGGTGAGCGCCAACACTAAATGGCAGTGGTGAGGTGCCTTTGTTTTCAACACGGTAGATTGTTTTTAAACCATTAGAATCTAACGAATAGCATATAAAAAAATCAAATTGAAAAGGGTAATTTTCATTGACATTTTCGAGTAGTCGAAACGTTATAGTCTTTTCATTTATTTCAAGGAGTTCAAATTCACTGTCTCTGGCAAAACCGTGTTGTGGCAAAGTATATTGTTGGCCATTATAAAAATAGTTATCGTCTTTGAGTTTGCCAACAATAGGAAAAAGCACTGGGGCATGACGTTGCCAGAAGGGCTGTGATTTGGTCCAAAGAAAATTAAAATTACACTTTGAAAGTGAAATTAATTCCGCACCAAGCGTGGCCACTTGAATGGTATAATTATTTTTAGAAAGCGTATAAATCATGCGAATGTGGCGACATGTTAGTATTGACCAAGACTTTAGCCGGCGACGATGAAAATATAACTATTTTATTCTCCTATAAAATTTGCTTTACGTTTTTCCATAAAGGCCGTTACCCCCTCCTTATAATCTTTACTATTGCCGGCAATTTCCTGGCAATACATTTCGTACTCAAGCATTGAATTTAGATCGCTATGGTACGACTTATTCAGCATTTTCTTCATTAATCCATAGGCTTTTGTAGGCCCGTTGGCATAAACGGTAGCGATGGCATTTACCTCCTCATCAAGTTTTTCATCGGGTACCACCCTATTAATCATCCCCCATTCAAAGGCCTGCCTTGCAGTAACTTTACTTCCTAAAGTAGCTAACTCAAAAGCACGTGCACTGCCTACTAATCGAGGCAAAAAATACGACGAGCCACTATCGAGAACCAAACCAATATTCACGAAAACTTCTATCATGGATGCTTTTTCAGAGGCAACAATAAAGTCGCAGGCTAAGGCAATGGAGCAGCCAGCGCCAGCTGCAACCCCATTGAGCCTGCAAATTATTGGTTTGGGCATATTTCGCATGGCTCGAATGATGGGATTATAACGTTGGGTTAACGAATCAACAAACGAACGCTTCTCCACTCCCGAGATTGCTTTTAAATCCTGCCCACTACAAAAAGCTTTGCCAGCACCGGTTAGCACAATCGCTTTCACTTTTGTATCGCGCTCCATCAGCTTCAAAGCATCTTGCAATTCAAAGCTCATGGCATTATCAAAAGCATTGAAAACATCCGGCCGGTTCAGGGTGATGGTTCCAATTTTGTTCTCCACTTTTAGAAGTAACGTAGTAAATAGTTGCTCTTCTTTTTTAGCCACTTTTTTAGTTGTATTAAAGGGTTGATTATTGGTTTTCTAAGGCACTAAGCTTCTCTGTTGTCTCTTCAAAGTCGATCATCCCTGTTTCGTCTTCACTGGCCGATAAAAAGGGCACAGCAAAGATGTCCCCCTCCTGATCCATAATCTGCTCCTCTCCTAAAACGTAGTCAGAATAACTGGTGTGTCCTTGAGTTATTTTTTTAAGGGGGATGGATTCCATATCTTCAGCCGTGTAATTGCCATACAACAAAATTAAATCTAATTTTAACTCCAATGCAATGGCCATGATTTCATCGGCAGGCCTAACATAAAATTCTCCAATGAATTTCACTCCACTAAGCCATCCCATGATTTCTTTTGCTTTGGCAACCGTGATATATTTCTCGTTGGCAGGATCAAAACAAAAGCCAACATAATCGACCATCATGGCTGCTGCATAACGGGCTACCGTTAAATTATTAACCGATAAAAAGGCAATAGGATGTTTGTACATATCTTCGTTGCGAAAATAATACATTTAAGACAGAGAAATTGCCTCTATAGATTACAAGAAAAATATGATCGTAACAAAGATTCATGAATTTAGTGGGCATAAGGATAGCATTTATACGTCAGCTATTGACACCTCGACGCTGCAATGCTATACTGCTGGCGGCGATGGGATGGTTGTAGCATGGGATGGAATAAACGGAGGCGATGGCTCTGTGGTGGTACGTGTAGGAACCGCAATATATTGTATGTGTCAATATAAAAGCAGGTTGCTTTTAGGAAATCGGACGGGGAATCTTTACATCATTGATTTAATAACTAAAAAAGAAGAACGGAACGTAGAGGCACACACGCAGGGAATTTTTGATATCGTATATCATGAGGAGGCGCATTGTATTTACACCTGTGGATTCGATGGCTTTTTCAATGTGTGGGATGAAGATTTTAATCTGCTGTACAGAACCAAACTTTCTGATAAAAGTTTACGTAGCATTTGCCTGCTTCCCGCAAGTATTGCGGTGGCCTCATCCGATGGTGTCGTGTATATTCTGGACGGAACCACCGGAAAGGTAACTTCGGAGTTAAAAGGCCATCAAAATTCTGTTTTCACTTTGGCTTATAATCCGCTAAAGAAGGAGCTTCTGAGTGGTGGTCGCGATTGTTATTTGAAAATATGGGATACCCAAAGTTGGCAGTTGAAGAACGAGTATGTAGCCGCTACATTACATATTAATCATATACGTTTCAACCCCGAGTATTCACTTTATGCCGTTTCGAGCATGGATAAAACGATAAAAATAGTGGACGCCAACTCCCATGAGCCACTAAAATTTATCACCAAAGAAAAAGACAACGGTCACTCGTCATCCATTAATAAAACCCTGTGGTTGGGCAATAAAAGCTTCTTTAGTGTAAGTGATGATAAAAAGGCAATGTGTTGGTCGTTAAAATAATTTCCATTTACTATATTTGACACTTCCGTAAGTAAACCCAAAAGGCAAAATTTGAGATTCATTATTTTTATACTATTTAGCGCTTTCGCTATGGAGCAATTCGGGCAACAGGTAACGATTACCGGCAAAATAACCGATGCGAACACGGGTGAGGGAGTTGGCTATGCTGCCGTTTTCGTTAAAGGGCAAAACATAGGCGTAAGTGCCGATTTCAATGGGGCCTATAAAATTATCATTCCCCATCCTTCCGACTCTTTATGGTGCAGCTATTTGGGCTATATTACCCGGTCGAAAGCAGTGTCTGGAATTCCACTTCAGATCGTAAATTTTGCACTGGAGCCCAATAATTTTGACCTCGGTGAAATTGAGGTTAAGCCGGGGGAGAATCCTGCGGTTACCTTGATAAAGCTGGCCAATAAGAACCAAAGAAAGTATAACCCCGATTATATTGATGCCTATCGTTACGAAAGTTTCAGTGAGCTCAATTTATCAATCGACCATCTAGATCCTCGCATACAGAAGATGCCTTGGTTTAAAAACATTAAACCATTGTTCGATAGCATTAACGGCATACACAGCGACGAAGGGAAACCACTATTACCTGTTTTTATTTCAGAAACGGTGTCAGATTATTATTTTCAGTCGCCACCTAAAAAGCATCATGAAGAAATAAAAGCAACCAACGTGAAAGGCGTTGGTATAATTGATGGATCGACTACGGTGCAGGTACTTGGCACGACGATGCAGCAATATAATTTTTATGACAGCTGGATTACGGTGATGAAGAAGGCTTTCATCTCGCCCATTGGTGATGGATGCTTATTCTACTATAAATATACCTTAAGAGATACGGTAACTATTGAAAACAAAACCTGCTATAAGATTGAGCTAACACCGAAACACAAAGAGGATTTGGCTTTTAATGGTAATGTATGGATTTCTGATACTTCGTATGCTATGATGCGCATTAGCGTTACCATTGCCAAAGAGGCGAATTTGAATTTTATTAATCAGGTGAAAATATCACAGGAGTTAACCGAGGTGGCGCCTGATATTTATTTGCCTCTTAATACCAAAGTACTCATTGATTTAGCCGAGTTGGTGAAAAATACGCCAAGTTTTCTTGCCAAATTTACTATTTCAAATGGAAAATTTGAAGTTCATACGAAACAAAAAGCCTCGATCTTCGAACATAATGTGACGGTTGGAAAAAATGTGCTAACGGAAGATAAAGATTCGTCCTACTGGCAGGAGCATCGGCGTGAAGCTCTCGATTCTAATGAGTTACGTGCCTTTAATATGGTAGATTCCTTGCGAAATATTAAATCCATTAAAAATGGAACAGCCTTAGCGCAATTTTTAGGTACAGGGTTTCAGCCCATCGGTAAAATTGATATCGGCCCGTATTATTATCTTGTGAATCATAATTATTTAGAGGGTTGGAGGGTGAGTTTAGGTGCCCGTACCAACTATAAATTTAGTCGTTTTACTACCATTAAAAGCTATGCTGCTTATGGCTTTAAGGATCAAAAGATTCGTTATAGCGTACTTGGAGATTTTGTGCTTACACGAAAAAGATGGACGAATTGCGGCTTCGAACGCAGAGTAGATGTGGAACAGGCCGGGCTGAGTGATGGTAGCACCGAGTTTAACAATGCGGCATTTGCTGTTAATTCTATATTTTCCAGTTTAGATAATATTAATTTAAGCGAACAATATAAAATATACTTCGTACGTCAAATTCAAAAAGACTGGATACTTAAATTGAATGGGGTAAACAAAAAATTCACGCCCTATTTTAAGGATTTTAATTTTAGATATCTATCAGAAGAGGGTAACCTAGACAGCATTTTCACCACCAGTAGCATAAATGTAGAATTGCGTTTTGCCCATAATGAACGAGTACTGGTTGATGACAACACCCGATATTTGCTTGGCACAGAGAAATCACCTGTTGTTACACTGGGTTACACTACCGCGTTTAAAGGCCTATTAAACGGAAGTTTCGGATATAATAAGATTTATTTTAATATGCGGCAGTCGATTCATACGGGAATACTGGGACATGCTTATTATTATATCAAGGTAGCAAAATTTTATGGGAAGGTACCTTATCCATCGCTCGAGGTGCATCCGGGTAATACCTCCATTTATTTTTCTACGACCTCTTTTAACTTAATGAATTTTTATGAGTTTTTAAGCGATCAATTTATTAGTGCGTTTTATGAACAATACATGGAAGGGCTTCTCACCAACAGAGTTCCTTTATTAAAGAAATTACATTGGCGTACCCTGGTTACGATAAAAGGCGTATATGGCAGTATTGCCAGCGACAACCAAAACATCATACCCAAACCTTCACAAAACTTTCGGTCTTGGGGGAAAGTTCCTTATATGGAAGTAAGTTATGGCTTCGAAAATATTTTCAAATATTTTCGTGTGGATTTAGCCCATCGTTTAACCTACCGGGAGAACGGTTTATTGAATAATGGGAAGCCTGATAATGTTCATCTTTGGAGAGTCTTAGTATCCGCCCAGTTCGATTTGTAAAAATGCATCTTTAAAAACCCTCTAGCTAAAAAGAAAAAATGTCGCGTGAATTAAACCATATTAAAAAGCCAATCGCTAAGGAGCTAACCTTATTTGAAGAGAAATTTAAGGCCTCTCTAAAGAGTGATGTGGCCTTACTGGATACCATTATGAGTTATGTTGTAAAACGTAAGGGGAAAGAAATGAGGCCTATATTGGTATTCCTGAGCGCGAAAATTTTTGGAGAGATTAATGATGCAACCTACCGTGGGGCAAGCCTGGTAGAACTGCTGCATACGGCCACCTTGGTGCACGACGATGTAGTAGATGACTCACTTGAACGCAGAGGTTTTTTTAGTATTAATGCCTTATGGAAAAATAAAATTGCCGTGCTTATTGGCGACTACCTTTTAAGTAAAGGATTGCTACTGAGCATGGACAACGATGAGTTTTTTTTGTTGAAAATATTAAGTGATGCCGTGCGACGAATGAGTGAAGGGGAGTTGCTGCAAATCGAGCGTACCCGAAGGTTAAACATTACAGAAGCCGATTACTATACCATCATTGGAAACAAAACGGCCTCCCTCATTGCCTCCTGTTGTGCTATAGGAGCGGCAACGGTAACCGACGATAAAAGTAATATTGAAACGTTAAAGCAATTCGGTGAAATTATTGGTATCGCTTTTCAGATGAAAGACGACTTATTTGATTTTGGAGCTGAAGATATTGGAAAGCCGACCGGTATTGATATTAAAGAAAAAAAGATGACACTGCCGTTAATTTATAGCTTAAATAACTGCAGCTCTCCGGAGAGGAGGCGAATAATAAACATTGTTAAAAGCAAAACAAAAGATCGTCAAAAGATTGATGAGGTCATTCGTTTTGTGCATGAGAAAGGCGGCATCAATTTCACCATCGCAAAAATGTATGAGTACCGTGATAAAGCCATTGCCATGCTTCAAACGTTGCCACAAAACGAAGCCAACCAATCGATGCAGCTATTGGTAAATTATGTTGTAGAGCGAAAAAAGTAGTCGCTCAACCAATTAAGGATTCTGCCCTTTAAATTTCTCCAAAATATCCTGTGGCTTTGCACGTAATAGCTGAAGCAGGCTTCGATACAAAATTTTTAGATCTAAGAACATGGAAGCATGATGTACATAATAAACATCGTGTTCGAAACGCTGAATCCACGATGTTTTGTTACGAAAGTAGGCTTGAGCGTAGCCCGTAATTCCGGGCTTAATTAATAATCTTTGTTTTTGCTCGCTCGAATAGAGCGAGTTATATTCCGGCAAGAGAGGTCGTGGGCCAATAAAAGCCATCGAGCCACTCAATATATTAAGAATTTGTGGTAACTCATCGAGGCCGGTGTTCCGTAGAAACCTACCCCATGAAGGAGTTCGCTCTTGTTCTGTGAGGTTTTCATCATCCATCATCGTTTTAAATTTAAAAAGTGTAAACACCTTGCCCTTTAATCCACTGCGCTGTTGTGTAAAAACAATATCCCCGAAAACAAAAAACTGAACCAAGCTAATTAAAACGAAAAAAGGAACACCTAATGGAAGCAGAACCAAGGCAAGTGTCCAATCAAAGCAATAGCGTATCTGCAAATAGGGTTTCATCCGTCACTTTATTCTTCTTGTTTCTCGATGGGTTTTCGAGAAGCACCCCGGATATAAAAAAACTGAAATGCAGAAAAAACAAGCACAGCGTAGGCAATCAACAATACCATTTGCCAGGTTAACCATTCATCTAATACAATAACCCAAATAGCCAATCCTGCAGAAACAAGGGTTACACATGACAGTATGAGTAGCAC
>CANNQU010000078.1 GCA_947507965.1 Bacteroidota bacterium
GTTAGCATCAAAATACGTCAATGGTAACTTGTTCATGGACCTAGGATCTGCGAAAGGAGGGCTTCAGAATAGGAATGACGAAACAGCATTGATACGGTCTTTGCGGATCATTTTATTTTCGCCAGCACATCAAATACTGAAATACCCTGTTAAAGGCCTGGCAATGGATATAAGGTATTGGATTTTGATGTCATTTAGATCGAAAAAAATCAACCTTTATACCCTAGGCGAGTAATGCTATAATAAAATGCCCCTTTATAAAAAAACATCATCAGCAACGCTCATAATATCGGCAAGCAATTCAGGAGAAATGGTAAGCGACCCCTTAAAATAATCAAGTAAGAACTCCATGGGCATATTACCTGTTAATGCATCGGAAGCCATTGGGCAGCCTCCATAACCTTTAAAAGCGCCATCAAAACGAGTGCATCCATGGTTATACGCTGCGTCAACTTTCTCTCTCCAAGTATTTTTTGGGGTATGCAGGTGTGCTCCGAACTCCGTTTCAGGAAAAGCGGGAATTAAGGTGCTATATAAATATTCTATATGTTTCACTTGAGCTATACCGATGGTATCGGCTAACGAAATAATAGGCATTTTTAACTCGATTAGCTTTTCAACCCAACGGCAAACGATATCCACGCTCCATTCATCACCATAAGGGTTTCCAAATCCCATACTAATATAAACAACAGGCGTTTTTTGATACAACTCACATTGCGTTCCTAAATATTTCACCTGCTCTAAAGCCTGTTCCATACTGGCATTGGTGTTTCTATTTTGAAACGTTTGACTTATGGAAAAAGGGAATCCTAAATAGGTAATATTCGTATGTTTTACGGCTTCATCTATACCTCTTGAATTGGCTACAATAGCTAATAACTTGGTGGCGGAAGGATTGATACGCTCTAAAACCTGTTTGGTATCGGCAAGTTGAGGTATGGCTTTCGGCGACACAAAACTTCCGATATCAATGGTGTCAAAGCCAACTTGAAGCAATAAATTTAAGTACTTTACTTTCAATTCGGTAGGGATAAACTTATGAATGCCTTGCATAGCATCGCGCGGGCATTCTATTAACTTAACTTTTTGTACCATATATTTGAATGAAAATTACTACTTTCGTAATCTTTTTTAAAAAAAAATTATTTACAAAAGTCAACATAATAAATTAAAAACCCTTACGCACTAAAAAAATTCTCCTGCAAATGAATGATGATGCTAATTTAACTACTCCCGAAAATAATACTAAAGTAGTTGAAACCACTGAAAACAATAGTGCCTCAAGCACCATTGAAACTTCTGTATTACCTGAAGGCCACGTTTTAGAGACTGCCCTAGTTGAAGTTGAAACTCCTGCAATCGATAGTAAAACGATCGAAAATACAGTAACGAATGACCTGCTGGCGGATGAAGAAGAGCCAGGAATAAAAAGGGTGGAGGATATTTTGACGCCAGCACCTGAAACTGTTGTAGGTAAAGTATTGGCTACTGATGAGGTGAACCTAATTCAAGAAACAAGTAGTTTAATTGAAAATGATACTATCGCCTTGGATGATGTTCACCATGATACTGACGAAGTATCAACTCATCATGACAACCTGGAAGTTGCTGGACTTCATTACGATAGTTTGTCAAAGAAAGAATTATTAAAAGCCGCACAGGAAGCTTGTTTACTTGATAATTTACGTGATGCAGCCGACAAACTAAAGGCGATACGCCCTGCCTATGAAAATATAATTCGTGAGGAGCAACAAAAAGCGCTCGCCGAATTTATTGAAGGTGGAGGAGATCGGGAGGCGTATGTGACCCATATTGACTTAACAAAAGACCTGTTCTATGCTACTTTTGAAACCTTAAAGAAACGTAAGGAAGAACAACGCATACAAATAGAGAAACAAAAACTTGACAACTTAAAATCGAAACAGGATATACTCGAAAAGATTAAAGCGATTGTTGACGGTGAAGAGAGTAAAGACAGCATCGAACAAATAAAATTCCTACAGTCGGAATGGAAACGTATTAAGGTCATTCCACAGGAGCATTCACAGAAACTATGGGATACGTATAGTTTCTATATCGATAAATTTTATGACAACCGTAGTATCTATTACGAGTTAAAGGAACTCGATCGTCAGAAAAACTTATCAGCCAAAATAGAATTATGTCTTCGTGTTGACGAACTAAAGAACCAGTCATCGATGAAGCAATGTATCATTTTATTAAATAAATATCATGAAGATTGGAAAAGTATTGGTCCTGTTCCAAAAGAAGTGAGTGAAGAGTTATGGCAACGTTTTAAAGGGGCAAGTGATATTGTACACGACAAATACCGTGTTTATATTACCGAGTTGGAAGCTATTCAAACCGTAAACCTTCAGCTTAAAAAGGAATTGGTTATAAGAGCTCAGGAAATTGCAATGAAGCCTATTGAAAAAGGGAAAGATTGGAATGAAAGAAGTAAAGATTATGAAACGCTTTTAGGGGAATGGAAGAAAATTGGAATGGTACCGAGAGAGCATAACACAATTTGGGATAACTTCAGAGGTATTATCGATGAGTTTTACAAGCAAAAGAATGGTCATTTTAAAGAACTTAATAAAGTACGTATGGAAAACTTCCGAAAAAAGGAAGAACTATGTATCAAAGCAGAAGCGCTAAAAGAAAGCACAGAGTGGGGAAAGACCAGTAAAGAATTGGTAAGGCTTCAGGACGAATGGAAAGGTATTGGCGCTGTTCCCGACAAATATAACGAGAGTATATGGAAACGATTTCGGTCGGCTTGCGATTTGTTTTTCAATACCAAGAATGAAAAATTTGCTTCACAGAAAACAGAACATTCACAAAACATGGAAACCAAGAATGGCATTTGCAGCCGTTTGGAAGAAATGTCGAAAAGTGAAGATTTTTCGGCAATGGCAAATGAAGTTAGAGCCTTGCAAGACCAATGGAATGCTACAGGACATGTAGATATAAAAGTTAAAGATGCGATATATAAACGTTATAATTCAGCCTTGGATATTGTTTATGCTATCTTAAGAAAAAATAACTCTGAATTCGAACAAAACCAGAATAAACAACGCTATGAAAGCATTTCTGCTCAGCAGGATGGAAAGTTTAAGTTACAAAGCGAATCGCGTAGGCTGCAAGACCGAATAAGAGTATTACAAGAAAATATTGATACCCTTCAAAATAATATTTTATTTTTCGCTAACAGTAAGAATGCCGAATCTTTAAAGAAAAAAGTAGAGGACGATATTAGTGCACACCAAAAAAATATCATTAAATTAAAGGAGCAATTACAGGTGTTACGAGGGTTGCAAACGGTGCAGCCGGCGAAATAATTTTCAGTACTATAAAAAAAACACGAAAGGTATTTTCGTGTTTTTTTTATGTTCGTCGTTTACGTAGCGAGCCCTTTGTTCGTATCGAAGTATCAACCCTAATTTTCACGTGTCATGCTACTTCAAATCCTCTAACTCCAGCCAACGTAAGGTTTTTTTATCAATCGATTTGTTTATTTTATCGAAGCGATGTGCTGCAACAGTAATTTGATCATGGGTAAGTTTACCCGATGACATCTCAATTTCAAGTGTGGACTTCTCTGTTTCTAAATCGGCAATTTGTTTTTGAACCGTTTCCAGCTCTAAGTTTTCCTTATACGTAAGTTTGCGTTTCTCGGAATGAGAACCGGTTGCTTCCTGTACATTATTCGACGATTTATTATTATTATTTAACTGTCTCTTTTGTTTTTCTTTATCTAAAAGCATCAACCGATAATCGGTATAGTTCCCATTGAAATCGGTAATCACCCCATCGCCTTCAAAGACAAACATATGGTCGGTGAGTTTATCCATAAAATATCGATCGTGCGACACAATCAGTAAAACGCCCTCATAATCATTCAAGAAATCTTCCAGCACATTCAAGGTCATCAAATCGAGGTCGTTGGTGGGCTCATCCAAAATCAGGAAATTGGGGTTTGTAATTAATATGGTGAGCAAATACAAGCGCTTTCGCTCTCCCCCACTGAGCTTTGAAACGTAGGTATATTGCTGGTCAGGGGTGAATAAAAACTTTTGTAATAATTGGCTTGCCGTAATACTTCCCCCTTTTGCCAAGGGAATGAATTCGGCAATATCCTTTACCACTTCAATCACCCGTTTATCTTCTTTAAGCTGCAGGCCCTCTTGCGAATAATAACCAACCACAATGGTATCGCCTAAAACCACTTTTCCTGCATCAGGCATCAACTGATTTGTAATGATTTTAAGTAAGGTAGATTTACCGGTTCCATTGGCTCCAACAACACCTATACGATCATCTCGTTTAACCGTATATGAAAAATTAGCAATTAACTTTTTATCATCATATTTCTTAGATATATTTTTTAATTCCAAAATCTTTCCCCCCACCCGGTTCATCTTTATATTGAGTTCCACATTATCATCACCGAGTTTTTTATGTGCTTCCTTCTTCACGTCATCAAAAGCATCCACCCGTGATTTGGATTTGGTTCCTCTTGCCCTCGGTTGTCTTCGAATCCAGTCGAGTTCGCGAGTGTATAAGTTTTTTGCTTTTTCCACACTACGTGTTTCACTTTGTTCGCGCTCAATTTTCTTCTCTAAAAAATACCCGTAGTTACCTTTGTATTTATATAATTTCCCATCGTCCATCTCCAATATTTCATTACACACCTTATCGAGGAAATACCTATCGTGTGTAACCATCAGTAACGTTATATTGCCTTTCGAGAGATAGGTCTCTAACCATTCAATCATTTCAATATCCAAATGATTGGTTGGCTCATCCATGATGATGACATTGGGAGCATTGATAAGTAAGATACATAAGGCCAAACGTTTTTTCTGACCACCGGACAGCGTATTCACTTTTTGATCATAAAAGGCAACTTTAAACTGGGTTAAAATTGTTTTGATATCATTTTCAAGCTCCCATGCGCTGAGGTGATCCATTTCCTCCATAGCTAGCTGTAACTGGGTTTCTGTTTCTTTGGTATGCTGATGGGCATGAGCATCGAGCCAGAGTTCGTAGTTTTTTATCGCAAGAATGGTAGGGTTATCGGCGTTAAAGATAGTTTCAATAACCGTCGTCTCACCATCGAATTCAGGATCCTGTGGTAAATAGCCGATAGTGATTCCATTACGGGAGTTAATTTCACCTGTATCGGGGGTATCTAAACCCGCTATCATTTTTAGTAAGGTAGTCTTGCCGGAACCATTTTTTGCCACGAGGGCAATTTTCTGTCCTTCGTCCACTCCAAGAGTAATATCTTCAAATAAAACCCGCATTCCATAAGCCTTGGAAACTTTTTCAGCCTGTACATAATTCACCGCGCGAAGGTACGATAAAAGGTTGGTTAATGAGAATGACTCAATGCGCTTAAAAAAGGAATCGTAAAATCAACTAAAACGTATAGATACCTTGAACTACATATCGATTCAGATGATATGTTTTCTTGATATCTGGATCGTTGTTATAGGACTTATATACCTCAATTTTGTTAATGTATTCATAGCCGATATTCATCGCGAAACTACTTGCCTTGCCGCTATAAAATTTCATCGTCAACCCAGTGTTTGAATAAAACCCTGTGGTGCTATTGGAAGTATAGTAATTCCGATCAAATAATCGGGTGAGTACCATTCCGGGCTGAGTATAAGCACCGATGGCAAAAAAATCCTTATGAAAAAAATAATAATTGAAATCAAGATAACTGGCGGCGATATCAGAGAAGCAAAAACCAATACCTCCTTTTATTTTATCCGTGAACTGATAACCAGCCAACACATCAAACTGGAAATACGAATGATCGGCATTCATAATGGCACCAAGACCAAAGCCAAAATAAGGTTTCCCATACGTTACCCACCCCATTTTAGCTTCCGAGGTTAAACTATCTATTTCTTTAAATAGAAAGAAAAATTCGCTACCCCCTAAGATCTTTATTTTTAACGACTGAGAAACAGAATCTAAACGAACTAAGGTGCCAACTACTTTAGAACCGTTATGGGTATAAACAGCTACCTGTTTCTGGGCCATTAAAGAAGTCACCAAAAACAAGAAAGAGAATAATGCGGCTATCTTCATTCTAATTTATCTGAGAAACTAATTTAACATTCTGAATATCCGAATAATCGAACTGCACCATTTTTGTATCTGTAAGCACCAGTAATGAGTTATTAAGTACAATAATGTCTCGTGGATGTTCAACAACAATTTTATTTATTTCATTCATCAGTAATACATCACTTCGATCGAACACTCTAATTCCATAACCATCATCACATACAAACAAATATTTTGCATCCATACCCAAACCGTAAGGGCTGGCCAAGGCATACGACTTTATTAAACTAACATTTTGAAGGTCTTTTACATTTAAAACGTCGAGCTGGTTCGTAAAACCACCGCAGGCACTACCACCTCGTAAAGTCAGAAACGCATACTCACCATCTGTTATTACCGGGTCGCAGGTTCTTACATGCTGCATTTTATTAACATAGGCAGGTATCACCGGGTTACTAAGCGAATAGATTAGCACGCCGGTAGAAGTACCGATAAATAAATTGTTATTGAACGAAAAAATAGTTTCCAGTCCCCAGCCAATAGCAATATCGGCCCCTTTCGATGGCTTTTGTTGTGCAATATTAAAGGAATGAATGGTGCCTTCATCAACACAATATAAATAATTACCCGTAACATTAAAACGAGTAAGCGACCCGGCTACACCCGAAGGAGGGATAAAATTACTGCTGCTTGCAAGGCCTACTTCCATTGAATAGGATGCTTTCATGATACCACCGAGGGTGTAAACGTCCGACCCCTTGTTACAATCGAAGGCAACACTTGTATCGCGCTGATCCCATCCCACCACGTATCCTTTGGTTTCATCAATATTAGCACCATTATACGATCGTTGAGGAAATATTTCAGGCAACGACTCTACCCGTATTATCGAATGAATATTACTAATATCAAGTACCAATAAATTATCGTAACAGTCGGCATATAGCAGGTTGTTCTTCACCCAAAGATCCAAATTTCCTTCAATAGTAAGGAAGCCGATCTTTACAGGGTTTTTTGGATCCGTATTATCAATGACATGAATTCCCTTATCGATTTCATTGATAAAAAGGTAATTCGCATAACTAAATATTTTCCCTGCTTTAGTGATGGCCTGAGGAGCTAATAATTTAACGCCATTTAACAGGGCCTCCCGAGTTTTGTAAACAGGGAAATACATCCGTATCTGTTGTTTGCAATGATCTTTGATACAGTTGGAAAACAAGAGAGAAAAGCCAACCAATAAGAGACTAAACTTAAGTGATTTCATGATATGATAAGAGTTAACATTTTTACATTACAGACCTTTCAACAATGCGTTGTGTTATTTATTTTTTATCTTCGCACATGTTTACAGCACAAATATACACATCAAAAGGTATCATGACCTTAAATTTTTTCGAAGAAGACGCTCCTCTTGCGGTTAAAAACTTCACCGATTTGGCGAAGAAAGGATTTTATGATGGATTAACATTCCATCGTGTACTTCCTGACTTTGTGATACAAGGTGGCTGTCCTTCAGGAACAGGTACAGGCGGCCCAGGGTACAAAATAAAATGCGAGTTGACAGGTAATAACCAATATCACGATCGGGGCGTGTTAAGCATGGCACATGCCGGACGTGATACCGGAGGTTCACAGTTTTTTATTTGCCATAGCCGTAATAACACCTCTCACCTCGATAGAGTGCATACCTGCTTTGGAAAAGTAGTAGAAGGACTTGAGGTGATAGACCTCATTGAGCAGGGTGATGTGATGGACAAAGTGGTGGTGACGGAAGTTTAATAGGCAAGGTGTTTTTTTAACGAAAGGACCACGTTTCCATAGCTCTTAATTATAACCCCTGACTTTGTTTTATGGGTGGGTTTCGAATGGTGATTTCACTTTTAATGAGTTTCCCATTTTCATCATAGTATTTCCATTTGCCTGATTTTTCACCATGGTTATAGGTGCCTTTTATTTTTAGACTACCATCTTCATAGTATTCTCTGTACTTCCCATCTTTTATGCCGTTCTCCGTTTCGGCGCGCACTTTTGGTTTTCCGTTCTCATAATCTAATTGGATGGTGCCATCTTGAAATTGTTCGATATAAAAGCGCTCACTCTCCGTTAAGCTATCGTTGTCAACCATCGATCGTGGTTGGTTGTCATCGGTAATTAAATCAACCTCAGCAGGTATTTCGAAATCGGAGAGCAATTTTGTTTCAAAGAGAGTACCATCGGCAATGAGCTCGAAAGCCGAATGTCTAAAACAAACAACGTACTTTTTGTTTTCAATGGCACTTCTTCTGCTTTCCCCTTTAAGTTGCTGAACCATTGAATTAAAATAACGCGTGCCATTTAAATAACAAAACACCGTAGCCTTGCTGCCGCACTTTTTCATGAAAATCTTAAACTGTTCATCCTGGCCTAAAGTTCTTTTATGTTCATAGTCATCGATCAAGGAGATAATCGTTTCGGGTGTATTACTAAAACATATATAATCGTTGATGACCGTATAATATGGCTTCTCTATTTTATTGAAAAATTTGCCCAGCATTACGCTGAATAATCCTTTTACTTCCAGGTAATGAATTTCGTGATTCAGATAGTTTATGATTTGAAATTTGGCAGGTGTGCGTTTTCTAATCTGACCTTCTACGAAATTCAAGTTTTTGGTGGCCTCTTCAATACTATTTGCATGTATCGTAAGAATATATTCAGGCACAGAAGTGAGCCCTGCCGACTGATTTTGAGATAACACAACTTCATCGCCCATCCAGCTGTAGAAATTTGTTTTTAAACTAATCTTTAATAGTTTCTCGATTTTGGCGCTATTATTTTCAAATTCATTATAGCCTGATTTGTTATTACTAAAAACACGTATCAAGTTGTCATAGAATTTCAGAAAATTATCACACCCCAAACTCGTGTAGGTAGCGGTACGAGAAGGAAGAATTTCATAGGCCCCCATTTCACCTTTTCCACTTTGTAATAATGCCTTTAAATATCCATCGGTTGAATCTTTTACGTTGGTATAGCCATTTATTTCAATATCCTCCTCTTCTATTCCAACCCGTAAGCCCGAGAATTCTAAGGTGGAACCGATATCGGCTACCAACCCATTCGAAGTACTTAGATAGCAACTTAGAAACGCACTAGAATAATTATAATTTACAAAAACTCTTGCCAATCCGCCTTCATTCGTTTTTTGCTCAATTTCAATAAATTTATTTTGTTTGGCAATGCTTGTGATTTCTTTTTCATCAATGGCTTTCTCAATAAGTAAACCATAGTAACTACACAAGGCCTGGTTGGCAACGACACTTAAATAAAGCGTTTCACGAGCGGTGGCATCCATCATTTCATAAATTGTTTCCCCTTTGTAGGTACGCACCGTAACCTTATAACCCAGAGCCGTAAAAACGTTTTCAATATTATTTTTCACTAATGATATTTTCGATACTTTACTCAAATCGATGATGAATAAAAAATCATAATCATTATATTTAGTAACATGAGCCGAGAGCGTAAAATCGCGACTGCCCATGCTTCCCAACAAGTTCTTATTATTATTGAAGAATTGATCAATAGCATCGGCACTCTTAGCGATCGCCTCGAATTTAGGATGTTGCTTCATGTGTTGCCAAATTTTGCTGCTACTAAATTTCTTCCAGTTTTTCACCGGTTCATTCGTTTGAAGCACATACACCGCATTTCCAGGAACTAAATTAATTTGCCTTAAGAAGTTATCATTGGTAAAATACCATTGATAAACAAACCAGCCTGTAAGGACTGCCATAAAGAATACGATGAAGATTAAAAACTTTTTAAACATAGATCAAATGGGTGCCAAAGGCGATCATAGGGTTAGAAGCAAAAGAATGGTGGTGTTGTTACACACCATAAAAACGCTTTATCCGATGGCTTCAATGATATCTTGTTTGGTAATAATATGAAGTTCTCCTATCGAATCTTTCACTAAAACGGCAGCGTTATCTTTGGTTATTAATTTTGAAACCTCCTCTAAGCTAGCCGTAGCAAGTACCAAAGGAAAGGGTTTTTGCATCATGGTTTTCACTTGTTCTAATTTCAATTCAGGATTTTCAAGCAAAAGTGTAAAGAGGTGTGAGTCGTTCAAGGAGCCCACCAACTGTTGCTTTGAATTGCAAACAGGAATCTGAGATATATTATATTTTTTAAGTTTCTTCACTGCATCGGCAATCGATTCGGTCTCGAGTACCATCACCAGTGGCAATCCTTTATGCGGTGCGATAATATCCATCGCGTTAGGCTGTGAAATCTCTAAAAATCCACGTTCACGCATCCAGTCATCATTAAACATTTTGCCTACATAACGCAACCCATGATCGTGGAATATTACCACTACCACATCGTCTTTTGTTAGCTTATGTTTTAGTTGAAGTAAACCAGCAACAGCCGCACCAGCACTGTTTCCTACAAATATCCCCTCTTCTCTGGCTATTTTTCGGGTATAGATGGCAGCCTCCTTATCGGTTACCTTTTCAAAGTGATCGATGATACTGAAATCAACATTTTTAGGCAAGAAATCTTCGCCGATACCTTCCGTGATATAAGGGTAAATCTCATTTTTATCGAAGATGCCCGTTTCTTTATATTTTTTAAATACGGAACCATAGGTATCAATACCCCAGATTTTAATATTCGGGTTCTTCTCTTTTAAATATTTTCCTGTTCCGGTAATGGTTCCACCGGTACCAACACCCACCACCAGATGCGTGATTTTCCCATCGGTTTGCTTCCATATCTCAGGGCCGGTGCTCTCATAATGGGCAGCTGAATTGCTTAAATTATCATATTGATTGGGTTTCCAGCTATTCGGCACTTCTTTTTCCAATCGACTCGATACACTGTAATAACTGCGTGGATCTTCAGGGTCAACATTCGTAGGACATACGATTACCTCTGCGCCCATTGCCCGGAGAGCATCCATCTTTTCTTTACTTTGCTTATCGGTAGTGGTAAAAATACATTGGTATCCTTTTAGAATAGCTACGATGGCTAATCCCATACCCGTATTGCCACTGGTACCTTCAATGATGGTAAAACCTGGTTTTAGCTTCCCGGCTTTTTCTGCATCTTCTATCATTTTTAAGGCCATCCGATCTTTAATACTATTCCCCGGATTAAACGTTTCTACCTTCGCCAAAACCAAGGCAGGAATATCTTTCACTATTCTATTTAGCTTCACCATGGGAGTATTCCCAATCGTCTCCAATATGTTATTGCAATACATGGCGCGAAGGTAATTCATAATTAGCAATATCAAAAAACTTCCTAATTTTACCATCCGATGTTTAGTAAAATATTCCGCTTTCAAACCTTAGCCTTACGCAACTGGCTCTATGTATGTTTTGTGGTGCTTTTGGTACAGATGTACTTAAATACCGGAACCCTCAGCGCCTATGCTGCCACCATGGAGAAGCCAACCGTTTATGGCGGTTATTATGTTAATTACGACTGGCCACAATATGTAGCAAATTATAAATTTATTATAGGAGCCGATCATCAGGAATGGGAACGAGGCGTAGTACTTCGCCGGCAGCTGATGTATGTCATTGGTTATCCTTTTTTAAAGATATTTGGTTTTTTCTTAGGCTCGATGATTACCATCTTGTTCGTACTCTTGGGGGCACTCTTTTTCTTCTTCAAATTCATTGAAAATGAATTTGGCGAGAAGGCAACGAAAGTAGCCATGGTATTACTCTGCACGTATTCCGGTATCATGTATTGGATTGGGTCGCCTTTTGTCCAAAATTTAATTGTACCCCTGTGCTTGGGAATATATTATCTGCTCTTCAGGATGCGCCATGGAAGTTTCAACTTTAATGTGAAAGCCGTATTCATTATCGGCATCTTATTTACAGGGTACGACTTACTGCCACTGTTCGCCCCGGGAGTACTACTGTTTGTTCTTTCAAATAAAACATTTCGTGTAAAACAACGACTCGTACTGTTTTTCATTTCCATCATTGCCATTGTTCTACCACCGCTACTCATTCGATACTGGCTACTATGCAGAGGTGCCGATCTAAGTTATGGCAATGATGAAACCTATCGGATAATTATCCATGCCTATTTTAATATTTTAAATCAACTACCTACCTGGTGGGCGAGGGTGACGTTGATACCCGGTGCGTTAATCCATTGTTTCTTCGATAGTAATTTTTATGCCCTGCCCATTCTATTTCTAGCCTGCTGGATTCCAGCACGATTTTTGCTGAAATTTAAGATGAATTTAGTGGAACGATGTATGTTAGTTAGCGTACTTATTTTGTTTCTCTTCAATAATATGACGCCACCATATCAAGGAGAATGGCAGATGTGGGGCGATTGGATTGCACGAATTTACCAGGCCGTGTACATCGTTTACGTGATGTATATCGTGCGGCTCTCGGCGTTTATAGATCAAAAGAGACGTGCTTCACAAATCTTCACTACACTTCTCGTTTTAACCCTATTTTTCAACGTATTATTAAACACAGGAGGGCTTTATGCCAGCTCATTCACCTCGTTTGTTTACAGCAAATTTTACAAGCATGGCAGCCCCAAAAGCTATCAATTGAATCTTAACTATTATGGGGCTCGCCCTTTAGGGTTTCCAGAACATTATCAAACGGAGACGAAGTGAAAAGCTCCAATAAAATTTCTTGTCAGCAGAAAACATCTAAGATAGCGCTGCTTCCTATTGCTCAAAATCCGGATATCCGGA
>CANNQU010000079.1 GCA_947507965.1 Bacteroidota bacterium
AAAATTCTGAATGATCTTTAAAAAAGTTGATCGCATTTAAAATACGGTAATGAATTTTAAACTGTTGATCGCCATCAACGTATTTCTTTTTAGACCCGATTTTTATTACTTTATAATCGCCTTCGGTGCTTACCGAATAGTCCCACCCATCAACGTCAATATCGATGACCATGGTTTTGGTGTAACCGCCCGACTCCATTTGCCTATGGGCCTTTTCATTGCCTGCTGGCAATTGTTGTATAGGATATTGAAAAGGGATTTTACGAAAAATGCCATGACGAGCCTCATTAAAATGAACATCAATGGTTTCATCAATATCCAACGAGGCATCTTGGTTTACTTTTACATTTACATTATATAACGTAATGTCGAAATATTCTTGTGAGAATGCACCAGTTAGCGTGGCAATAAAAATTAAAACACTTGAAATAAGCTTATTCACTTCGTTAAATAATCTTTAGGAAACTTGATGCCAATGGTTACTCCTTCTTTTGCAGATAGCTTCTGTGTGGTAGTACCGTATAAAAATCTATTATTTTCCCATATTCCACTCGTATGGTTGGCTGTTGAACCGGCAATTCCGGTGGAGACAAAATAATCAGGAAGGGTAGGAATTGAATCGGGTAACTCCACTCTATAATTTACTTTATCAATGGTAGTGGGCCAGCCATCACCAATAATATTTAAACATAATTCGGAATGCGTTTCAAAAAACAGTACTGCATTTAATATTCGGTAGTGAATTTTATATTGTTGATTACCGTTGACGAACTTATTTATAGATCCAATTTTAATGACTTTAAAATCACCTTCGGTTCGGGCCGTAAACTCCCACTTTTTCACTTCAATATTCACAACGGTAATCTTCATGTCACCTTCAGATTTCATTTGCCACTGCATCTGATCAACGTCTGAAGATACCTCAGGGAAGGTATATCGGATGGGGATTCTACGAAATATACCATGACGTTCCTGACTAAAATTGATATCAATGGTTTCATCAATATCCAACGAAGCATCTTTGTTTATCCGCACATTTACTTGGTACAAAGAAACATTAAAATACTCCTGAGCGAAGGTATAATGAGCAAAAAAAAGTGCAATGTAGATAAAGGCAAAAAGCTTTTTCATTTGACGAGCAAATTAGAATTTCACTTCTACATTCTTCGCCTCGTCTTTATTTTCCAATTCAAAAAACTCACGTGCCTTAAAACCGGCAAAATTGGCCACAATCACACCTGGAAACTGCTGTATGGAGGTATTATAATCTCGTACCGTTGCGTTATAGTATCTACGCGAATTACTTAATTCTTCTTCAATATTTTGAAGCGTTTGTTGTAATTCTAAAAATTGTGCATTCGCTTTTAAATCAGGATAGCTTTCGGCGATGGCCAATAAACCTCTCATGGCACCTCCCAAAACCTGATTGGCCGCCATTTGCCCTGCGACATCACCAGAGGGCACTGCGACTGCGGCATTACGCGCTTGTATCACTTTCTCCAACGTTTGACTTTCGTGAGCCGCATAACCTTTCACGGTATTTACGATATTAGGAATTAAATCGAAACGTTTCTTTAAAAACACGCTGATATCGCTCCAGCTATTATCGATTTTAATTTTTGATTTTACCAGTCCATTGTACATTCCAATGATCCATAAAATAAGTACGGCTGCAATGCCAAGAACAATCCAAACAATCGGCGATGTCATATTAATTAAAAGTATTAAAAGGTTAAAAAGTTTTTGTAAGCCACTAATTATATTTAATTATGATGCAAAGTAACACATATTTATTGTTTTTTTCGAGAGGAAGTGTGAAATCATGGGTTCAAGCACGTCGTTTTTTCTTTTAAAAAACGAAATAGTATCAATAAATAGGCTTCCTATCACTCGTATTTTTGGGCACAAAAAAGCCCGATACGTATTCGTATCGGGCTTTTCAATAGTAGAAATAATATTATTTCTTATCCATTTCGGCTTTCAGGTTCACCAATGCTTCCAAATCACCCAAGGTCGATTTTTCAACTTTCTCATTCATCTTCTTCACCGATTTCTTTGTAGCTTCTTTTTCATTCGATATCTCTACCGACTTGGCTACGGCCTTCGCTTTCTCGTCTTTTTTCCAGGTTACCGTATGCGATACTAAGATGCGTTTTGCTTCTTTGTTAAATTCGGTCACCTCAAATATGCTGTTTTCATCTTCTTTCAACGTCGACTTATCCGCTTTCAGCAATTGTTTGAATGGAGCATAGCCTTCAACACCATAAGGAAGTGCTATCGTAGCACCTTTTTCAGTAATTTTAATGACGGTACCTTCGTGATGTGATTCGATAGAGAAAATAGTCTCAAAAGTATCCCAAGGATTTTCATCCAATTGCTTATGACCTAAGCTTAAACGACGACTATCGGTATCAACTTCCAATACCAATACATCTAATTCCTGGCCTTTCTTTACAAACTCCGATGGGTGCTTTATTTTCTTGCTCCATGATAAATCAGAAACGTGAACTAGTCCGTCAATACCTTCTTCTAACTCCAGGAATAAACCATAGTTCGTTAAATTCTTAACAACGCCTTTATGTCTGGTTCCAACTTGATATTTGGTAGCAATAGTACCCCAAGGATCTGGAGTTAATTGCTTAATACCAAGGCTCATTTTACGCTCTTCTTTATCTAAGGTTAAGATAACGGCATCAATTTCATCACCTACTTTCAAGAAGTCGGATGGATTACGTAAGTGGCTACTCCAGCTCATTTCACTTACGTGAATTAAACCTTCAACACCCGATGCGATTTCAATAAATGCACCATAATCGGCTACCGTTACTACCTTACCTTTAACTTTATTGCTTACTTGTAGGTTTTCGCCCAACTGATCCCATGGATGAGCTGAAAGTTGTTTTAAACCCAACGAGATACGTCGTTTATCATCATCAAAACCGAGTACTACAACGTTTAATTTTTGTTCTACCTGTAATACATCATTCGGGTCGGTAATACGTCCCCAGGAGATATCCGTGATATGCAATAAACCATCTACCCCACCTAAATCGATGAAGGCTCCAAATGGTTGTATGTTTTTAATAACACCTTCCAGCACCTGTCCTTTCTCTAAACGTGAAATGATTTCCATACGTTGTGCTTCGATATCATCTTCGATAAGCACTTTGTGACTTACCACGATGTTCTTAAACACTTCGTTAATCTTCACTACTTTAAATTGCATGGTCTGGCCTACGTATTGATCATAGTCTTTCACCGGCTTAACATCAATTTGTGAACCGGGTAAGAAGGCATCCATCGCAAAAACTTCAACGACCAATCCACCTTTGGTACGTGATTTCACGTAACCGTTGATGATCGTTTCGTTGGTTAAAGCATCCTGCACCAAACCCCATGAGCGTTCGCTCAGAGCTCTTTTGCGGGAGATCTTTAACTGACCGGCTGAATCTTCACGACTCTCGATGTAAACCTCTACCTCATCTCCAACTTTTAAATCGGGCATATCGCGAAACTCCTGTACAGGAATGTTTCCATCCGACTTAAAACCAATGTTAATGACCACTTCTTTAACCGTGATACTCATAACTCTACCCATCGTGATCTGTCCTTCATCAATGCTTTGCATTGTTTTCACGTACATCTCTTCGAATTGGGCCATGTCTTCTCCTGAGTAAATTGATTGACCTTTTTTGTTTTGGTCCCAATCAAAGTCCTCAGCAGTTGCTGCTGTGCTTGTTTTGATAGCAGCGATAATTTGCTCTGACTCAGAGTTGTCGTCCAGGAAATTCTCATTCTCAGGTACGATGATGCTCTTAGCTTCTACCGTTTCTTCGGTAGGAAGCGCGTCGTTGATATTTTCAGTCATATTATAAAAGGGCGGCAAATATAGTAAATTAATTTATAAAATGTGGCCTTCAAAACATATAAATTATACGGGCAACGCAGGTGGCATTTCAAGTTACAAAAAACGATAATCCCAAATTTATTAGCTAATACAAACCAAATACTAGATTTTTGCATTCAACTATAATGATTTTACCTCCGAAATATTCCGAAGCATGCACCTCTTTATCCGTTGCCTTGAATACCATTCCCGAATCGGTAATGGATTTGGCGAAACAACATAACCCTTGGTTCGACCAAGATAATATTGCCGCTGCCGCATCGGCATGGTCGGAGCAATTGCGATTGGAAAACCAATCGAAATGGCTGGAAAAATACACCGTTAGCGATAACCCAAGTAAAGTGGCGATTATTATGGCTGGTAACATTCCGTTTGTTGGCCTGCATGATGTATTAAGTGTTATTGCCAGCGGTCATCATGCCTTATGTAAATTAAGTAGTAGCGATACCGTTCTGATGAACTATTGTATCGACTCCTTAAATTCGGTATTGGAAAATAGCATTGAAATTATTGATCGTGTAAAGGAGGCCGACGCGGTTATAGCTAGCGGAAATAATAACAGCGCCAGGGTTTTTGAAACCTATTTCGGTAAACGGCCAAATCTTATTCGAAGAAACCGTACTTCGGTGGCGGTGCTTTCGGGACTCGAAACCAAAGAACAGCTAAGTCGACTGGGGAGCGACATTTTTTCGTATTTTGGCTTGGGCTGTCGTAACATTTCAAAGGTTTATGTACCTCTAGGCTACGACTTTAAAAACTTTTTCGAAGCCATATTTAGTTTTGGAAACGTAATAAATCACCATAAGTATGCCAATAACTACGACTATAATAAAGCCATTTATTTAATGGGCCAGGAAAAATTCCTTGATAATAACTTCCTGATGCTGCGTAGGGATGAAAAATCGTTGAATTCTCCTTTGTCGGTTTTATTTTATGATTACTATATCACAAATGGTGAGCTCAAACAAAACTTGTTATCGTTAGATCAAGAGATACAATGTGTTGCCAGTGAAATACCGCTTGACCTACCAAGACAGGTGGGTTTAGGGGAGACGCAAAAACCTCGATTATGGGATTATCCCGATGGCATTGATACCATGCAATTTTTAAACACGTTGAGTTTTACGAAAATGAATCATACGCAATAATTCTTCACGGCTTTCGTTTATTCCATTATGTTTCGTCGGCTTTTAAAAATAACCTTCATCGTCATTGCCATCATGGCAATGACCACCATCGCTAGTTACCATGTGATAAAAAACAAAGCGCGACCGTTTATTTATACTTCTGTTGACTCACTGCCGACGATGAAGGTTGGACTGATGCTCGGCACTTCACCCTATTTAGGGAATCAATACTTTAAAAACAGAATTGATGCCGCGGTTCTGCTTTTCCTCTGTGGCAAGATAAAATATATTTTAGTGAGTGGTGATAATCATGTGGAAGGCTATGATGAAACCACGGCAATGAAAAAAGCGCTTCTAATACGAGGCATACCCGATAGTTGTATTGTGCTCGATTACGCCGGTTTCCGCACCCTCGATAGCATCATTCGATGTAAGGAGGTTTTTGGACAGGACGAATGTACCATCATCAGTCAGGAGTTTCATAACGAGAGAGCCTTGTTTATCGCCCATCGATATGGACTTAGAGCCATTGCCTTCAACGCCGAAAATGTAAGTAAAAACTATGGCTTCAAAACTTCCCTGCGCGAATATTTTGCAAGAGTAAAATGTGTCATTGATTTATATCTATTAAACACACAACCCCATTTTCTCGGCGAAAAAATTAACCTTATCCAATAACTCTACCTTCTTTTGATTAGTTTTACCATCCATGAAAAGTGCTTTTTATATTCTCCTATTCACCGTAATTTTATTCACTAACTGTCGACGTGATTTCCAAGCCAAGCCTCGGGGCTATTTTAAAATTGATTTACCGGTGCACGATTATAAAATTTTCGACAGCGTGGATTGTCCGTTTACGTTTAAAATACCAACCTATAGCGAAATGGTGCCCGATAGAGAAACCGGTGCTGAACGATGGTGGATGAACTTAGTATTTCCAAAATTAAATGCTATACTGCATTTAAGCTATAAACCGATAAAAAATGATAGCAGCTTAAATAAGGCCATTGAAGATTGCCATAAACTCACCTACAAACACATTTCAAAAGCAGAAGATATCATTGAAAATGAGATTACCAACAATTTCGGGGCAAGCGGTATATTGTATGAGTTAAACGGTGAAACGGCTTCGGGCTTAAATTTCTATGTAACCGATTCAACCCATCATTTTCTGCGAGGAGCGCTCTATTTTAATGCCAAAACAGTGCCCGACTCTTTGGCTCCGGCCTTGGATTTTTTGAAAAAAGATATTGCCATTTTAATTGGTTCCTTGAAATGGCGTTAGTATATTGATGTTGGCAAAACAAATACGTTATTGCATTTTAATCCTATCAGCATAAAACTGCTGATTCATCGTTTTAAAAACTCAAAACTAAATCGAGCCGATAGCGGTATGCTAATGCACTGCCGTTACACTCACGGTTTCGATAGACAACAAATGCAATTCAATATGCCGGTTGCGTGCTTTGTTATTATATTCGCTGATAACCTCTAAGATATCATAATCGATAAACGTGCAATCACTGCCATCGATGGTAAGAACACTATATTCCGGAATTTGGTCCAATGCTTTTCGTAGGTTTACCTTATTGAGGAAGGTTACATTCGAGTTGAGTTTTATATTATAAACAATGGTATCATGCGCTCGAGTTTCCTTAATTTTATACTCTGCCTTAAAATTATTTCTAATAATAAAATAGGTAGAAAGCAATAATCCGATACTTACTCCAATCAATAAATCGGTCGACAGGATAACAAGAATGGTAATTACGAAAGGCAGAAATTGCTTCCATCCTAATTTCCACATATTGGCATATAACTTAGGTTTTGTGAGGTTTAGTCCTGTTACCAGTAAAATAGCGGCAAGCGATGCATAAGGAATCATACTCAACAGAAACGGAACCAATAGTACCGCCATGACCAGAAAAAGACCATGAGTAAAGGACGAAAGTTTCGTTCGGCCACCGGCATCCACATTAGCGGCCCCACGTACAATAACGGCCGTCATTGGAATGGCACCCATTAATCCGCAAGCCATGTTACCAATACCCTGTGCAATAAGCTCCCGATTGACCGGAGTAATTCTGTTTCTTACATCGAGCTTATCGATCGCCTCCACACTTAAAAGGGTTTCCAAGGTGGCCAGCATTCCGATGATAACTCCAGCTTTCCAAATTTCAGAAGATGAAAAAAGTTTAGAAAAATCGGGAAACAGCATGCCTTCAAAAATATTGGATGGTATATTAACAAGCTGCGTCTGCTTAAGTGAGAAATCGGAAACTACGCTGGTGAACACCAAATTGGTGATAACACCCAATACCACAACCAGTAGCGGAGCCGGAATTACTTTCCACTTTCTAGCAAAAGGCTGTTGGAGTAGAATTAGAATAAGCAAGGACACTCCAGTTATAAGTATTGCTCCACGGGTGATATGAAGATTAAAATTAGCCATATTACCAAAAAAATTCTTTGATGTAAATAGCTGAGGAAAACCACTAGACCAGAAATCGGGCTGATCGTAACCCAAGGCCAATGGAATTTGTTTGGATATTAGAATTATACCTATCGCAGCCAGCATTCCTTTGATTACCGACGAAGGAAAATAATTAGCGATTCCACCTAATTTTAGAACACCAAGAACGATTTGAAAAAGACCGGCTATCATTACCGCCAAAAGAAAAACCCGATAATCACCCAATGATATGATAGCGGCCGCTACCAGGGTTGATAGCCCCGCCGCAGGACCAGAAACGGCAAGTTGTGAGCCACTCACCAACGACACCACTAAGCCTCCGATAATACCCGATAGAAGTCCGGCGTAGAGCGGTGCACCGGATGCTAAAGCGATACCTAAACAAAGTGGAAGTGCTACAAGAAAAACAGAGAGTCCGGCCGGCAGGTCGTGTTTCAGCCAGATAAGCCGGTAGTATCTAATTTTTTTTCGAATCATTGCGCATTAATAATACGACAAAGATACCCTTTTGAAAACTCATCCATTTAGGGGCCCTCAACGGAAGAACAATTTGGTAGCGCTCTCTTCAAAAAACAGATACCATGTATTAACTTTGCCGTCATGGATCAAAAGCAAGCAAGCAGTATCTCGAAAAGTATCGGGTTATTTTTTCTAATACTAAGTTTGTTCATGTTTTTCTTGGCTTGGGGTGTAATGCAGGCAGAAGAAAAATCGAATACGGAATATTTAATCATTGGGTTAAGTTTTACAAGTGGATTGCTATTGATCGTGGGTGGAATTAATTATTTGAAGCAAACCATCACAAAAGAAAAAGAGTTCAATGAATACGAGCAAAACATACGTGCTCAGGTAAATGCTATCACGCCGAATACACCCGGGTCAACTTCTGACAACAAGGATGAAGCCGCCCATCTCATCGTTGAGCATAGTACGCTTAAAAAGGAAGCAACTTCACCCAACCATAAACCCATTTTACCCGACATTATCGCCCACTGGGAATACACCTTAGAAGAATGGAAGAAGATGACAAAAGAAGAATCAACGAGGCGAAAAAAGGAAGGAATCTGGGTTACGTTAGGCATAGCCATCATCGGTGGCTGGGCTATAAGCCTATCTAAAGATGCCACCTTTCTCACCGGATTTATGATTTCATTGGCTGTAGGTGCCATGCTGTCGTGGCTTAAGATAAAGTTTTCCAACGATATGTTTGCGGTCAAGGCTCGCAATACGATCGTATTTACACCAAAGGCACTACTGATTAACAATGCATTTAAAACCATTCGCAACGAACAGTTCCATTTAGAATATGTTCATTCCCTTCAACTGAACAAGGTATGGTATCTCGAATTTTCCTTGCAGTGGCAAACACGAGGCGGTGCTACAAATGACCAATTTCGCATTTACGTGCCCCCTCAATATGAGAATCAGATTGATAATATACTAGAATGTTATCGTGCGTTAGGAGTAAAAACAATATAATATGATGAATAGGAAGTATTCATTAGGATCGATTATTTGCTATGCTATCTTACTCCAACTCGTACCTTTATCGAATTGGCTGAGGTATTCGAGGAGTGGCCGATTCTCCGGCTTCTGCATTCCAGGATCGTCGGTGAGAAGCTGTTGAGCGGCATAACGGGTGAGCTTCACCAACTCCTGATCACGTGCGATATCACTGAGTTTTAAATCGAGAACACCGCTCTGTCGAGTGCCTTGCATATCACCGGGACCTCGAAGTTTTAAATCCATGTCTGCAATTTCAAAGCCGTCGTTGGTTCGGCATAACGTTTCTATTCGTAACTTTCCTTCTTTCGTTAGTTTGTGTGAGGTCATCAAAATACAATAACTCTGCTCTGCTCCACGCCCCACCCTACCCCGTAATTGATGCAATTGAGAGAGTCCAAAACGTTCTGCATTTTCAATGATCATAATGGAGGCATTGGGCACATTCACCCCAACTTCAATTACGGTGGTAGCCACCATAATTTGTGTTACATTTTTAACAAATAAATCCATGCCTAAATCCTTTTCTTTGATAGAGAGTTTGCCATGAACGATGCTAATACGGTAGTGCGGCCTGGGAAATGCTTTCTCAATCATATCATAGCCATCCATGAGATTTCTTAAATCCATTTTTGCACTCTCTTCAATGAGTGGATAAACAATATAAACTTGCCGGCCATTGGCAATCTCATTCTTCATAAATTCAAACACTTTATACCGGGTGGTATCGTAACGATGGTAGGTGGCAATTGCTTTTCTACCTGCCGGCATTTCATCAATAATACTTAAATCGAGATCGCCGTAAACCGTCATCGCTAATGTGCGCGGTATTGGAGTAGCCGTCATTACGAGCACATGAGGTTTAGTACCGGGGTATTTATTCCATAGCTTGCCTCGTTGCTCCACACCAAACCGGTGCTGTTCATCGATTACAGCCAGCCCCAACTTCTTAAATCTAACCTCATCTTCAATGAGCGCATGAGTTCCAATTAAAATATTCAGGGTGCCTTCTTCCAGCGCTGCCAATATTTTTTTACGAGCTGCCTGCTTCGTGCTGCCGGTGAGCAGCATCACCTTCACAGGCATATCTCCTAATAATTCGGTGAGTGAAATATAATGCTGTCGTGCTAAAATTTCGGTTGGCGCCATTAAAGCAGCCTGACAACCATTATCGAGAGCAATAAGCATACAAAGTAAGGCTACCAATGTTTTCCCGCTACCCACGTCGCCTTGAAGCAATCGGTTCATTTGTTTATCCATACGCATATCATTACGTATTTCTTTCACCACTTTCTTTTGTGCATTGGTTAACGCAAAGGGAAGCTTCGCATTAAAAAATACATTAAAGAAATCGCCCACTTTATCGAATACATAACCTCTGTTTGCTTTGGTACGATTTAGTTTAAGAAGCGATAAACGCACCTGTAGTAAGAATAACTCTTCAAATTTTAATCGTTTGGTGGCCGCCGAAATTTCTTCATTTCCTATTGGAAAATGAATCCTACGAAATGCCTGTTCACGTGAAATTATCTGATATTTTTGAAGTATCGGTTGCGGTAAATTTTCAGGAACAGAGAAAAGTTTTTGCTCCGTAAAGAGGGTGCGCATGGCCTTTCCTAGCGATCTGCTATCTAACCCACGTGCTTTAAGCAACTCCGTAGTATTGTACACGGGCATAAACTTCACTAAGTTATTCAGATAACCATCGGTGGCTAAATCCACCTCAGGATGAACGATGGTAAACGTATTTTTATAGCGGGTTGGCTTGCCAAAAACAATGTATTCCATATCGGGCTTTAACGTATCGTAAACCCATTTTAAACTTTGAAACCATACTAATTCAATTCCACCGGCATCGTCTTTAAACCAAGCCCGCAATCGTTTTTTTTGCTTCACCCCTTCCACTTGCACATCCACAATATGACCTTTGAGTTGTATGTAGGCCCCATCGGAGGTGATTTCATTGGTCTTATAAAATTTACTCTTATCTACATAACGAAAAGGATAATGCTGAATAAAATCGCCAAACGTAAAAATACGAAGCTCCTTCTTTAGCAAATCGGCACGAATTGGCCCTACTCCTTTAAGAAATTCAATTGGGGTGGAAAGGAAACTAGAAGCCATGAATGCAAAATAATACAAAAAAAGGAAGAATTAATTTCGCGATGTCTAATCGACGAATTCTTTTATAAAATCCATTATACCAATTTGCCGAGTAAATAGCCAACAGCGGTTGCAAGTAAACCAAGTAAAATAGTTCCTATAACATATAAAAAAGCTATCCCTTGTTGCTTGTTATGAACGAGTAGGAAGGTCTCTGCGGAGAATGCCGAAAAGGTAGTAAAACCTCCCAGCACTCCTGTTGCTAAAAACAATTTCCATTCGTCCGTAAGACTTCCATGTTCCAGATATCCGTATAAGATTCCAATCAGGACACAACCCATTATATTCACACCTAAAGTCCCGAAAGGAAAGGAAGAATAATTTTTATTTTCTATTATGGTAGAGAGCAAATATCGACTCACACCTCCAATAAAACTTCCAACACCAATAGCGAATATTATTTTCATCGTTCGATTTTTAATGGCAAATATAGCCTAATAATCATGAGATATATTGGCAATCGAAAGTGCAACTTGGTAGTTTTGAGACATAATTCTAGTATTTCCATAGATGATGTGCGAGGCTTCCAAGTGATAGAAATTGCCAAGTCGCAGATGTCATAAGTTTAATAGGCATACTTCACGGAATGATTAAATTCGCCGGTTCAGGTGAAGCAGACATGTGCCCTACTGGAAAGCAATGTTATAGGAATAGCCTGATTGACGGTATTAAGCACCGTAGGTGCGACCTATTGGTAGCCTAATTATGCTTACCATGTATTTAGCTCCATAGGTGCGACCTATTAAAGAATATTTCACAGAATTTGCCTACAGAAATTGCCTTAATAAATAACTTCGTCGGGGACATTAAAGCGGGTTCATCAAAATTGATCACTCCTATCGATTGACTAAATCGAAAGTTTAGCTGGCAGGAAGGTTTCGGAGGATTTTCTTATTCAAAAAGTAAAATTGATAGGGCGATAAAACCCATTTTGAATCAGGAACAACATCATCATAAAAGAACATTCAAAGAAGAATACCTTGATTTAATAAAGAAATTTGAAATAGCATTTGAAGAAAAATAGTTATTCCAATGTATTGATCTATAGACCATGCTTATGGATTTATTCCACGATCAGGCCGCACCTACGGTGCTAAATACAGGCTACCTCCTTGGCTACAAACAGGGCGCTCCGATGGAGCTTAATACAAAAGCATATCAAAGGATGGTGAAAACATTAAAATGGCTGGGTGAAAACTTTGGTGATTCGTTTCAGTATATCAAATACGGAAATGCCCCATAATTCACCCATTTTTTGCTTCGTTTTGCCTAAGATTTGAACCCGTACGATATAATAAACAATGCAAATAATAGCACTAATCTCTTAAAAGCGTCCAATATAATGGAGTTAGTGCTAAAAATTAATTATTTAATTTTTAGCACTCCTAAATAAAATTATGTTTGCCTTCAGTTTAACAAAACTAATGCCTGAAAACCCAAAAAGAGTTAGCGCTTTTAGCATCAGAAATTTTGTTATCCTTTTACAGTTTTAACCATCCATTATGGGTGGATAGTATTAATTTATCAGTAGTGTCCGGTAAAAATATATAAAAGTTCTTTGAAATTCTAGACAGATAAGAGTTATAGCCGAAAATATGACGGTGACGATTTGAATTGGATTCCATCCTTTTCGCGTATAATTC
>CANNQU010000080.1 GCA_947507965.1 Bacteroidota bacterium
TAAACACATTGCCGATTTTTTACTGATGGATGAATATTGATTTCTAATCGTTTGTTGTTCAACGAGGCGTACCCATTGCCAAGAAACCTAAACCCTGTTATAACCCGAAACGAATAATTCACTACACACTGTACCTCCCCGCCCCATGACCCCCATTATCGAAGTAACTAACCTCAGCAAGCAATACCGCCTTGGCACCATTGGCACCGGCACGGTATCGCACGATTTGAACCGCTGGTGGCACCAGGTGCGAGGCAAGGAAGATCCGTATTTAAAGATAGGGCAAGCCGACAGCCGCGCCCAGAAGGGCGATAACGAGTATGTATGGAGCCTGAAGGACATCAATTTCACGGTGAATGCCGGGGAGGTGCTGGGTATCATAGGCAAGAACGGGGCAGGGAAATCCACCTTATTAAAAATCCTCTCCAAGGTAACGGCACCCACTACGGGGACGATTAAAATGCGGGGCCGTGTAGCGAGTTTGCTAGAGGTAGGCACCGGCTTTCACCCGGAGCTTACCGGCCGTGAGAATGTGTTTTTGAACGGGGCCATTTTAGGCATGACCAAGAGCGAGATAAAGAGTAAGTTTGATGAGATTGTTGATTTCAGCGGGGTAGAAAAATATATAGACACCCCTGTGAAGCGTTACAGCAGCGGTATGTATGTAAGACTGGCTTTTGCCGTAGCCGCCCATCTCGAGCCCGAAATATTAATTGTAGATGAGGTGCTGGCTGTGGGCGATGCGGAGTTTCAAAAGAAATGCCTGGGCAAGATGAAGGATGTGAGTGTGAACGATGGAAGGACGGTGCTTTTTGTGAGTCATAATATGGCCGCGGTAAAATCGCTATGTAATCATGCTATACTTTTAGAAAAGGGTCAAATTAATTGCGAAGGAAGCACAGATAATGTGGTAAGAAAATATTTAGGCGGAGATGCAGAACATCTTAACTTTAGGCAAATTAATCAATCAACTGAGGGGTTCACTCTGATTAGTTTTGGGATAAGGAATAAGGGAAGTTCATTTAGTGATATACTAGCCAGAGAAAAAGAAATTCAATTTGAAATAAATTATTCGAACCACACTAATCAGGAGGGGCTTTATTTTAATGTAAAAATAAAGGATGATGAAGGAAAGTATTTTTTGGTTACAACATCTATAAACGACGCTGTTTTAATTGAAAATGGGATCAATAAAACGGCAATAATGAATATTCCAGCAGGATATTTCAATGAGGGGCAGTTTTCTATTGACCTTATGGTACTTAGTAAAGATGAAAATGGTTATCGAACCTTTTACAATGATACCGATTTACTTACGATTCAAGTACAACCCGATCAAAGACAATTAGGGACATGGATGGGCAAGGAAGTCGGCTTTATTATACCGACCTTTTATTGGACAATAAATGATTAATGTAACAAAAACTTTCTTCCCCCCAATTGAAGAATATACCAGACAATTAGAACGTATTTGGACTAACCAATGGCTAACCAATCGAGGTGAATTGGTTTTGGAACTAGAAGAAAAATTAAAAGAATATTTATCCATTTCTAATATAATAATTACCAACAATGGAACTGTTCCTCTTCAAATCGCATTAAAATTATTGGCTAATGGTGGAGAAGTAATAACAACCCCGTTAAGCTATGTAGCAACTACTGCTGCGATTGTTTGGGAAACTTGCGCACCTGTTTTCGTGGATATTCACCCGGAATATTTAACCATGGATGAAACGAAAATTGAAGCGGCAATTACCGATAAAACAACCGCAATTTTAGCCACTCATGTTTTCGGAAACCCTTGTAATACTGATGTAATAGAAGAAATTGCAAAAAAGCATAATTTAAAAGTGATTTATGATGCAGCGCATGCATTTGGAGTCACATATAACAATAAATCAATATTTGAATATGGGGATGTAAGCACCTGTAGTTTTCATGCTACTAAATTATTTCATACCGGAGAAGGGGGAGCAATGTTTGCTACTGATAAAGCATTACAACACAAACTTTTTTACAGCCATAATTTCGGGCATAATGGTCCTTACTCTTTTCACGGCGTGGGTATAAACGCTAAAATTTCAGAATTACAGGCTGCCATGGGATTGGCTGTATTTCCACATATTGATAAAATTATTGAAAGCCGGAAGACAGTATGTAGTTTTTATGATAAGAATCTCGACTTTTTAAAAATTCAAAAGATAAAAATCAGAAAAAATACTCAGTGGAATTATAGTTACTACCCTGTGATTTTTGAAAGTGAAGAAATATTATTGCAGGTACAAAAAATATTAAACAAGAGTCAGATCTTTCCTAGAAGATATTTTTATCCATCGCTTAATACAATGGATTATATAAGTGGTAATTCAATGCCTATATCTGAAAGTGTAGCTTCAAGAATTTTATGTTTGCCATTGTATTGTGGTTTGAAAGAAGAAGAACAAAAAGGGATTATTGATTTAATAAAATCCGCATATTGATGAAACTGGGCATCATGCAACCTTATTTCTTTCCTTATATTGGATATTATCAATTAATTAATGCTGTAGATAAGTTTGTTGTTTACGATGATGTAGCTTTTATAAAACAGGGGTGGATAAACAGAAATAATATTTTATTAAGTAACAATAAATATTTGTTTTCCGCACCAGTTAAAGGGATGAGTTCTTTTAAAAAGATATGTCAAACGGAAGTAGATTATAAATTCGATTGGACAAGGAAAATATTACTAACAATTGAGAAAGCGTATAAAAAAGCACCTTTTTATAAAGAATCCATGCCAATAATCGAATCAATTCTTTTATCAAAAAAAGAAACTATTTCAGAATTGGCATTTGAAAGTTTGTTTCAAATATGTAACCATTATGAATTATCAACAGAATTCCAAAAAACATCCACTGTATACAACAATCAGGATCTAAAAGGCAAAGACCGTGTTATTGATATTTGTTTAAAGGAAAACGCGCAACAATATATTAATCCAATTGGTGGTGTGGATTTATATTCAAGAGAAAGTTTTGAACAAATGAATTTAAAATTACTTTTTTTAAATTCAAAACAGATATCTTATAAACAGTTTGATAACGAATTTGTCCCATGGTTGTCAATAATTGATGTTATGATGTTTAATTCGAAAGAAGAAATAATTCAAATGCTTAAGCAATATACACTTCTATGAAAGCCATTGGCGGATATTTTGAGCTAGAGATCAATAACTTTGGGACATTATACCATGATGATGCTATAGCTTTAAATACAGGCAGAAATTCACTCGAGCATATTCTGTTGTGCAAAAGATATAAACAAGTACATATTCCATATTATACATGCGATGTAATATTAGAACCTTTTAAGAAGCATAGTATTTCATACTCATTTTATCGTATTGATAAAAACTTTAAGCCAATTATTAATTCAATTGGAAGTAATGAAGCTTTGTTATACACGAATTACTTTGGATTGATGTTTAATAATATTGTTGAGCTAAAAAAATCTATACCCAATTTAATTATTGACAACGCGCAAGCATTTTATGATAAACCAATAGATAGAATTCCTACATTTTACTCGCCACGTAAATTTTTTGGATTACCTGATGGAGGTTTTGTTTATCATGCAAATGAATTGTCAATAGAGTCATATCCACTAAGCATTTCAGAAAATCGCATATCTCATTTAATAACACGAATTGAGCAAACTGCAGAGGCAGGTTACCAAAAATTTAAAGAAAATGATGCAGCATTAATTGACCAAACTGTTAAAACGATGTCGAAGTTGACCCTTAAATTAATGAATGGTATCGATTATCAACAAGTAAAAGCTAGACGAATAGCTAACTTTAATTTATTGCATGAGCATTTAAAGAGTAAAAATGAATTAAGTTCAATAATTGAGAAAGCTGTAATTACATGCCCGATGATTTATCCTTTCCTTAACAAAGAAGGAATTGTTTTCAGAAAAAGATTATTAGGCAGAAATATTTTTACAGCTCAATATTGGCCGGGTGTTATTGATAGGGTAAAAAAGAATTCAAGAGAGTTGTACTTATTAAATAACCTAATCTCTCTCCCGATTGACCAAAGATACAGCAAACGAGAAATGGATGCTTTGATAAATTTAATTGTTTGAAAATTATAGTTTTCATAGGAAGCAGATTGAATGTTTTTGAAGAGCTTTTTGCGATCCGTGCGGAATTAAATTTCAAAAAGATTTTTGTGTTAAGAAATAGTCTGCTTCATAAAACGATTGATAACTTCAAAGTTGAGTATGAGTTATTCGATATTAAAAATAGTGATAAAACAAAAATAGTTGAATATCTTAAAGACGAAGATTTTGATATGCTTATCTCTAATGGATGTCCTTTCATTTTACCTATAACTGAATTAGGGAAAGACACATCTAAAGTGCTTTTCATTAATACTCATCCATCATATCTACCATACCTTAAAGGTAAAACTCCATTAAATGGAGTGTTTATGCTCGATTATGACTTTATTGGGGCCACAACACATTTCATGGACTCTGGAATTGATAGCGGAAATATTATCTACCAAAAGAAAATCAATTTAACAGAAGAAATTGATCAAGGATTAGTGTACATGATATCCTTCAAATTAGAGTCTTTTGTTTTCAAAAAAGCATTCGAAATACTTAAGAAAAACAAATTCTGTTATTGTGGAAAACCCCAAATTGGGACTGGTACATACTTCAATCGATTCGCAGATACTTTCATAATAAACTTTCAGCTAGACAATTCCGAGAATATTAAGAAAAAAGTAAATTCGTTAGGTATGACCACTATGTTTAATTTAATAAATATAGAAGATTTTGACTACAAACTACACCATTGTGAAGTGGTAGTGAATCGGTTTTTAATAAACCTATATGCTGATAAAATAGCAGGAGAAATAGTATATAAATATAGTGATAAAATGTTGATTAAGACGCTTGATGGCTTAGTTAAAGTGTCATACATATAATGAATAAAAATGTTTTGGTTAGTGTTTTCATGATCACTTATAATCATGAAAAATATATAAAGCAAGCTCTAGATAGTATTTTAGCACAGCAATGTAATTTTGATTTCGAAATTGTTGTTGGAGAAGATTGTTCAACCGATGCTACCCGATTCATTTTGAATGAGTATCATGAAAAACATCTTGGGAAATTTAATCTTCTGTTACATCCGGTGAACATCGGAGCCATGAATAATCAAATTGCAACAATGAGGGAGTGTAAAGCGAAATATATTGCAATGTGCGAAGGCGATGATTACTGGTCAGATCCTTTAAAATTACAAAAACAAGTTGATTTTTTGGAATCCCACCCAGCGTATACTTTTGTAGGACATTGGGTTAAAATGCTACATCAAAAAAACGGTTCACTAACCAGCTACTATTCCGATTTTAAAGATAATCCCATTCAATTAAAAGATACTGTGATATATCCTCCACTGCCAACATGTTCATACTTTGCTCGCAATAATATGGGTTTACCAAAAGGGATCAAACATTTGCCTGCAGGAGATGATGCATTGCTTTGCCATTGGGCATCACATGGACTTGGATATTGTATTCCTGAATATATGGGAGTTTACAGAGTTTCAGATTCAGGCACATGGTCGACATTGATTGATTCTGAAAAGGAATTTAGAATAATGGTTATAAGGTTATGGATATTTAGTTATTATAGACCCTTGTTTAAAAGGCAGGCATTAAAAATAGCCAAAATTTTTATTCTTATTCTGAAAAATAATGCAACCCAATTAAGAAGACTTTCTCTGAGAAGTTGGCTCTCATTGATAATACCAATATTGGTGCTCGCATATATTATAGTAACAAATCAAACTATTAAAATCCTCAAAAAATGGTTGAAAAAATTATTCATCAAAACCTCCTTTTAGCTGTCATTATTCGCTCCCAATATCAGAAAGAGGGGATTGCTTTTTTTACCCCTCCTGCTTTTTCACAGCAGTTGGGCTATATGAACAGGCCTCAAGGCTATGTTATCCCTCCACATGTGCATAATCTGGTGCCCCGTGAAGTATCTCTTACCCAAGAAGTGTTGTACATTAAAACAGGGAAGGTAAGGGTTGATTTTTATGACGATGATAAAAACTATTTACAAAGCTCTATACTCCTAAAAGGCGATGTGATTCTTTTGGCTCAAGGCGGTCATGGATTTGAAATGTTAGAGCAATCGGAGATGATTGAAATAAAACAAGGGCCATATTGTGGGGAAGAAGATAAAGTGCGATTTGATCATATAGAAACGCATAAAGTTGAAATTAAATAAAAGCTAATGATCTCTGTAAACACTCCCTTACTTAACGGCAACGAAAAACAGTATCTGAACGAATGTATTGACACCGGTTGGATATCGAGCGAAGGGCCTTTTATTAAAAGGTTTGAGGAAGAAATGGCTACGTATGTAGGGCGAAAATTCGGAGTCGCCGTTTCTAATGGCTCTGCGGCCCTGGATATTGCCGTAAGAGCTCTTGGTATTATGGAAGGAGATGAAGTAATCATGCCAACGTTTACCATCATTTCTCCGGCTCAATCGGTTGTTTATGCGGGGGGCAAACCAGTTTTGGTGGATGCCGATGCACAAACCTGGTGTATGGATGTGAATCAAATTGAAGCAAAGATTACCCCTAAAACGAGAGCCATTATAGTCGTTCATATTTATGGATTTCCCACTGATATGGATCCTGTGATAGCCTTAGCCAAAAAATACAAGTTGCAAATCATTGAAGATGCGGCAGAAATGCATGGGCAAACTTATAAGGGTAGACAGTGCGGTGGTTTCGGACATATTTCCATTTTTAGCTTTTATCCCAATAAGCATATTACTACTGGTGAAGGTGGGATGATCATGACCGATGATGAAACATTGGCCGAAAAATGTAAATATTATCGCAATCTTTGTTTTAAACCCGAACGCCGTTTTGTACATGAGGAACTGGGGTGGAATTATCGAATGACTAATTTGCAAGCGGCTCTGGGCGTGGCTCAGTTGGAGAAAATAGAGAGTCATATCTTTCGGAAAAGAGAAATTGGCGCACTCTATAATTTATATTTACAAAATGTTGCAGGCATTGAGTTCATGCCGGTAAGTACGAGCTTTGCAGAAAATATTTACTGGGTATATGCTGTAGTGAGCAAAAATAAAACAGCCATTGAACTCATGAAACTATTAGGCGAAAAGGGCATAGGAACCAGGCCGTTTTTTTATCCCATGCATTTGCAACCAGTATTTAATAAAAAAGGCTGGTTCATTAACGAGCATTATCCTCTAGCCGAGCGAATAGCCGAATACGGGTTTTATTTGCCGAGTGGCTTGGGCATCACCGATGAAGAAATTATGGAAGTATCAGACGCATTAAAATCAATACTATAAATGCATTTTAAAGATTACGCCAATTATTACAATTTATTATACAAGGATAAGGATTATAAAGCGGAAGCTGATTATGTTCATGCATTGATAAAGCAGTTTGCCCCCCACTCCAAAACATTAATTGATTTGGGGTGTGGCACAGGCAACCATGCCTTTGAATTTGAGAAGCTGGGCTATAAGGTTACCGGAGTCGACCTCTCCTCGCAGATGGTAGCGATTGCCAATGATAACAAGGAGAAAAACAACTCAATGATTCTTTTTAGTGAAGGAGATATTAGAACGTATCGGGATGCTAAAAAATATGATGTTGTGGTATCTTTATTTCATGTGATGAGTTATCAAACGTCAAATGACGATTTAGAGAAAGCCTTTCTCACAGCTAAAAACCTGATTGCAGAGGATGGTGTATTTATTTTTGATTGCTGGTATGGCCCTGGGGTATTAATTGATTTGCCAACGTCGCGAACAAAAAACTTTGAAGATGATATTTTGCGAGTGGTGAGAAATTCCAATGCGATAATTGACTATAATAGCAATATTGTGGAAGTGGTTTTTAATGTAGAGATTGAAAATAAAATAACGAATGCTATTACAACACTTGAAGAACTGCACCCTATGCGCTTCCTTTTCAAACCGGAAATTGAATTGTTATGTTCAAAATACAATTTGGAAATAAAAGCGCATTATAATTGGATGGAAAAGGAGGAGCCAACAGAGAGAAGTTGGTATAGTGTTTTCGCGTTGAAACATCAAATAAATGAATCACTTTTAAATGGATAGATTAATTATCGCAGTATATTTAGATTTGGAGTATCAACCTAATGTTGGTGGGATTCATTCTTATACAAATAGATTAGTTGAAATGATAGACTCATTTGAATTTGATAAAAAAATTGAAGTTATATATTTATCAAAACGAAGATTAGAAACCAATCTATTCAAAAAACAGAGTTTATATATTCCAGAAACAGAGTTTAGGTTAAAACAATGGACTCTTAAAAGGAAATTACTCAATAAGATATTCTCTTTTAATGTCTTAAGAAATTTCAATATTCATAGTAAAATACAATCGGAAATAGAAAGGATTGTTAGCAAAAACATTTCAAGCTTTCTAAGTGATAGCAATGTAGATATAGTATACTATTTGGCACCTAATTTATATCCTTTAAATTATGCTTTCATAGCTACGCACTGGGACATAGGTCATAAGAATATGTTTGTATGCCAAAAAATATTTAATAATGCTTCCTATGAAAAATGGGATTATTACCATAGAATTGTTTTGAATCAAGCATTTGCTATTTTCGTAGAGAGTGAGCAAAGTAAAAAGGAATTAATTGAAATTGCATCAATATATAAGCGCAAAATGATGGTTCTTCCATTATTTCCAGGAAAAGTTGTTGAGTTGAATCTTGATAAAGATGAGCAACAATTTATTCTGAACAAATGGGGATTATCGAAAAATAGTTTTTATTTCTATCCTGCCCAATTTTGGCCGCTCAAAAATCATTATGGTTTGATAATGGCCTTCAAAAAAGTTTTGGAAATATATCCAGATGTTAAGTTAGTGCTAAGTGGTTCAGATAAAGGAAACTTATCATATATAAAATCTATTGTAATTAGAGAAGCATTGGAAACTAAGGTGATTTTTACCGGGTTTGTATCAAATGATGAGATTTATACTTTTTACAAAAATGCCATAGCGCTTGTATTCACTGCTTTTTTAGGACCAACTAATATGCCACTTCTTGAAGCAAACTATTTGGGATGTCCTGTAATATGCACTGATTTGGAGGGGCATAAGGAGCAGTTAAAAGACAATGCATTATATTTTGATACCTTTAACCACACTGATATTGCAAATAAAATGATCGAAGTAAAGGGGAAGAGAGAATGGAATTTTCTGAAAGATGAGAATAGCACGCCATCAATATTAAATAAGCACTTTTTGGAATTGTATAATGTACGTAAGACGTTTGACTAAACGATAGATTGTTAATTAGTTTCAATCAACAGCTCATTAGACTATTTAAAGCTAGGCAAACAAATTCAAAATGACATCGATAGCTTTTATAATTCCTTACTTTGGTAAGTGGCCTATTTGGTTTCCCGCCTTTTTAAAATCGTGTGAAAGCAACCCAACAATTCATTGGATTTTTTTTACGGATTGTGAGATTCCTCTAAATTATCCATCCAATGTGAAAATTTTTGCAGTAAAAATGGAGGATATGGCCATTCTATTTAACCGTAAAATTGGTGTAAATGTAGCTATTCAGCATCCGGTAAAATTTTGTGACCTTAAGCCCACTTATGGGCATGTTTTTGAAGAATACCTCAAAGGATATGATTTTTGGGGATTTTGCGATATTGATATTATTTGGGGTGATATTCGTAAATTTATTACTGAAGAAATGCTTCAGCAATATGACCTGGTATCCTCAAGAATAAGTACTGTTTCAGGACATTTTACCATACTTAGAAATAACCTGTATAACCGATTGCTATACAAAACTGATGGTATTTACAAAGAACTATTCAAGGAATCAAAGTATCTTTGGTTTGATGAGAATACGTTTGCAACTATAGTAGCCGAAAAAAAACAAAAAGGTGAACTTAAAGTATGGTGGGATGAATATTTGGTAAACAATGAACGAGACAGGGATTCACATCAGGAATATTATCTTGATCGATGGGTTTTTGACAAGGGAAAACTTTATGATATTGGTGTAAATGGCAAGCAAAAAGCAGAACACATGTATTTGCATTTTATAAACTGGAAAATAACCATGAATCGTTGTGATATTGGATATACTAGTACTGATGACAAATTTTATATTTCTTATTCAGGTATACATTACAAACAGCATACTCAGCTTCAAAAAAAAGCAAATACGATTGAGAATTTTTTTAATGGATACTATAAAAAGGAAAGGAGGCGAATTTTCAAGAAACGATTACTTAAAAATATTGACCGAGTGAAAAAGAGGTTTAACGTAATGATTGGTTTATAAAAATCACATGTTTACTATTTCATTATTGCATCCGTTTACTTCAAAAGCTGTTGGTTTAACAGAAGATGATTTATTATCTTCCCATAGTAAACCTCATCTAGTTGCCTTGAAGAGTATCCAGATGGATTCTATAACTATTACAATAGATTATTTTACCAACTCGTTTTTTGCAAAAAAAAAACTAATTGATGGTGTAGGTAGACGATTTTGGCCAGTTTCATTTTCCTCACGGATTAAAAAAGCAAAATGGAGAAATGAAAGCTCATGGTTGCACTACAGAAATGCTAGGAAATACTCTGCCGATGTAACCATAATTAACATGTCGGGGCATGGCAGTAATTATGTTTTTAAATTGGCTAAAATGCTGAGGTCTAATCATAAACCTTATATTGCTATGGTCGGGGGCTTAGGTATGAGCTACACCGGTGAAGCCTACGAATATTATAAAAATGCACATCATATCATTGTTCATACACAAAATCAAAAAGAAGATATTCAACGGCAAATTGCATTTAGGGATTTTGATATTAGGGTTTTACCATTAGGAATGGATACAACAAAATTTTTGCCAGCGGTACAAAGTAAAAATAACTTAATGGGCGATCTATTATATGTAGGTCGAATATCACGTCTTAAACAAATTGAAATCGCACTACAAACAATTGCTTATTTGGTTAAATTTGGATTCCCAAATGCCAACCTAACTATCATCGGTCCCAAAAGCGATGAAACTTATTATAAGGAACTAATATTGTTAATTGAAACTTTAGGTATAAAAAACAATATTCATTTTTCAGGGTCTATTGCCCATTCAAATTTAATTGATTTTTATCAAAATGCAGAACTGTTACTCATGCCAAGTTCCCATGAATCTTTTGGTATGGTTATCACAGAAGCAATGAGCTGCGGCTTACCGGTTATTGCACTAAGCGGTGCAGGGGGGCCTGATGAAATTATACAAAATGATATTAATGGCATTTTAACATCCAAGGACCAGTTCCCAATTTCTGTTCTGCAAGTGCTAAATGACTGGAAAAAATACCATTATTTGAGTCTTAATTCAAGGGAAGCAATTCTCAATAATTATAGCTTAGGAAAAACTACACAGGTTTTGAAGTCGTCGATTGAAGATGCATTAAAAAGCAAAATCTAAATTTTGGATAAAATCACCGTTAAAATCTTCACCCCACAGGAGTTAAACCATTCTTCCTATATTCAAACGGGTCTTTTTGAATTGGAGCACGAAGGGTTTTTAAAAACAAGAGTTAAGCTTTCTATTGCCAAACGATTAGGAACAGTTAGGATAATTGATTCTAAAATTAATGAAACAAATCAACCCCATCCCAAAACTTCTTTTTATCAATTAATAAACCCTAGAACAGGCAAAATCATCAATTTTGCCACCGATTTATATGACGCATCTTACTCGTTTTCAAAGTATGCATTAGAACATTGTGATTTTGTTTTTAAACGAAATCATGAAACCCAATATATCCAAAAACTGCCCGAGAGGTATCAAAAAAAAATTTTTCCTTTAGGGTTAACTTTTGGAACCAATTCAAAGTACTCCCAGAGCAGGTATAAAATTTTTATATCCTTATTATTATCGAATTTAATAATTTCGGCAAAAGTGGATCATTATTTTTTTAGGCGAATATGGCGTTCATATACCGAGCAAATAAGGCATTGGAAGGATACAAAAAATGTAAACTCAATTGATTCATTGGAGGCTTTAAGTAAAATTACTGGTGATACAATTCTATTTCAAACACGGTGCTTCCCAATTGAAAATGGAGATGATGCTAAACAAATTCACCAACAACGGTATGATATTACCCTTTTATTAAGAAACTCTTTTAAGAATAAATTTATTGGAGGTTTAATCCCATCAGCCTTGGTAAATGAAAAATACAGCGACGCCTTAAGCAATCTACCCTCTGATCCAATCTCTTATCTGAATATGGTGAAGAAAGCAAAAATCGGTGTCTACACCCGAGGGCTTGCTCATTCGCCAGCATGGAAAATGGCAGAATATCTTTCGCAGGGCAAAGTTATCATCGCTGAGAAACTAACCGCAGAATTAGCTTTCCCATTAATAGACGGAAAGGAGGTTCTTTTTTTTGAGAACAATGAA
>CANNQU010000081.1 GCA_947507965.1 Bacteroidota bacterium
ATCCTGACGAAGGAAGGATCTCAAAAACCAACACGAAAAAACACCATTCATCATCAACCATCAACACCCTCATGAAGCGACGGATAATTGGATTCATAGATTCGTGTTGTATTGTCATCCTGACGAAGGAAGGATCTCATTTTTAATAGAAATATCGTCAGCATCAAAATTCGTCAATGGCAACTATTTCATGGACCTAGGATCTGCGAAAAGAGGGCTTCAGAATATGAATGACGAAACATCATTGATACGGTCCTTTCGGATCATTTTATTTTCGTCAGCACATCAAATGCTGAAATACCCTGATTTTGTCATTTGTTTCCGTTCTCTTTCTCTTTCTCATACTAATTGTTTATCTTCGCAGCCCTTTTTACAGAAATGGAATGGGGGTTGTATGTCGAAAGTGTTTATGAATAAGGGTTTTGGTTCGATTTGCAATATTATTTATTAGACTGTTACGTTGCTTCCAAAACATATAGACAGTAAATTTATTAATTAATTAACAACGCTAAACACAATGGCAAAGGAGATTTCAGGATTTGTGAAGTTACAGGTAAAAGGCGGAGCCGCCAACCCTGCGCCACCCATTGGACCTGCATTAGGTTCGAAAGGTATTAACATCATGGAGTTTTGCAAGCAGTTTAATGCTCGCACCCAGGATAAGGCAGGGAAAATTTTACCCGTTACCATCACGGTGTACGTCGATAAGAGTTTCGATTTTATTATCAAAACTCCTCCGGTGGCTGTGCAATTGTTAGAGGTTACCAAAGCAAAAGCAGGTTCCGACCAATCCAATCGTAAAAAAGTAGGTTCCATTACCTGGGATCAAATTAAAACGATTGCAGAAGGAAAAATGCAGGACATGAATTGCTTCACGGTAGAATCTGCCATTAGTATGGTTGCAGGAACGGCAAGAAGTATGGGTATTAATGTTACCGGTACAAAGTAATTGACAGTTGACAGCGATCAATTGACAATTTAAAAATTGGGAGCGTCTACCAAAAATAATTTAGATGCGTTAGTACCAAAATTTAATTAAAGTAAAATGGCAAAAATTTCAAAAAAACGCAAAGTGGCGTTAGCTAAAGTAGACGCTACCAAGCTCTATACCTTAGCCGAAGCGGTGAAGCTGGTAAAAGAGGTTAGCTACACGAAGTTCGACTCATCAGTTGATGTGGACGTTCGTTTAGGAGTTGACCCCAAAAAGTCAAATCAAATGGTGCGTGGTACCGTTACCTTACCTCACGGAACAGGTAAAACAATTCGTGTACTGGTACTTTGTACTCCCGATAAAGAAGCAGAGGCTACAGAAGCCGGTGCCGATTTCGTGGGATTGGACGAGTATATTGCTAAAATTGAGAAAGGTTGGACCGATGTCGATTTGGTAATTACAATGCCTTCCGTAATGGGTAAAGTAGGACGTTTAGGTAAAATTCTAGGACCTCGTAATCTAATGCCAAATCCGAAGAGTGGCACCGTAACATTGGAAGTAGGGAAAGCAGTTAAAGAAGCGAAAGCAGGTAAGGTGGAATACAAGGTGGATAAAACCGGTATCATTCACAATTCAGTAGGAAAAGTATCTTTTGCTCCTGATAAGTTAGCTGATAACGCGGCCGAATTAATTCAGAACCTGGTTAAATCGAAACCCTCTTCTTCTAAAGGAACCTATTTACGAACCATCACCATAAGCAGTACGATGAGCCCTGGTATTGCTATTGACACAAAATCTATTCCGGGCATTTAATTCACAATTTAATTCGTAATACACGAGATGGAACGTAACGAAAAAGATCAAATCATAGGCGAGTTAAAGCAGTTGTTTCAGGACTATTCGGCTTTCTACCTGACCGACACTACCGCTTTAAACTCCAAAAAAACCAGCGAGTTAAGACGTGCTTTGTTTCAAAGCAATATTAAGATGCAGGTGGCTAAAAACACGTTGATCCAAAAAGCATTGGAGCAAAGTGGGTTAGATGTAGCGGAGATGTATAGTGTGCTTTCAGGCAATACCGCTATCATGTTCAGTAACGATGCTAAATCGCCGGCTAAAGTTATCAGAGAATTTCGCAAGAATGGAAAGATTCCTGCTCTTAAAGCTGCATGGGCTGAACAAACCGTATTTATTGGTGACAACCAGTTGGCAGAATTGGAAAAAATCAAGAGCAAAAACGAGTTAATCGGAGATGTTATTGGTTTATTACAATCACCTACTCAACGGGTTATGGGAGCTTTACAAAGCGGTAGTAACAAATTAACGGGTATTCTTAAAACGTTGGAAGACAAAGCAGCCTAATACCCAAAACAAATTATTTTATTTATCAATCAATTATTTTAATAATCAAACAAATTTAAATCATTCAATATCATGGCAGACTTAAAAGCATTCGCAGACCAGTTAGTAAATCTAACAGTAAAAGAAGTAAATGAATTAGCTAAAATTTTAAAAGACGAGCATGGCATCGAGCCTGCAGCTGCTGCTGTTGTAGCTTCTGCTGCTCCTGCTGCGGCAGCTGTTGCAGCTGAGCAAACATCATTCTCCGTAATCTTGAAAAATGCCGGACAAGCTAAATTAAATGTGGTAAAAGTTGTAAAAGACCTTACCGGTTTAGGCTTGAAAGAAGCAAAAGACCTTGTTGACGGCGCTCCTAAAGCGGTGAAAGAAGGTGTTGACAAAGCAACCGCTGAAGATCTTAAAGCAAGATTGACAGAAGCAGGTGCTGAAGTTGAAATCAAGTAATTTCTTTTTATCAAATAAAAAACCCCAAGCTGAATTTCAGGTTGGGGTTTTTTTATGAGGTTTAGAATGGCTTCAAAGTGCCGATAGCGATACCTGTTCTAATAGGTGTGATCTTGTGATTTAAAAGGTATCGTCACGATACAATGCGTATGAGAAGGGTTCGACAGTACCATCATATGCCGATAAACGAGGTTGCGTATTTCCATATTTGATGTGCTGGGTTAGACTTATTTTTGAATGCTGGTCAAGTAACAACAAAGAAACCCTTGTCGCTGCCGTTAATCTTGGATAGCAGTTTTTTAAGATGAAATACAACAGATCCTTCCTTCGTCAGGATGACAATACAATACTTATTATTAGGGATAATGTAAGCCTGAAGGCTGGAGTGTTTTTAGTAAATACACGCTGTTGTATTGTTTAGTCGCTTGAAGGATCTCAAAAAAAAAGCACGATAAACACCGCTCATCATAAACCATCAACACCCTCATGAAGCGACGGAAAACCGAATGCATTGACCCCATTGTATTGTCATCCTGACGAAGGAAGGATCTCATTCTTAAAGGAAATAACATGAAGATCAAAATAATGTTCAATGGTAACTAGTTCTTGGATCTAGGATCTGCGAAAAAAGGGCTTCAGAATAACAATGACGAAACATAATTGATATGGTACTTGCGGATCATTTTGTTTTCGACAGTACCATCAAATACCGATAAACCCGGTTTCAAAATGGCGCATATACGAAACTTTATCCACAAAATGCCCTCAAAATAGCGTATCTTTGCATTTTTATAATTATATATACCCCATGAATGCATTTGAAGCGATTGGATTGAGTGAAGCATTAGTTAAAGCTACCGCCGACTTAGGTTTTATTACCCCTTCCGAAATACAAGAAAAAGCCATCCCCATCTTACTTTCAGGCACTACCGATTTTGTAGGCCTAGCACAGACTGGTACCGGCAAAACAGCCGCCTTTGGCTTACCATTATTGCAATTAATTGATGCTGACGCAAAATATCCGCAGGCCCTTATTGTTTGTCCTACACGTGAACTTTGTTTGCAAATTAGCAACGACATACGCGATTACAAGAAACACATGAAAGGTGTTTCTGTTGAACCCGTATATGGCGGAGCCTCCATTATGATGCAAATTAAAGCCCTAAAAGCAGGCGTTCAAATTGTGGTGGCTACACCCGGACGATTGATTGATATGATCGAACGAAAAGCCATCAATCTCGAAAAAATAAAATACGTGGTTTTAGATGAAGCCGATGAGATGTTAAACATGGGCTTCCGTGATGATATCGAATTTGTGTTGAAAAATGCCATCAACAGAGAGAGTATATGGCTATTTAGTGCTACCATGCCTACCGAAGTTAGAGCCATTGCGAAGAACTATATGGAAACGCCAAAGGAAATTACCGTTGGCAAGAAAAATACGGGTAATGTTAATATCGATCATCAATATTATATAACGAGTTCACAAAATCGTTATGAAACATTAAAACGTTTAATTGATTTTAACCCGGGCATGTACGGAATTGTATTTTGTCGTACTCGTATTAACTGTCAGGAGGTAACCGAGAAATTGGTTAGGGAAGGTTATGATATCGAAGCATTACATGGCGATTTAACACAGCAGCAACGCGATAAAGTGATGCTACGATTCCGTCAAAAAAGTTTACAACTTATTGTTGCTACCGATGTGGCAGCCCGTGGTATCGATGTGGAAGGAATTACTCATGTAATAAATTATGAATTACCGGATGAAATGGAAGTTTATACACACCGTAGCGGACGTACTGCACGGGCGGGTAAAAGCGGAATTTGTATCAGTATTCTTCATACTAAAGAAGTGAGTAAGGTACGCCATTTAGAAAGAATGGTGAACGCTCAGTTTCATAAAATGGATGTACCTTCCGGTAATGATGTTTGCCGTAAGCAATTTTTTAATTTTATGGATAAGCTTATCGCTGTTGATATTACAGAAGGTGAGTTTGCAACCTATATGCCGGCCTTGAATGAGAAGTTTGCTGCTTTAAGCAAAGAAGATATACTACAACGTGTGGCTTCTATTGAATTTAAACAGTTGCTAAAATATTATGAGAACGCCTACGATTTAAATGCCCATACGGATGGTAGGAGGGAAGTAGGCGATGGCCGACACAACGGCTTCAGCAAGCTTTTTGTCAATCTTGGATCTAAAGATGGATTTACCAAAGGGCAATTTTTACAATTTATTTTGGATGAAACCGGATTAAAAAAAGAAGTACTTGGAAGAATTGACATCCGTGAAATGAATACTTTTTTCGAAGTGGATAGTGAGTCGGCTCCGGCCATGATTAAGAAATTTGATGGGGCTGATTTTGAAGGTCGCCAAATACGCATGAATGATGCCGATAGCGGAGGCCCTAAAGGAAGAGTTGGTAGTGGAGGAAGCAGAGGTGGAAGTCGTGAAGGTTATGGCAGAGAAAGATCCTTCTCGTCCAATGAAAGAGGTGGAAGTAGAGGCGGAAGCGGAGGTGGAAGCAGCTATAGTGGTGGGGGAAGAACCTCAAGTCCTTCTTCAGGTTCGCGTAATAAATACGACGACCGTCAAGGAAAGGATGCCCAACGCAAAAGAAGATAAATAGATTTATACCATGAAAAAGCCTCGAGAAAATTCGGGGCTTTTTTTATGGTATATGGGCCTTGATGGGGGCGTATTCTAAACTAAATGATAGCTTGCCATTAAGCCAATTTTTAATTTATATAATTGAATATTCTTTAACTTTGTTGAAATGAACGCATCACTCAAAAACAATCGCTTGAAAGCGAAATAACAAATCTTAAATTGGCGTGGTTGCCTATTGTGGCGTATCTTTGCGCTGTGATTGCATTAAATAATATAACCTTTGAATTTGGCGGAAGAATCCTCTATAAAAATGCCTCTTGGCATATTCACCCCAACGAACGAATCGGATTAATAGGGCTCAATGGTACCGGAAAATCTACTTTGTTGCGTGTTATTATGGGTGAATATTCTCTTGCTGAAGGCAATATTTCACGCCAAAATGCAATAAAACTAGGGTTTTTTAATCAGGATTTATTAAGCTTTGAAACCGAAGACAGCATTAAAAACGTAGCGCTAAGTGCCTTTGATAAGGCATTGCATTATCGCGATGAGATTGAGAAACTATTGAAGGTAGTGGAAACGGACTACAGTGATGAAAACCTTCATCGCCTGAGTGAGATGCAGCACGAATTTGAAGTGCTTGGTGGCTATGAGATGGAGCACAAAACCGAAGAGCTTTTAGAAGGGCTAGGTTTTAGCACGGCAGAGCTCGATCAGCCTTTCAAGCAATTTAGTGGTGGATGGCGTATGCGGGTGATGCTGGCAAAACTGATATTACAGCATCCTGATTTATTAATGCTGGATGAGCCCACGAATCACTTGGATTTACCTTCTATTATTTGGCTTGAAGAATACCTAAAAACGTATGATGGTACCATCATCGTCGTATCGCATGATCGGTACTTCCTCGATCGGTTAGTAACCAAAATAGTTGAGGTAGCAAACGAAAAAATCACGATTTATCCGGGCAACTATACCTTTTACATGCAGGAGAAAGAGCAGCGGGATGAAATACAACTAAATCAATTCGTAAATCAGCAGCAGCAAATTCGTCAAACACAACGTACCATCGATCGATTTAAGGCGAAGGCTAGTAAAGCATCGATGGCCAAAAGTAAAGAGAAGATGCTAGAGAAGATGGAGAAAGTAGAAGCACCAACAGCAGCCGCTGCTATGGTGAATTTCGAATTTCGAATTGGTACCAAACCCGGACGACTTATTTCCAGCTTAGAGAACATTAGCAAGAGATACGGCGATAAGGTGATTCTGGAAAGCTCTAATGCAGAAATATTGAACGGTGATAAAATAGCCTTAATCGGTGCCAATGGTTTGGGAAAGTCAACGGTGCTTCGAATGATTGCGAATACCGAACCCTATGAGGGGAAAATTCAGATTGGCTATAACGTTATTCCTTCCTTTTATGCACAGCATCAACTGGAAAGCTTAAACCTTACCCACACGATGGTGGAAGAATTACAATACCATGCCCCACGACGAACCGAAAATGAAATTCGTTCGGTATTGGGATGCTTTCTTTTCACTGGCGACGAGGTGTTTAAAAAAATAAGAGTACTGAGTGGGGGAGAAAAAGCACGAATTGCGTTGGCAAAAACAATATTAAGTGATACCAATTATTTGATGCTGGATGAGCCAACCAATCATTTGGATTATCAAAGTGTGAATATTCTTACCCAAGCGCTGCAAAACTATGAAGGTTCGTATATCGTGGTTTCTCACGATAGGCAATTCATACGTGAAACAGCCAATAAAATATGGTGGATCGAAGACCATCATCTAAAAGAATATCCGGGCACTTACGATGAATGGCAAGAATGGATGCTGAATAGAAGAATAAAAGAGAAAGCGCAAGAAAAAGAACCCAAAGCGATTATAGCCGTTGCTCCACCGGTTTCTAAAGAGCAACCCAAAAATGAAGCCACGGTTCAATTAAGGAAAGTAAAACAACAATTTGAGCAGTGTGAACAGGAATTAGCGCTACTTGAAATACGCAAAACCGATCAAGAAAATTTACTCGCTTTGGAGGTGAACATAAAAGATAAAATTAAACTTATTGAAGTGGCTCACGAGTATGAAAAGATAAAAGAGCTCATCGCCATTAAACAATCGGAATACGAGAAACTATTTGAGAAAATGATGCTGTTGGAAGCCTAAATGAATACGATGTTGCCTTTTTTAAACCCAATAGTCTGTCTGAAAACACTTTTCGGAGAGCTAAAGTTAATATCTTATATGCGTAAGAAAGATGATGATCTATTCGTTAAACGACAACCATTTTTAATGATGAAGAGCAATAGAATTAGTACTCTTTGGCTGTCATTGTTTTTTTCTATAAGTGCTTACTCACAAGCACTGCCGATGGAGAATAAAGTTTATTTATCGAATATCAAAACGGTTTTACTCTATAGCAGCGTAAGCGATTTTTCATATCCGATCATCCATTTAAACTCAACAGAGCATCTTGATTTAAGTTTTGATGAGCTGATTCCTACCAACGAGAACTACTTTTACACGCTAATTTTATGTAACTCAGAATGGGTACCGGTTGCTTTGCAACCCAACGAGTATTTGCAGGGAAACGCCTATGAGCAGATTTTAAATTATTCATTTTCTATCGGAACCTACCAGAAATATGTTCATTATTCAGCTTCCTTTCCTACCGAAAACATGAATGTTAAATATGCAGGAAATTATATTCTTAAAGTTTATAGAGACTATAATCTGGATAATATTGTTCTTACTCAACGTTGTTTCATTCTAAACACTAAAACGGCCATTCGTAGCAAAGTACGTCAGGCATCGAATATCGATTTACGATACACTAACCAGGAAGTTGATGTGGAAGTTGACGCATCGGATGCGGTTATTCCTTCTCCTTTTACCGATGCCAAACTCACCATTTTACAAAATGGCCGATTTGATAACGCCGTGTCAAAACTTACCCCTAAATATATTAATGGCAATAACTTTAATTACGATTATGAGGAAGGTAATTTGTTTTTTGGTGGAAATGAATTCCGGGCTTTTGACATTCGAAATATTCGTTCGGTAGGCCAAAATGTTTCTAATAAAACCATCGACACTGCGATACATATTCAATTGCGCTCCGACGAGGCCAGAGGCTCTCAACAGCACCTCTCACTCACCGATTATAACGGGAAGTTTATGATTGCGAACAGTACCGGAGGTAGTGCCAATTTATTAGACTATTGCTATGTAACGTTTACCTTAAATTCATTTTCTTCGAAACCATTGGAGGAAATGTATGTGTTAGGAAGCTTTAATAACTGGCAACCTTCTGATGCGTGTGAGATGAAATACAATGAGGCACGTAAAGTATATCAATGTACCATGCTATTAAAACAAGGATACTTTAATTATGGATATTTTTACCTTAATAACGAGATGATATTCGAGAATTCAGATACGGAAGGAAATCATTATGAAACGGAGAATGATTATTATATCTTCTTCTATCAAAAAAACTACACCTATAATTTTGATGAGTTAATTGGCTATCAAAAAGCCAACTCCGGAACGGTGGAAAGGCGTTAGTTTATACGGTAACCAACGTCCCTATTTTTTCGCCTTGGATTACCTTCGCTAAATTTCCTTTTTTATTCATATCGAACACTAAAATAGGTCGTTTGTTTTCTTGGCATAAGGTAAATGCCGTCATATCCATAATGTTTAAATTTTTGCTTATGGCTTCCGCAAAGGTGATCGATTCATAACGGGTAGCGTGAGCATCTTTTTCAGGGTCGGCAGTGTAAATGCCATCGACACGCGTGCCTTTTAAAATAAGATCGGCTTCTATTTCAACGCCCCGTAAGGCCGCGGCGGTATCGGTAGTAAAATAGGGGTTTCCGGTGCCTCCACCAAAAATCACGACTCTGCCTTTTTCTAAATGACGTATGGCTCTGCGACGTATAAAGGGCTCGCAAATTTGCTCCATTTTTATGGCGCTCAATAATCGAGTTTTGATGTTGTGCTTTTCCAATGCTCCTTGTAAGGCCATCGAATTTATTACGGTGGCCAGCATTCCCATATAATCGCCCTGCGCTCTATCAACCACGCCCCCTTGTACTCCTTGAATGCCTCTAAAAATATTGCCGCCTCCAATAACGATAGCCAGTTCGGCTCCCATATCTACGATGGTCTTTATCTCGTCGGCATATTGATCTAATATTTTTGGATCAATACCAAACTGTTGGTCACCCATCAGGCTTTCGCCGCTTAGCTTTAGTAGAATTCGTTTGTAGTGCATTGGAGGGTTTATTATTGGTTATACGATAATGGGTTGTTGATTGGCATTACTATTTTTACTCGTATGATGGATAATTATTATTTTCAAAGGTATAAATCTATTTGAAATTGAATTAAACATATTTTTTGAACATAAAAAAAAGCGAAACTTTATGTTTCGCTTTTCTGTTTCAAATTATCCGAGGGTTACCTTTTTAAATGCGGTAACCGTAAGGCCTTTACTTACTCCGTCGAGCATTTGTGATACTTTTTTAGAGCCATCCATGATAAATTCTTGGTTTAGTAAAGTTGCTTCTTTGTAGAATTTCTCTAATGCTCCCATCGCTATTTTGTCCAGCATGTTTTCTGGTTTCCCATCTTGACGGGCTTTTTCTTTTGCTAAGTCTAACTCACGTTTTACAATTTCTTCGGATATGTCTGCTTTGTCTAATGAAACCGGGTTCATGGAAACAATCTGCATCCCTACTTGCTTACCTGCTGCAGCAATGGTGTCGTTCAACGGTTGATTCATGGCAATGATGGAGCCATTCTTTTTGTTGCTGTGGATATAAGCTACAACGGCTTCTCCTTGTATGAAGGCGTATTGTGCAATATCTATTTTTTCTCCAATCTTACCTACTTGTTCAATAATAGCATCTGCAATAGTGGTATTGCCTAACATGGCTGCTTTTAGAGAAGCAATGTCTTCGAATTTTTGATTTAAGCCGATCTCAGCACATTTCTCCGCGAAGGAAGTAAATCCTTCTCCTCTTGCTACGAAATCGGTTTCACAGCCTAACCCAAGGATAACACCGGTTTTACCATCGGCACTTATTTTGGTTACAACGGCGCCTTCTTTTGTTTCGCGGTCGGCACGACTGGCATTAATTTTTGCTCCTTTCAGACGCAGTAATTCAATAGCTTTTTCAAAATCGCCATTGGCTTCTGTTAACGCTTTTTTGCAATCCATCATTCCTGATCCGGTTTGTTGGCGCAATTTATTTACATCAGCTGCTGATATGGTTACGGTGGTCATATTATTTTTAGGTTACTATATTATTTTTTAGTTGGGTTGTTTTATTCAAAAAAAGAGGACTTATCCTTAACAGATAAATCCCTTTTTAGATTATTGGGTTCTCAAATGAGATTCTATTACTGTTCGGTTACAATTTTTTCTTCTGTTGCTTTGGCTTCAGCCTCTTCCTTGTCATGTTTGCGTTCATTGTATCCTTCTTCAATGGCAGAGCAAATGGCACGGGTAATTAGCTCAATCGATTTGATGCTATCGTCATTTGCAGGAATTGCAAAATCAACTAGATTGGGATCAGAATTGGTATCTACCATCGCAAAAGTAGGGATATTTAAACGTTTTGCTTCCGAAACGGCAATATGTTCTTTTTTAATGTCAATGATAAAGAGTGCGGCAGGTAAGCGGTTTTGGTCGGCAATACCATTTAAAACTCTTCCCATTTTTTCTCTTTCACGGGTAATCATCAATCGCTCGCGTTTGTTGATGTTCTGGAACGTTCCATCGGTAACCATACGATCAAAGTTACTCATTTTCTTAATCGACTTACGCACGGTTGCAAAATTGGTAAGCATACCTCCTAACCAACGATCTGCTACGTATGGCATCCCTACACGTCTTGCTTCAGAAGCAATAAATTCTTTTGCTTGCTTTTTTGTAGCTACGAACATTATTTTACGTCCGCTTTTAACAATATTTTTTATCGCTAGGGTAGCTTCTTCTAATTTAGCGGCTGTTTTATTTAAGTCGATAAGATGGATACCGTTTTTCTCCATCAAAATATACGGCGACATTTTGGGGTCCCATTTTGATTTTAGGTGGCCAAAATGACAACCTGCATCCAACATTTCCTGTAATGATACTTTAGACATAGTGCTATTCTTTGTGCTGTGATATTAACGTTTAACGAATTGGAATTTCTTACGTGCTTTTTTCTGACCTGGTTTTTTACGTTCAACCATACGGTTATCGCGTGTCATTAAACCTTTTGCACGTAATTTTGGTTTCACTTCTGCATTATCCTTAACCAATGCTTTAGATATGCCTAGGCGAACCGCTTCTGACTGCCCTTTGAAGCCACCGCCGTCAACATTAATGTTGCCATCATATTGATCAATGCTGCTGCCTATAACTAGAAAAGGCTGCTCAATAACATATTGCAATAAAGAAGTTGGGAAATAAGTTTTGTAATCTTTACCATTGATGGTAAATTTACCTGAACCGGCCTGCAAGTAAACACGTGCTACAGCTGTTTTTCTACGTCCTGAAGTATTGGTAACTGCCATTAATTAAATATTAAAGGTTAATTTTTCTGGTTGTTGTGCATCGTGGTTATGCGTAGGACCTGCAATGATATGCACGTTCTTAAATAACTGAGCACCTAATTTATTTTTGGGTAACATACCTTTGATTGCTTTTTCTACAACCATCGTTGGTTTTTTAGCCATCAATTTTTTAGCCGTTATCCATCGTTGTCCACCCGGATGCCCCGAATAGCTTACATACTCCTTGTCATCCATCTTCTTGCCGGTAAGTTTTATTTTCTCGGCGTTAATAATGATTACATGATCACCACAATTTACATGGGGAGTGAATGAAGGTTTGTTTTTGCCTCGGGCAATAAGCGCTACCTGACTGATAAAGCGACCTAGTACCTGATCTTCGGCATCAACGATATACCACTTTTTTGTTACGGTGGCTTTGTTTGCTGATATGGTTTTATAACTTAACGTGTTCACGAGCTATTTTTTTAGGAGTGCAAAAGTAGTAAAAATAATTTATAATAAAAAGGAGAAATAGATTTATTTTACGTGAACTCTTACATACACCAAGAATGTATGCCTAAAATAAATGAATTATTCGACTGTCGATCCTTTTATCTCAGGCCGATA
>CANNQU010000082.1 GCA_947507965.1 Bacteroidota bacterium
TGAACTAGAAATAACTTAATTTTACAATCACTAAATGCAACCTTTTTTTACAACAAAAAATCATTCAACTTTTGGTGGTCAGTTTGCACCGAAAATGGGTGGTCAGTGGCGAGCGAAAAAGGGTGGTCAATTTGACCGGAATTTCCAGTAACATTGAACAAATTTTCAATTGCGCAATCAACTCTTCATGGCAAAATAATTAACAAGTTTAACCACGTTTTTCATTGTTCGGTGGTACCATGATATGTAAATTTAATGTTTCATGAAACATTACATTAATTTTACTTAATTTTGGTCCAGTATTATACTGACGATATACAAGATCATATATTTATGCAATTTTCCGAAATAGGTATTAGTAATTTCAGGATATTTAATGAGGAGTTTTATTTTTACATTAAACCTATAACTATTTTGACTGGAACAAATAGTAGCGGGAAAAGCACATTAATAAAGGCTATTCGACTATTGAAAACATCATTAGGTAGTGCCTCAAATGAGCAATCAGATTCACTCTTTCACAGATTTAATGAGCTAATTTTAGATATTGATTTAAATTTAGGAGACTATACTACTTGGTTTAATAAGAATAATAATAAAAGTGAAATTTCGTATTCATTCCCACTTTTGTTAGAATACAATTTCACACGTTACAAAATTATTTTTACTTATGACAGAGATAAACAAAAGATTCCAAATGGCGAACTGAAATCGGTTGTTATACTGGAGGAAGATACGCAAAATATTATAATTTCAATCGATAATAAAGATGTATTTGTTGACGTAATAGGATTGTGGACGCAATTATTAGACTTTTACAAATTTTCATCTAAATTTATCGAGTTTGAAGCCATTATAGCAGGTAAAATTGAAGAAGAATGCCCTTGGCTAGTTAAAAAAGAAAAAATTGATATTAAACTACCGCATCATGGAATGTTTGGTTACAACTTTTTAAGTTCTGTTACTGCTGCTTTATTTTCCACAGATAAAGTAAAAATAAGTATAGAAAATTCTGAAGAGCTATTATTTACGCATGATGAACTTTACAAAATATTAAATATAGAGCAGTACAATTTATTTCTCGAATATCAAAACAAGTTTATTCATTACTGCAAATCCTATTCAAATTCAAGAATGGAATCTATTGGATTTGAATCAGGTCCAATTTTAATATTAGACGTTAACAAATGTGATGTTAATAACTATAAAAGATTTCGCAGTCTTTATAGTATGATGTTAAAAATCTGCAAAGATTTTGATCCAAAATTGCCTCTTCTGTGTTACAATTTTGAGAATGATATGACAACTCAGGAAAAAGAATCAAGCCAAAAGGAAAAGCTATTTCTAAAACTTCAAAATGAAGAGATTCATACGTTGAATGCCTATCTAAATTTTCATGATAATAATTCATTTTTAAATGCATCAAGAAAACTTACCCTGAATATTAATAATTGCAACGAAAGCCTTTATGAAACAACATTGAGGGGAATGGAAACGAAGGATGAGTCATTTTTCGAGTCTTTTATTTTAAATAAAAAAGGAACATCAAAATTTATTCGTGACAATCTTATAAAGGGTGGTAGTATAGCTAAAAAAGCTAAAAACCTACCATACACAACCAATCTCAATTTTTTCATAGACAGTATTTTTAAACCAATAAAATCACTTACGGAAGATATCCCAAAAAGTATTCGTAGAATCCATTTTATTCCCGCTTTTAAGATATTAAATATAAGGCGTGAATACATTTTAAAAAAAGGTGATTACTTTGATGATTTATTGGTAAATTATAGTAAATTGAAAGCTGATCAAAAAATAGAGTTCGATAGTGTAATTTCTGAAATAATAGGAAATTTAGAAATTGCAAAGTCAATTAACTTTAATTTAACTGCTGGGAACGTATCATGTACCGTGGAATTGAAGGATTTTAATGATAATTTAATAAATTTGGCAGACTATGGGAATGGAATTTCTCAAATTCTCCCTACTATCTTTTTCTGTTGTTTAAATTATATAAGTAACAAAGAAAACAAAGGCCAAAAAGGAGAGACAGATATTATAATAATTGAGGAGCCGGAAAGTAATTTGCACCCTGCTTTACAATCAAAATTAGCAGATTTGTTTGTATCTCTATCATCAAAATTTAGTTGCCATTTTATTATAGAAACTCATAGTGAATATTTAATTCGTAAATTACAGATATTAACAATAGATAAGAATAGTTATATTAAGAAAGAAGACATCCAAATTTATTATTTTTATCACCCAAATGCCATTCCAGAAGGTAAAAGTCAAATCCTATCAATAAACATCGAAAATGATGGGTCATTAAGCAATGCTTTTGGCAAAGGTTTTTTCGACGTATCTTCAAACTTAAACTTTGAATTGTACATTAAGCATAAACCGTCAAAGAATTAATGAGTAAGCCAGTTGTTTATATTGAATTAGGCTTTCTTGCATCATATTTTAAGGAAAGGTGCCGTCCCTATTCTGAAATTATGGAACCAATGCAGATTTTATTTATTAATGTATTAATTGATAGATCGAGATTATATTATTGTATTCCAGAAAGTGACATTGAAATGATTTTGAAGCCAGAAAGTGACATTGAAATGATTTTGGAGAAGAAATTGTCAAACCATGAACTTTTTAATGAGGAGGTAATAAAATTCATTCAATTTAATTTGTCGGGTGTTAATAGCTTTCCTTATTCATGTTATGATGAATTAAATCTATGCAAGAATGGTAAAGCTTCTGAATTAAAGGATTCTTGCAGACCTAACTTCATTTTATTAGATGCTAATGCAGAGGAGGCAAAGAAAGTTCATGATATTACAGGTATTATATGTTTGCCAAAACTAGGCGAAAAATCATATTTAAAAAGCATTTTACAGACAATAGTAAAACCTATTGTCGGTAATAGGAAATTGCAATCAATTTCTTTGAAAGAAATGTTGGGAGAAATCACTTCATGCCATTCCATGATAATTGAAGATCCTTTTATATATCAAAATTTTGTTACCAATAAAAAACAATTAATTGAGGAACTTCTTCGTGCCATTATTCATAAGGAATTTACTAATAAACCGTTCAATATTGTTTTTGTTTTGGAACGACCATATGAAAAGCGTTATCAAGAAGGGAATGTTAAATATCAGAAGCGGATATCAGAATACGAACAGTTTAAGTATTATTTAAATAATGATCTTCAACAATATTTCAACAATATTTCTAATAATATCATTAACATGCGATTAGTTTTTAAAGAATTGGATACTATGCATGATCGCCATATAATATCAAATTCCTTTTGGATAACATGCGGGTTTGGTTTTTCTTCCTATTATCGAAAAACTACCAAATGGACATGTTACCCAGTTGGAATCCATTTTGATGAAATAGTAGAACATATTGTTGCCTTAATAGGGGAAGAAGAGAAATTTTCCTCGGAAATCAAAGGCAGATTTTTCAAACTTGATAAATGACTTTATCGAGTTAACGAGTTGAAGTTTATCTGTAAAAGGTTTTTCTACTTTGAGTATATTACTACATGAATTTTCTTAATTGAATATCAATCGCACTATCATTAGCCTTTATAAAGTAGTTCATGTCAGTCTGTCCAAAAACATTTACGTTGTCGTGACCTGTGATGTAACTATTCTTTTCGATAAAGTCTTTTTCATTGAAGAGTATTTTTTCAAATTCCTCTGACTTGCGAATTAATGGATTTTCAAAATTATTTGAGTAAGAAGCACTAATTAAATTAATGTAAGGGTTGTTTTTAATAGCATCGAAAGGGTGTAGAATTATCAAATAATCCCGGGCTCTGCTGATGGCTACATTATATATATACTCTTTAGATAGTAAACATTTTGGATGGCCTGTATAATGGTAATTATTTGGATTGGAAATAAAGAAAACGATATCACATTCATCACCCTGAAAGCCATGAACTGTATCTGAATAAATTTTTAATTTATCTGAAATTCCATATGACGTTATTAATTTGTTGAGCAGTATTGACTGTGCTTTGTATGGTGCAATTAACCCTATTGACCAACTTTCCGTTTCTCCTAAAAGAGAATCAAAACGTCTTATTAATTCAGCTACAAAAATTGCACTGTAAATATGATAAGAGCTATACAAAAGCTTATTAATTCTAAAAATAGAATTCTCCAATTTTAAAGGAACATCAATAAAAGTTACATTTTTATTAATTAGCTTTTTGAATGCTTCGGGAAGTGGCTTGGTCTTGTCTTTTTTGTTTTCTCTATAGTGTTTTAATAAATTGCTATAAGATAAATCACTAAACAACTGGCCTATCTTTTTTACGCTTCTATATTGCGTTTCAAGATTATTTATTTTATCACATTCTCTTAAAACTTGTTCAGAGCTTCTAAAACTATTTATACCCATCATAGTATAGATATTTTCATCCTGAATGTCCAACTCTTCAAGATCCTTGTCGTTAACATCAGCCACAGGAGGTATTTGTTTTGGGTCGCCAGCAATAATGAACTTTGCATTAGGATTAAACTTATTTATAGCTAAAATTGAAAAAACCAAGTAAGGTAGGTGGATCATTGAGGCTTCATCAAAAACAACATAATCCCAATAGTCTTGCAATTTGAATAGCTTGATAGTTTCATCTCCCTCTTTATCAATTACTTCAAAATATGGTATACGATGTACCGTAGAAGCTAAAACATTTGTGTAGTCTAATCGTTCCATATTCAATGAATCCGTATAAACATCTTCATCTAATTCTTCTAACTCAGGGTCTGTGGGCTTACCAACTCTTGTAATGGCTATTGATTTACCGTGGCCGTCAAGTTCTTTTAATTTACTGCAGACAATATCAGATGGAGAATTAGTCGGCTTCAATAATTTCTTACATAAAACATCTGCTGCTTTATTTGTAGGAGTTAATAGTAAATACTTTGCATTGTATTTTTCTTTTACGCCATCTATAATCAAATTACAAAGGGTTGTGGTTTTGCCTGTACCGGGAGGACCATAAATAAACTGCAAGCCTGGAAGAGTATCTTTAATTTCATCCCACACATCCATATTTGCCCTATTTACAAAGGCTCTGTATAACCGTTCCATTAAATCAATAACTGGTGAAAAACTTATTTTTATTTGAATTACATTGCTGAAGCTATTAATTATCGTTTGTGGTATTGGCTCTCTACAATAAATTAATAAGTCCTGACCTTTCTTTGAAACACCTTCCACAGTTATTTTTTCATCTTTCCGATTTTTAATAACCAATGTGATTTTAAAATCCTCAAAGTCTTCAATATTAATTGGTATCAAAGAATTTGCGCCACAGAGCAAAAAGTATTTGTTAGATATTTGAGTATTTATGATATACCTTCTTATCTGCTGAAATGAAATAGTTTTTTGAATAGTAGTATCCTGTTTGCTTTCAAAAGTCATTAGAAACTTTAAATAGGATTCAAACCAGTTATAAGAGTAATCGCTATTAGACTTTATACTTTCAATTAATTCTTTCCTTTCCTGTTTTAAGTGTTCCTCCTTAAATGCTGTTTCGAGTGCTTCTAAATGGGTACTTTCAAATTCCCCTTTACCAGCAGAATTTAATGTATTGTAAATGCTTGTTAGCATAACGTTTTTCTTATTTACTAGATCATTAATGGCATCTGACAAATATTTGTAGTTTTCAACAGCAAGAGCATTACTCAAAACCTCCAAAGAAACATTCTTATTATAAAATACCTCCTGAAATTCATCAACGGCATCATTGATATGAAAAATGCCTTCCGAAACTCTGCCAATATTTGTCATCTCATCATTAACTTCAATTGATATATCATATTTCAAGTCGTTTTCCCTAAACAGTTTGACATTGTATTCTGTTTTCCAATTATGATAGAAAGGCTCATCGTGTTCGGACTGAACACCGCTTGGAACAAATGTTTTCTCCAACTCAAGCTCATTGCATTGTTCAATAACACTGTTATTCCATGACAGAGATTGTTTTAAAACATTATACTCGCTGTATAATAGATTTAAGTTACTTCCAATTGCATCCTTTAATTGGCTATGGAGGCTTTCATTAATTTTGCAAATCGATCGATCCTCAGATTTTACAACTTTATATGACCTGGTAGTATTGTATATTAGTAAAGGATATTTCGTGACCTCTTTACCGACTAAATGATTTATCATTTTTTCAATAAGTGAAAGTTGAGAATTATGCTGGCTTTCATCATAAATAACGGGCTTCTTTTTCAAGTTTAAAAAATCGCCAGATAAACCTTTCAATGTATTTAGAAGCAAAATTTCATTGAATCTTTCAATCTCAATATCTGGAGGTAATTCTTTTATTTTTCCTGTTAAATACTTTCTTACTTTTTCAATAGGACTGTCACCGACATAAATACCTATTGCTTTAAAAAATTCATCTTTCTTTTTGACATTTTGATGCCAGGTAATAAAATCATTAGGCGGTATTTCACTCTCTATTTGTATGCCATTAAAAACAAATTGATTAGGAGAAATATCTAAATATTTATTCCAAGGCTGCTGCCGTTTACTATCCTTAATTGGCGAAGGCAGATTTACCCAGCCCTGGTATAAATAATTAAGTTTACTGTTTATTTCTTCTGTGCTTTCTAAAATGTTTGAAGTACAACCTTTTACAAATAAGAACTGTGAAGCGATAATATCATCTTCACCATCATTATAATTAAATACCTCGATGTCACTTAATTGTAACAATGACTGTAACCCATTATAACTTTCATTGAGCAAAAAGCATGGCTTGATATGATTTTTGTTTTCGGCAGAGTAAATTATTAATTGGTCTTCTAATTTATACCATTCATCATTCTGTGATTTCAAGGAATACTCACTGTACTCTTCCTTTTTGAATTTCCCTGATAACCAAACAAACAATAATTGATGTGCATTTTCAAGTTGTTTGTCCTCCAAATTTTTAATGAACCTTTCGACCAAATCATCCGTGATACCCACATTGGAGATTTTAAACAGTTTATCTGCAATAGATTGAGTTAACAAATCTCTTTTCCTGGCTTCATCGTGAAATGCCTGAATTAGCTTTATATTATCAGCATTTTCCAGATTCAGTATTTGTGATTGTGAGAGTGTGATTTTCTTATCTCCTCTGTAAACGTCTATTGAATCGTGGGCACTGTCAATATTTCCAATGCTAATTTCCTGACCATCCTTTTTAATTGATATTTTTTTATGAATAGCAGCTAACTCTTCCTGAGTAGCACTGGCTTCAACTACTTCTTTTAAAAGTCTAAGGTAAAGTTCATTTTGTTTTTCATCAGTCCATGATGCATCCAGCTTTGTGTAAGTCAACTTGTCTAATAATGCCTTTTTATCATCAACCCGTTCTCCCAAGATTATTTCTATAAATTCCAATTTCTGTGCAGCATTACCTTCAGCAAACCCTTCTATCAAATGTTCTACTAATTTACTGTCCGCTAATTCTATTTTGCTTTTATAGCCTTTTAAGGTTTCAGGAATTAAAACATACTCGGTTGGATAATAGGTATCAATATATTTTACAATGGCTGTTTTACTAGTAACAATTTGCTTTTTCCCCGATGTAGAATCAATAAAATAAGAATTATCTTTTAAAATGATACAATTAGAGCCAAAAAAATCAATATTACAACTTTTTGACAGTGACAATAAATCATTAAGATGATCCAATGAAGTTATTTTGTCTTCTATCGTAGGGTGAATGGTCGTTGATGAAAATGAAAAAGGCATTTCATCTAAATAGGGAATTAAACATTTATCCGGTATATGAACCCCAAAATAGCTGAATACAGTTGTTTGAATGCTTTCGTAAGCCTTATCAGATAGTGGCAGCAGATCATTACTATAAAAGATTTTTTCTGATTTAATTACTTCAGATTGATAAATTATCTGTTGTTTTGCACTTGCCAAATTCTTAGTCTTTTCCAGCCAGGTACTCTTTGTATAAAAGTTTACAATATCATCTAATACTTCTTTTGCCTTTGTTGGATTAGCAATAATGTAATTGGCAATTTGTTCCCAAAAAGGAAACACAATGCCCTGATAAACCTCTTCGGTCTTATCTCTAAGGTATTTTTTATAATCGGCGTTATCTTCTGAAGGATGAATGCAAAATTTATTTAACCAGCCAACTGAAGATGTAGCAAATAGATTTTTGAAACAAACAGGATTGTTATTATTGTTTTTAAGCAATTTCAATTCGCCCATCCTCTCACCCGGATTGTCATTTAAAGTTCTGAACGCCTCAAATATTCTATGTTTCTCATTTTTGTTAAGTGAATTCAATATTTCATCCTTCACTGCTACACTAAATGATTTTGCAAGAATATTATAGCTTCTTACTTGCGAGTCATTGGCGAATAGACTAAAATATTTTTGATTGAAGCTATAATCGTCAAAATTTTCTTTTGTATATTTTAGGCCTAATATTTGGAGTAAGTCTTTGATGTCATTCAGCTTGTTGAAAACAATGAAGTAGCCCTCCTTTTCCTTTTCCTGAAATTCATTGATGGAAAGTAATTCATCGTTATTGAACTTTAAAAGCTTTGTATTGAATAGGTTCTTTTTAAATGAAGGTTCTTTAACAATTTCGGCATCCAATAAAGCTAGTTCAGTTAGAATGTTCTTTATTTTACGGTCATCAGCTTTTAGCGAGCCATTTAAGAAATCACTTATAGTTTCATTGGTACAAAAGAGATTGTAAATTGAAAAATCTTTTACACCCAACTTTGAAATAGCATTTTCTTGAATACTGATTTCAGCATCTTCACCCCAATAAAACCATTTTACATTCTCCAGATCCCACGCTTCGGTATCAATATCAATTTTTGTTTTTTTGATAAATACTTCTTCCGGGTTATCAGTAATTTCAAATATATCGGCACCTAAAGATTTGCGAATCGGAATGTATTTTTTAAGTAATTCGTTAATCGGGTCAATAAATGGCGCTTCTATCCAAAGCCTATCTTGATTTAAACTCTTACCAGAAGTTAATAACGCAGCATAAAAATTCAGGAACAGTTGCCTGTCTTTTTTATTCGAAGAGGTGGAAAGCCTGCTTAATTCAATATCAATTTTGGTTACAATAGTTTTTAAAAGGCGTTCGTTAATACCATCTTCTTTGCTACTGCCTTTGTGCAAAAAAGTACGAGAACTTCCTTTATAAAAGGCGTTGGAATGTAATATATAGTTGAAGTTATGTACTTCTTCAGATAACGGAAAGTATAAGTAGAGATTTGGGGCTCCTTTAAAATAACTACCTATTTCATTATACTTTCTGAAACCAAACAAAGCTTCAATATCTGCCTCGGCTACAATTTTCTTTTTTTGCTCTACTGATAAATTTTCAAGCTTATCTACACCAAAACGGATATAAGCATACGTATTTTGTTCTGTTTTTTTATTGACCGAAAGCTTTATGTATTCTAAATCCGGATAGGTAATTGCTTCTTCGTTGTTCAACTGAACTGTACGAAGTACTTTATTTTTTTTAATTACGGTATTAGCTGTTTCCTTTAAGATTGCTAAGGCAAATTTTACCCCTTCTTTTAAGTTATTTTCTGCAAGCTCGGTTTCTTTACCTGAACCTAATTTGATAAAAAACAAAGCACCTTCGTTATAGGTTTCTTTGTTTAGAATACCCTGATTGCTTTTTACCCAACGTGATAGGACTTCATATTCTGTTTTGCTGAATGGAGCAGTGCCAGCTTGCATACCATTTGCCATTTTCGGCAATTCCTCCACCTTATCATTTTCAGGCAGACAAGGGAAACAAGTGATTAGTATTTTGAACAACCATGGATTAACATCCGCTATACTTATAGCACCTTTAACATTGGTGGAAATAACAACATCAATAGGTACAGGACTGGAGGCATTGGCTAAATTGGCTATCTCATAATGCTTCCAGCTAAACAATATTGGGCCGGAATTTTCATTTATCAACTCCTGCAATCCATTGTCTTTCCCTACCAGACGATGTGCTAATTTGAAACCGATACCAAATTTACCAATGGTTTGACTATCGGCTGTTTTGGTAGATGAACCCACATTAAGAATAGAACGAATACTGTCTAAATCGAACATTCTGCCATTGTTGGCAACAAGTAAGTAATGATTACCATCAATTTCATCTTTGCCCCAAACCATTGTATAATGGGTGCTTCCTGCATCTACTGCATTTTGCAAAAATTCATATACCGCCTGCCCATCTTTTGCCATATCCAGAAAACTCTGCAAGAAGTTTTCTATCCCTGCTGTCGGAGTACCGTAACCATCTTTATCACCATGATACATAGTAAACCAACCATACTTTTTTTGCTTCAATTTTTCATCAAAGTAATAGTTGCCAATAAAATGCTCTTCCAGTTCCTGGGAAACAGGCCGGGTAGTTTTGTAAAAACTGCGGTACTTCTGTATATCTTTTATGTTCATTGTTCAGTCTGCAAATACTTCTGTATTAGGCATTCAAACCAATCTGCTTTATTACGTTCGGAGAAGGATATGTTTCGGTATTTGAAGAGGATTTTGTTGAAGCTTTCAAATTACAATAATAGTTCCCATTTTATATTTAAAATACAAAACTAATTTATACCGTTCTAAATTACCGACTCCATAAAATCGCAAGATTTCACCTTTTTCAACGTATTATTTAATTCTATTTTCATCTTCATCAGCAATAAGGTTTGAAGAAAGGTTTTTTGTTGAATTAATCCCTAGCGTTTTCATCTGGTTCGACTTACTTACAAGATTGCCTTTCCCTACAGATAGCTTATTCATAGCTTTAGAATGACTATCTGCAGCCTTATCGATTGCTTTACCCACACCTTCCATATCCTCTGTAAATGAAACAAATTTATCATACATATCCCCGGCTCTTTTGGCTATTTCAACGGCATTTCTCGTCTGATTCTCGTTTTTCCAAACAGAAGCAATAGTTCTTAGTGTTGCAAGCAGTGTTGAGGGAGACACCAGAACGATTTTCTTAATCCATGCATACTCGAATATCGTTGAATCTTCCTTAACACTCAATGCAAAACCAGATTCTATTGGGATAAACATCAGCGTAAAATCAGGGCTGTTCAATCCAAGACCAGTATGGTAATCTTTTTCAGAAAGAAGCTTGATATGACTCTTTATAGACGCAATATGAGCTTTCAAAGCGAGATCCTTTATTGTTTGTTCATCTGAATTAGCATATTGTTCGTATGCGGTCAAACTCACCTTACTATCAATTATAAGGTTTTTATTATCTGGCAAATATATTATCGCATCTGGGCGGATGGTGTCACCACTGGAATTTTTGGTTGAAAATTGGGTCTCATACTCTGAGCTTTTTTTCAAACCTGAACTTTCCAACACCCTTTCTAAGATCATTTCTCCCCACCCACCTTGAGCTTTGTTCGAGCCTTTCAATGCATTTGTAAGATCTTCTGTTTTTTTAGTTACCGCCTGATTCAAGGTAGTTAAGTTCTTAATTTGTTCCATTAAAGCCGAATTGGTCTTCGTTGATTCGGTCTGGTTTGTCTCTACCTTGTTCTGAAAATCATTAATTTTATCTTTCAAAGGATTGAGGATGTCTGATAGTTTGGTCTGATGTTGTTCAGTTAAAATCTTTCCTTGCCTTATTATACTGTCATTAGCTACGTCGGTCATTATCTTAGTAAGATTAGCTTCCATATTGTTTTTGTCAGCTTCGAGATTATTAACTCTATCCTTTAATCCATCAATAGTAGCCATATCTGCCTGAGTCTTACCATACAGTTGCATTTTCTCAGTCTCTAGTGGCTGTATTTTTGCAATCTGAATGTTAACCTGATCAAGCGTCAACCTCATTACAGAGAGCCTTGAGCTAAGGAAAAAATACATTATTGCAGCTCCGATGAATAATCCAATGGAAATAAATAAAAGGTTGATCATGATAGTTCTAATTTATTAGGTTGGTAATAATTGAGTAGTCTCAAAGTTGCAGAGGGATGTATTAGTCCGCCATCTATATCTTCAAAGTAAAGTGGACATTTTTCTGAAGACGTGTTTCTTATTAATTCAAAACTAGACTGTAATACACTTTCAAATTAAGGGTTCTCCACCTCATCCTTTGCTTTTGTTTTCTCTTTTGTTTGCCACTGCATGTTTCTTGGGCAATCACAGCCACCTTTTTTCAACGGTATTATATGGTCAACTGGAAATTCCGGTCAAATTGACCACCCTTTTTCGCTCGCCACTGACCACCCATTTTCGGTGCAAACTGACCACCAAAAGTTGAATGATTTTTTGTTGTAAAAAAAGGTTGCATTTAGTGATTGTAAAATTAAGTTATTTCTAGTTCA
>CANNQU010000083.1 GCA_947507965.1 Bacteroidota bacterium
AAAGAAAGAAATGAAAACAGTAGAAAAATGGGATGGCATTATCAATGCCGTCGCCACAGGGAAAATTCAAGAGTCGGTATCAAAACAGGCCTATGAACGAGAGATGGGCACTCAAAGCGGCAACGTACCTAAAGTAGGCGTTAACATTTATACCCATGAGGAAGAATCGCAAGAAGTAGAATTTCATCCATACCATGAGAAGACGGCTAATGATCAAATAGAAAAGTTAAAGAAAAGAAAAGCGGAAAGAAACCATTCTAAAGTAAATGAATGTCTTGCCTTAGTGAAACAAGATGCCATCGACCAGAAAAATTTAATGCCCTCTATTATTTCCGCCGTCAAAGAATACTGCACCGTTGGCGAAATTGTTGCCGCTATGAAAGAAGTTTATGGCGAATTTAAAGAACCTATTTTCTTTAATTAACAATGGAATCAAAGAAAAAAATAACCGTATTGTCGCTCGAGCAGGCCTTGGCTTTACCCTTTGCTACACAACGCATGGTACAGCAAGGCTGGAGAGTAATTAGGGTAGAGACACCGATGGAAGAAGGGGGAGGAAATGCCGGCGATCCCAATCGTTATATTGGCACCGACTTAGGTTTTCATGACTTACATTCGTACTATATAGCACCCAATATTGGCAAGGAAGCCATTACCATTAATTTAAAAAAGAAGGAAGGACAGGAACTGTTATTGAAAATTATTACGGCGTTGGATGTAGATGTATTTATGTGCAATACATTACCCAAAAGATACCATCAACTTGGTATTGATTTCGAGACGTTGAGACAAGCAAAACCTGATTTAATTTGGTGCGGCATATCGGCCATGGGGCCTGAGTATCCCGAACGTGCAGGGTATGATCCTGCCTTACAAGCCTTGATGGGTTATACCTTCTTAACGGGCGAGCCTGATGGAAAACCAGTACCTTGTGGTATTCCAATCATCGATTTGAAATCGGGTGATGAAGCGTTCACACAAGTGCTCTTGGCGATGATGGAAAAAAAGAAAGAAGGAAAAGAAATTCATATCTCTATGGCTCAATGTGCCGCCAGCTGGCTTATTACAGCCTTGCCACAGCTGGCATTTGTGAAAAATGAACAGGAGCTTTTTACGCGCAGTGGAAGCGAGCATCGTAGTTTTATTCCTTGCAATATATATCCAACAAAGGATGGTATGGTTTACCTTGCCATTGGAAATGATTTGCAATGGACAAAATTTTCTTCACAAAAAGGATTTGAGAAATTAGCTCAGGAAAACCGAAGAACAAATGCTGGCAGGATGATCGATAAGGACCTGATTTACAAGGAAATTGAAGCCCATACCAAAGACTATTCGACCAAGGAATTTGTTGAACTATGTTTAAAAATTAACCTCTCCGTTTCTCCTGTGAATAGTATTAAAGAAGTTGCCTCGCTCGACTTTATTTCGAATGAACTCATAAAAACAACATTGCCTAATGGAGAAACAGTCTCTCTTTTCCCAGCTGCTTCGGATACTGATTTCTTAACAAAGAACCAGAACCTACTATGCTGTGCACCACGTCTTGGGCAACATAATAAAAAGGTTTTTTCGGAAGCCGGCTATTCTCAACCCGATATTGAAAGCATGCAACAAAGCAATCTAATCTAAGATGAAAGAACGGATCAAAAAAATTTTAATCTCCTACGACACCCCTCATAACACTTGTGTGATGGGCAACGAAGGCATCGCACGTGCAGCCATAGAAGCTGGCGTTGATGGGGTATTCTCGTATCCCGGCACACCTTCAACTGAAATCTCGGAAATTTTTAATCATGTAAATAATTTCCAATACGACCAAGCGAATAAAGAAAAGTATCCTGATCTTACCTCTCATCCGGTATATTTTGAATATAGTATCAATGAAAAAATAGCAATGGAAAAAGCCATTGCCTTTTCTATTGGAAATAAAAGTGCGATGTGTGTAATGAAAAACGTAGGCATGAATATTGCCAGCGATGCATTGCTTTCCGTTACCTATCAAACTATTATTGCTCCTTTGGTAATCGTGGTATGCGACGATCCTGGCTGTCACTCGAGTTCCAATGAACAAGATTCTCGCTATTGGGGGCCCATGGCCTCTGTGCCAATTTTTAACCCGGCCACCCCGGAAGATGCCTTTGAAATGATAAAGTTGGCCTTCGAACTTTCCGGAAAAATAAAACTTCCGGTACTTGTTCGAACTACCACAAGGGTTTCACATACGCGTGGAGTGCTCTCCTATGGCGCTATAAAGCAAGAGGCAAGGGAGGCGAAATTTGAACGATTACCGGAACATATTAATATTCCTGCACGTACGGCCGTAGCTCATACACGACTGCTCGATAAATTAAAATCGGAACCTATTCTAGCTCTTTTAAAACAAGAAAGCAAACTTAAACTGAATGCGGTCGATACGGCCTTCGGTATCATAAGCAGTGGTGTTGCTACGTCATACGTAACAGAAATTCTTCATCAAAATGATTTCTTACATCGAGTAAGTCTGCTCGATCTTGGATTGATTCATCCCTTTCCTGAAAAAGAAGTTTTGAGCTTCCTGTCGAGAGGGTTTGAAAAAATATTAATACTCGAGGAGTTGGATCCATTTGTTGAAAACGCAGTTCGAAATCTAACACAAAAAAACAAACTCGATCAACAAATTTTTGGTAAAGGATTTTCCAACTTAACCGTTACCGGTGAATTCTCGTTGGATCTACTCAGAACCGTACTAGAGGATTTTTCGAATACCACGTTCAATAACACCCAAAAGGCTCCATTAGAGAATCATGAAATATTTCTCGACCATCTCCCACCCCGGCCCCCAACGCTATGTTCCGGCTGTCCTCATCGGGCTACTTTTTACTTGCTGAAACTGGCCATCCCTCGCGAACAAAGCGAATTGATTATGTGTGGCGATATCGGATGCTTTGGATTGGGTGCTTTACCTCCATTGAAAATGATTGACACCATCAATCACATGGGAATGAGCATCTCCATGGCTCAAGGATTATACGAGTCGTTTCACGCCTCCGAAAAAAGCAAAAAAGTAGTTGCACTCTTAGGCGATGGCACATTTTTTCATAGCGGGCTTACCTCGTTAGTCAATGCCGTTTATACTCGTGCCAATATTTTAGTCATCATCTTCGACAACCGAACCACTGGGATGACCGGACATCAGCCACATCCCGGGGCATCGCGTACCCCAAAATATCATGAAATTGAAATCGCCCCATTACTCAAAGGAATGGGAATAGAAGTAGTTGAAACCATCAATCCATATAATGTAACGGATAGTATAGATAAGGTAAACGAAGCCATGCTGCATCAAGGAGTATCGGTACTCATTTCGAAAGCACCGTGTATTTTCCTTCCTGAGTTTAAAGATAAGATGGAGAAGAAAATGAAAATCATCGTGGATCATTCACGCTGTAACACGTGCGAAAATCATGAAGATAAAAGCCTTTCCTGCTCTCGATGCTATACGCCGAAAAATAATTTATCAAGAGCGAAAGCAAAATTACTGGCCGAAATATCCATTCCTGGAGAGGAACAGCTATGCCCTGCAAACATCTGCAATCATGGTTTTTTTAATTCGATTCTGGAAGGCGACACCCACTCCGCGATAGAAATAGTGCGTGATAAAATGTTGTTCGCACGCACCTGTGGCGATATATGTCACCGCCCTTGTGAACTTTTCTCTAGCTATAAAAATCTAATCCCCATAAAAAAACTCAAACACTTAGTATCAAGTAATGAAGAACTATTTATCGATTTTTCATCACCCATAAAAAGAGCTGAAGAGGCCATTAAAAAGCATAAAAGTGTGGCCATAATTGGAGCAGGTCCTGCCGGCCTGAGTGCTGCCTACGACCTCATTCAATCGGGGTATGAAGTGTGTGTATTTGAAAAAGAAAATACCGTAGGTGGGATGGTAACGTATGCAATACCCTACTTTAGAATGGACAAAGCCGGCTTCGATTATGAGGCCATGCAGTTGCAAAAAATGGGAGTCACCTTTTATTTAAATCAATCGCTAGGAAAAGATTTCACGTTGGAGCATTTAACTGAAAAATTTGATTCTGTTATACTCGCCATCGGAATGAACAAAGCAAAAACGCTTGACCTCATAGAGCAAAATATTCCTTCAGAAAGCAGAATGGATGTATTACACTTTTTAAAATCATTTAATCAGAAAGAGTCCATGATTAAAAATGGCTCCGTTGTATTCATCATTGGCGGAGGGAATAGTGCCATGGATGCCGCCCGATCGGCAAAAAGGCTGCATTCAACCAATCGCATTATCGTTTCTTGTTTCGAAACCGAGAGCCAAATGCCCGCTTTTTACGAAGAAGTGAAACATGCCCAAGCAGAAGGCATAGAGTTCCTTTACGACAGCTGCATAAACAGCATTAGCGTCGAAAAAAGCGGAAAAACAATACTCCATCTTCATACCTACAGCAATGATCAATCGTTGCTCATAGTGCCTTGCGACTATATTATTACGGCCATCGGACAAACCACGGACCCAAGAGTGATCTTGAATTTAACCACGGATGACGATCTTCGAATCATAAATGAAAATGGTTTTTCGGGCTATAAAAATGTACTCGTTGCCGGAGATATTAGTTCAGGAAATAACATGAGTGTTATCGGAGCCATCGCCTCCGGCAAAAAAGCAGCCATTGGTGTTCGTAAACTCCTGGAGAACTACGCCTATGAATATGAAGGAAACTTTGCATTGGAACGATTGAATGCAATTCCAACACCTCAAAGAAGCCCGGCAAACGAGTCTGAAGAAATATTTGAAATAGAGAAATACAATCTTTTTCAATCCTGTCAGAAATGCAATCACTGTATCGATAATTTCGGATGCCCCGCAATGGTAAAAGTAAACGGCAAGGTGGAGATCAATGCGAATCGATGCACGTTATGTGGCTTGTGTATTGATGTTTGCCCGAATAATGCGATACGATGGGAAGCAGAAAAATTAGAATCAATAGAAGCCTAAGAAATGAATATGATAAAAAATATTAAAATATTAATTGCCGGTGTCGGTGGTCAAGGGGTCGTCTTTCTCAGTAATTTAGTGGTCGAGGCGGCGATGATCTCCAACATCCCGGTAAGTGTGAGCGAAATTCATGGCCTATCACAACGTGGCGGAGTGGTAACTTCAGGCATTGGCTTAGGAGCCCATTGCACCGGTTTTATCGGAAAAGCATCGGTTGACTTTCTTTTCGGACTGGAACCATTAGAAACGCAACGATGTCTTTCTTATTTGCATAAAAACAGTAGCGTAATTTTCGGGCATTACCGCATCCAGCCCTATTCTGTGAATGCCGAGATAACCCAATATCCAGAACTAAGCGTATTGGCAACCTACCTCGAAAAGCAATGCAAAGAAGCGGTGTTTATAAAGGAGTTTGCAAAACATATTGACCCCATTTTGTATAACGTTTTCATGCTTGGCAGAGCCTCGCGAATGAACGATTTTCCCTTCCAAGAACCGCTACTTGAAGCCGCTATAAACAATACGCTTCATGGCACAAAAAACAAGGAAACGATGGATGCTTTTAAATTGGGTGTCGCCTATGAATTCGACAAAAAACAAGCACCCCTCAACTCATGAAAAAGGAAAAAAAACCAAACGAGAGCCTACATCATATTACCTTTTCCCTCAATGGAAAAAGGGTATCGTGTAGCATCAAGGCATCGACGCTATTACTTGATTTAATAAGGGATACCTTTGAGTTGAAAGGCACGAAACCAGGTTGTTATGAAGGTGAATGTGGGGCATGTACCGTTTTAATAAATGACGCCCCGGTGAATTCTTGCTTGTTTCTGGCCGTCAATGCCAATGGGAAAAACATTACTACGATTGAAGGATTATTACAACACGACGGATCGCTTCATCCCGTACAGGAATCATTGGTAGCCAGTGGTGCCGTACAATGCGGCTTTTGCAGCTCCGGAATGGCAATGACCATAAAGGCCTTAACACATCAACACGAAAGTGTACCACACCTTACAGGAGCGATTAAAAAAGCACTTCCTTCACGGGAAGAGATTAAAAAATATTTGGAAGGAAACCTTTGTCGGTGCACCGGTTATGTGAAAATTATTGATGCGGCCGAAAAATTATTTGCACTAGATATTGAAAAAAATGAAAAAGGAATATAACGTTATCGGGAAATCCATTCCTAAGCACGATGCTCATATTCGGGTCACGGGGAAAGCCATCTATGGGCATGATATAATACTGCCCAATATGCTCTATGGAGCTATCTTACGCACCTTGCACCCCTCTGCCATCATTGAATCGATTGATTTATCGGAAGCAAAAAAACTTCCAGGTGTGGTTTGTATTATTACCGCCGACGATGTTGACGTAAATAATATTGGGTATAAGCGTGATCACCCCATCTTAAAAAAAGGAGATGCAAATTGCATCCGTGATGAGATTGCCGCAGTGGCTGCTGAAACGAAAGAAATTGCAATACAGGCTTTGCAATTAATCAAAGTAAAATATACGGTAAGAACGGGCGTGTATGACGCCTTCGATGCGTTGAAAGAAAGTGCTCCTCAGATTAATAAATTTATCGGTGGAAAATTTGAGAATAAAAATATTGCAGAGAAGTTTCACTATGAACATGGTAATTTAGAGCAGGAGAAGAAGAATAGCGCCCATATCGTTTCCCGACGCTTCACGTTACCCCGAATGACCCATGCCTGCATGGCAACAAGCAATATCACGGCACACTTCAACTCGGTCGAAAAAAAGTTAACCCTTTATAGTTCAACACAGGTGCCCTTTCTATATCAACGCGATATGGCTCACGCACTCAAAATAAATCCATCCGACATACGCGTTATTCAACCCGTCATCGGGGGCGGTTTTGGTAGTAAGCTGGATATACATCCTTTTGAACCGATCTGTGCATTGCTCTCTATGAAAACAGATCGACCGGTGCAAATTTTATATTCTAGAGAAGAGGAATTTATTGCCTCCCCAATTCGACAACCCATGGTTATCGATTTAACTGCCGGGGTCGATAAAAATGGCAACTTTACTTTTCGAGAAATCAATATAATAAAGGACAATGGGGCATACACCTCTTGGGGTGCAACGACGCCATTCGTCATTATGCAAGCGTTCTCTTCACTCTACCAATTGAAAGCCTGTAAATTCGATGCTACCGCCGTTTATACCAATAATGTTTTTGCCGGTTCATTCCGGGGCTATGGCAATCCTCAAGCCACGTTTGCATTAGAACGGGTTATCGATTTGCTTGCAGAGAAACTGGATATGGACAAGGCAGAAATTCGATTATTGAACGCCAATAAAAAAGGTGAAATCACTGGGCAAGGATTGTACTTTGATACCTGCGGACATAAGGATTGCCTGGAAACCGTTATTTCAAAAAGCAATTACCATACCAAGCGCCTCACCAAACAAACCGGTAGATTCAAAAATGGTATCGGCCTTGCCTCTATGTTACATGTAGGAGGGGGAGCTAAAATTTATCGATCGGATGGATGCGGAACCATATTAAAAATTGATCCTTATGGATATTGCACGATTATTACGGGCTCCAATGAAATAGGTCAAGGTTCTGAAACCGTTCTGGCGATGATTGCTTCTGAAGAATTGGGAATAGAACTAGATAAAATAAAAATCATCAATACCGATACCGATGTAAAACCATGGGATGTTGGAGTGCATGCTTCACGCACCAGCTTCGTAGCCGGCAATTCCTTATTAGGTGCTATAACAATATTAAAAGAAAAATTAAATAAAAAAGCTGCCGAACTGCTTCACACAAGCTCCTTAGCATTTGATTATTCCGATACTAAAATTATTTCCTTAGAAACCCATGAAGCTGTGGCACTGGATAAAGTAGTTCGCGAAATGCATTTCTCATCTCCTAATGAATTGGCCATTGCCAACTATTTCTATGAGCCGTCCAGTCAATTTCAGGATAAAAACTTTAAAGGCAATGTATCCGGAACGTATGCCTTCGCATCGCAGGCAATTGAGGTAGAGGTTGACACCTACACCGGCAATATTCGGGTGCTAGATATCCATGTTGCACAAGATGTAGGAAAGGTTCTCAATCCTTTATTGCTTGGTGGCCAAATAGAAGGTGGAATCATGCAAGGCGTAGGTTATGCCTTAACCGAAGAACTATTGATGCAGGAAGGCAAGATATTGAACCCCAATTTCCATAATTATAAAATGCTGACCGCCGCCGACACCCCCAACATTCATTTTTATCCGATAGAAACCATTGACAAGGAAGGCCCTTATGGTGCAAAAGGCGTAGGAGAAGCGCCTCTTATCCCTACTGCTGCAGCCATTGCCAATGCCGTTAGTAATGCCCTTGGGTTGGAAATTTTGGATCTCCCCATTACTCCTGAGAAAATATTACAGGCTCTCTCGCTACAAAAACAAACGACCACTCTTAAAACAAATCCCATTTCTAAATGAGACCATCAGACACCGTAGGCAATACCCCTTTGCTTAAGCTAAGCAACAAACTCTATGCGAAATTCGAAGTAACGAACCCGAGTGGAAGCATTAAAGACCGAATAGCGAAATACATCATTGATGATGCAGAAAAAAATAACCTTCTAAAAAAGGGCGATACCATTATTGAAGCTACCAGTGGAAATACCGGGATTGCACTCGCTTTAATCGGTGCTGAAAGGGGCTATCATGTAAAAATTGTAATGCCCCGAAATATGAGTGAAGAACGAAAACAAATGATGCGACTTTTTGGGGCTGAAATTATCGAAGTAGAGGATGGCGATTTTGATTACGCCATCGAATTAAGAGATGCACTCGCAATAAAAAATGGCTGGTTCAATACCAACCAGTTTTTCAACCCGTTGAATACCGAATGTCACGAAAAAAAAACAGGTGCAGAAATCCTAAACCAAACCCAAGCGTTGGGTAAAATATCGGCTATCGTACTTGGAACAGGAACCGGTGGAACGATGATGGGAATTAGAAAAGCCTTGCTTCCCATTCATCCTCATTTAAAAGTAATTGCTTGTGAGCCGGCCGAATCGCCGGTGATGAGTGGAGGAGAACATGGTACACACGGTATTCAAGGTATTGGCGATGGCAGTAAATACCTTGCCGATATTCATGTTATGGATGAAATTATTTTAATATCAACAGATGAATCCAAAGAGCGTGTTCGAAGATTGGTAAAAGAACAAGGCATTTTTGTGGGCTTCAGCTCTGGGGCAAATGTACTCGCAGCCGAACGATGGATTCAAAAAAATAATCCAGACGGAATTGTGGTCACCGTTCTTTCCGATCGGGCTGAAAGATATTTAAGTATTATTTAATGAATTAATAACCCTATGGAATTTAATATCGTAAATCCAAAAACAAAATCCGAGTTACTCCGTGCTATTCGCAAAGAAACTACTTTTCGTTTTGGCGCCGGCTGTACCGATTTGTTGATGGAGCTTAAAAAAAAACCAGTGGAAAACTTAGTGGTTATCAACCTTTCGTTTGTTGTGGACAGCCGGTTCACAGGGCTAAAGAAATTAGCAAAATCATTTTGGCTCGGAGCCATGACCACAGCACATACGATGGTAATGAATGAACAGATAAAGAATGATTTTAACGTACTATATGAATCAGCCCATAATCTAGCTTCTACTCAAATAAGGCAGGTTGCTACTATGGGTGGCAATCTATGTACTGCCTCCCCTTCGGGAGATATCGCTTGCGCTTTGATGGCACTCGACGCAAGCTGCCATTTGCTTAACGATGCGGGTGTAAACAGCGTGGTTAACATCCATGACTTTTTTCTTGGAGTACGAAAAACAATACTGAAGAAAAATGAAGTGCTCTACGGACTTACCATTCCTACCAACAAAAAACAAACAAAAACAGTGTATTCGAAGTTTATAAAAATCGGTACACGGCGTTCCATGGAATGCTCGGTGGTTTCGCTGGCCTACCATATACAAGTGAATGAAGAAGGGGTCATCATCGGGGCTGGCATCGCCATTGGGGCATCGGCTCCAACGGTACGTTCTGCCCTATCCGCTTCCGGATTTTTGATCGGAAAAAATATTCATCTCATCACCGAAAAAGAGAAAGAGGAATTAGCCTGTAAAATAGTGTCGTATGCCGAACCGATAACGGATTTACGCGCCACGGCCTGGTACCGAAAGGAAGTATTACTTAATATCAGCAAAAGCATTTTTGAATGACCAACACCAAGATCATAAAACTATCGTCGAATGAAAACTGTTACGGTTGTTCGCCGCTTGCTTTACAGGCAATAGAAAGTAATTACAGAGCGGTACATCTTTATCCTGAAGTAAGCCCTGTGGCACTAAAAGAAAAAATAGCCGCCCAATTTGGGGTATCACCAAAAAATATTATCGTCGGGGCTGGTTCCGTTAGAATTATCGACGGGCTTATACAAACCTATGTTGGAAGTGATGAGGAGGTACTTACCTTCGAGAAGAGCTTTGTCGCCTATGGCCAACTTTCGGGGTTTCAAAAACGAAAATGTCATTTTGCACCACTCTCCGACTTTCGTTGTTTGCCGGAAAACCTTTTACCTCTGATTAACAACAAAACACGCCTTATTTTTATTGCAAACCCAAACAATCCAACGGGTACTATAATTACTCATGTGGAATTAGAAATGCTACTAAGCAAAATTTCGAGCGATATTACCGTGGTCATCGATGAGGCCTATTCCGAATATTCTACCAACACCTCCTTTCCTGATTCACTCGCCCTTCAGAAAAAATATCCAAACTTAGTAATTCTTCACTCCTTTTCCAAGATTTACGGATTGGCTGGCTTACGTATTGGATATGCCATAATGGAAGAACATAAGGCAACCCGGATGATTCAAAACAAAATCCCTTTCTCGGTAAACTACCTCTCTTCCGATGCTGCTATCGCATCATTAAATGATCAGGAATTTATTCATCATTCTGCTATTTCCAATGCAGCACAGCGCGATTACTTGTACTCCGAGTTAACCCGACTTGATTTCCACGTCGTTCCATCGCAAGCTAATTTCCTATATCTTTGGTTTGATAAGGAGGATGAAAAAAAGAAGGTCTATGATACGCTCTTTCAAAACGGAATTCTCATCTGCGATTTGAACGTTTTTGGTCAGCAAAAATCTTTACGAATAACCATTGGCAAAAAAGAAACAAACCAAAGAATAATCGCCATGCTCTCTTAAAAATGAATTTAATTAATGATTTATAGCCTAAAACATGACGAAGATCATAAGCCCGTATGACGAAGGTCATTTTTTTTGTCAAACCGGTAGTTCAATTTTGCATCGTGAATCGAATTCAGATTCATTTATTGATAACTGAACGTCCAACCTACAGTTCAATATACTTTAGAGGGTAACTCAACCCTTTTAGTTTTTTTACTTTAGAACAATCGAATATTGATTGCTTCCTGTACTTTTCCCTCACCAAGTAATTGCTTTGTTTTAATTTTCAGTATCGTATGATTAGCTCAGCAGCAAACCTATTTTTCAGGGAACTCATTCTAAGGCAGAAAAAAAGTCTCTCAAAAAAAGAATCATCTTCCGTTCTTTTCTCATCTTAATACTTTAGACTACATAAAAGAGAGAATGTTAGTCGTTCAAAGTTCTCCTACCTATCGTCGTAAACGGCTCCAACCGACACAAAACAAATTCAGCCAACAGAGAATCCGAAAACTGTATAAAGCGGGCAACATTTAACCTCATTATTAAAAATGAAAAACAAAAAAGTAAAATTATTCGCCGTACTCTTGTTGGGCTTAGGTCTAACCGGGTTACAGGCACAACAGGCCATCCCTTCAACGGGTGGCGATGCTTCAGGCAGCGGTGGATCGGCGAGTTACTCTATTGGGCAAGTGGTTTACACCACCAATGGGGCCGCAACCGGTGTAGAGGCACAAGGAGTGCAACAACCCTATGAGATTTTCGTGGTC
>CANNQU010000084.1 GCA_947507965.1 Bacteroidota bacterium
CGTTAGCATCAAAATACGTCAATGGTAACTTGTTCATGGACCTAGGATCTGCGAAAGGAGGGCTTCAGAATAGGAATGACGAAACAGCATTGATACGGTCTTTGCGGATCATTTTATTTTCGCCAGCACATCAAATACTGAAATACCCACGATGCCTTTGTTCGTTGTAAAAACGGGTGTTTTGAGATTACTTTTTTACTTCATCCAACGTAAACACCATGGCATTGGTCACTTTGTCATTTAATAAGGCAACCTTTAAAACATCCATCATCTTATCAACGAAATGAAAGTTTAAACCCTTCAAATAGGTTGCATTAATTTCATCAATGTCTTTTCTATTGGCTTCACACAAAATAATGTCGGTGATACCAGCTCGCTTGGCGGCCAGAATTTTCTCTTTCACACCACCGATGGGCAGTACCTTACCACGAAGGGTTATTTCACCCGTCATAGCCAGCTTGGCTTTTACTTTACGTTGGGTATATACCGAGGCAAGCGAAGTGAGCATCGTAATGCCTGCACTAGGCCCGTCTTTGGGCACTGCACCCGCAGGAACATGGATATGGATATCATATTTATCAAATAATCGGTAATCGATGTTTAAGTCTTCCGCTCTCGATTTCAGATAGGTTAAGGCCGTAATGGCACTCTCCTTCATCACATCGCCCAGTTGTCCGGTAAGGGTTAATTTCCCTGCCCCTTTGGTTAGGCGACTTTCAATGAAAAGGATCTCACCACCTACCTGAGTCCATGCCAGGCCTGTTACGACGCCGGCGATATCATTATTTTGATATTCATCATGCTCTATTTTTTTCGCACCCAATACTTTTACCACATCTTCTTCGGTAACGCTTCTATTGGCTTTCTTATCCATCACAATACGCATGGCAAACGCCCGGGCCAGGCCAGCAATACGTTTCTCCAACCCTCTCACACCACTCTCCCGGGTATAATCATTGATAAGTAATTCCAACACCTTGTCATTAATGGCAAAGTCTTTTACTTTCAAACCATGATCCGTGCGTTGCTTCGGCAATAAATACTTTTTTGCAATCTGTACTTTTTCCTCCAAGGTATAGCCATTAATTTCAATGATCTCCAAGCGATCTAAGAGTGCCGGTTGTATCGAGTCTAATGAGTTGGCAGTGGCAATAAAAAGCACATTACTCAAATCATAATCGAGCTCTAAATAATTATCATAAAATGTGGAGTTCTGCTCCGGATCGAGCACTTCTAAAAGAGCAGAGGAAGGGTCACCCCGATGATCGCGTCCTACTTTATCTATTTCATCGAGTACCATCACCGGATTGTTGGTACCTCCTTTTTTGATGTTCTGAATAATTCGTCCTGGCATAGCCCCAATATACGTTTTACGATGTCCGCGTATTTCCGCTTCATCATGCAATCCACCAATACTCATTCGCACATATTTACGTCCAATGGCTCTGGCTATCGATTTACCAAGCGACGTCTTTCCTACTCCTGGTGGGCCGTACAGGCAAAGAATCGGACTTTTCATATTGCCTTTTAGTTTTATTACGGCCAAATATTCAAGTATCCGGTCTTTAATTTTATCAAGGCCGTAGTGGTCCTCGTCAAGCACCTTTTTTGCATTTTTTAAATCGAAATTATCCTTCGATTTTTCATTCCAAGGTAAATCCAATAGCAGTTGCAAATAATTCATCTGGGTACCAAACTCGGGGCTCATGGGATTAATACGCTGAATTTTTTCCAATTCCTTCTGAAAATGTTTCGCTACATATTCGGCCCATTGCTTCTTGGAAGCTCGCTCCTTCATATTGGCAATTTCCCTATCTGGACTTTCGTGCCCTAACTCATCTTGGAATGCTTTTATTTGCTGTTGTATAAAATATTCCCGCTGTTGCTTGTCCATTTCCTGCCTCGCCTTGTTTTGGATTTCGGTCTTCATCTCCAGCAACTGAAGGTCTTTGGTGACAAAATTCAATACTTTCTCGGCACGCTCCTTAAAATCGGAAATTTCAAGAATGCTCTGCTTCTCTAATAAACTTACACCTAGGTTGGAAGAAATAAAATGAACCAGAAAAATGGGGTCGCTTATATTACGCAACGCCACCACCGCTTCGGATGGGATATTGGGAGAGAGTTGTATGAACTTATTTGCTATTTCCTTTATTGAATCGAGCAGTGCACTGAGTTCACGGTCTTTCTTGTCGATCTTGCTCTCCTTTAATTCGCTTACCCTTGCTGTAATATAAGGCTCCGTGGTAACCACTTCGTTTATTTGAAAACGTTTCTTTCCTTGAATAATGACCGTCGTATTACCATCCGGCAGACGAAACATTTTTAATATTACCGCAACAGTACCAATGGTGTTTAAATCCTCTACCGCAGGCTCTTCTATGCTTGCATCTTTTTGCGATACCACACCAACTACTTTGGTTGTCTTATGGTGGTCTTTGATGAGTTTTATTGATTTGTCTCTACCTACCGTAATAGGAATGATAACTCCGGGAAAGAGAACCGTATTTTTTAAGGTAAGAATCGGTAAAACATCGGGCACTTTTACATCCTTATTACTTACATCATTACCCGAAATGGGAATGAACTCAAAACTCTCGTTCTCATCGTCGATGATGTTTGATGATATGATTACCGGATCTTTATTAACGCCACTCATGAATTTTGATTGATTTTTAAATTGATAATACGACAAAACAATTGCCATGCCATGCCAAATGTATACGTTTTTTGGCAGAAGTGATGTTTTTAATGGCAGATGATTCCTAAAAGAAAGTACCGGGTAACTGACACGAATATAAATTCAGCTTCCGGCTCTTTGGTTTCGGCGGCACGTGCTTCTACCTCAAATTTATTATTATAATACCCCCTTAGAACACTTTCTTTAAGGTAAGAATAGAGAAAACGAAAGGTGCCTAATTGATGAAACTGAAATATATGTTGTAGTTCGTGATTTAAGTAGCACTTATCTGACATGAAATCTTGCCTGCTTATCCCCCACAAAAAAATGGTACGATGCACTACCATAGCACACCGGCTTTGTTTGAGTTTAATCGCTGCAAATCGTGCTAAAATAGAATTCTCTCTTATGAAATAGGATATCTTCATGGCCTAAATAATCACACGTGACTGCTCGATTTCGAATATTACCATCCCACTCCATATTAGAGTTTGGTAAACACCCAGTGCTCTACATAGGAGTGCGCCCCATTTACGTTTAAGGCATTGATATCGGTTATGGTTAGCTCGAGTTTATCGCTCCATAGGCCGGTGATATCGAACGTCTTAAAATCTTGCAACACCAATACCGTCTTCTTAGAGCCATCTTTCCACGACCAGGTTTTATTTTTCAACGCGTTGGTATAGTTAAGCCCGTTGGTTACCACCTCCTCCACATAACTATAGTTTGAAGAAGTAGAATCGGTAATGGTAAGCGTAGCATTTAATGAACCAACATAGGTTTTAGAAAGCGTGTCGGTTGCTCTGGTTTCGGTATATTTATCTTTTGTGAGCGTACGGATTACGATATTCAGTCTGCCATTTTGATCTACATCGTGATCCTGAATTTGTAGCTCCTTGAGTTTCCAAACTCCTGCTAGCCGAGCCGATCGCTTGTAAACCGAAACAATCGGGTCGTTCTCCCCTTTTTTAATGCATCCGGGCAAAACAGTGGTTAAAAAAAGTACAAGTACCGTTAGTTTAAGCAAACGCATGAAATGGTTATTGTTTATTGATGCAAACATACATGATTTTTTGCAATTACTAAAACAACGGATTTCACGAACAGTTGGCCTCATTCTATTTCTTCATGGAAATCAAATGGTCAACCTCCCCATTTTTATTGATCGGTAATCCTTAGATTTGCCCCGTGTTTATGAAAAAAGTACTCCTTCTTATTTTATTTCTCAATTTGGTAGTAAAGGCACCAGGCGAAACACCGCAACCTGCCATGATACGTCTTGATTTTCGCAGTCAGCATGACTCCTTAGGATATAATTTAGTGCGTGCAATCCCAATATTAGTTAATGAAGGAATTCATAACGGTGAAATCCCCTTATGGGATTCGCCAAAAAAAGAGAAAAACCTCAGTGGAAAATTTCTCATTCAGCTGGAACAAGCAAATAAAACTCGATTTACAGATCAAAACTTTTTGTTCCTACATGAGCTATGGAGTACTTCCCGACGAGAAACGGCATTCAAAGTGCTCGGTTTTTCCTTCATTGGTGAAAACACAGCCGATAGTTCTAAATTTAATTATGGCTATATTGAAATAGGTGATATTGAAATCCTCTTAAAAACAAAGTATATCCCCATCAATGGCAATGGAAATTATCATACCACATTCTGGGATGCCCTTTATCACAGAGACTACCCATTTAATTTAGTACAGCTAGGCAATCAATACATTACCGATCCTAATATCGCACTAAAAAACAAAAACAAATTTTTCAACCCGAATAAAAAAAACATTTCCTACTCATCCATCCCCGAACAAAAATTGCTTACCTGCATTTTAGATTCAGCCACCGAGTCGACCGAGATAAAATCCCTATTCGATTTCATCAACACACATTACCAAGACAATAAAGAGGATTTTCTAAATCACGGTGGCTCCTTGATCTGTTCGCATCTCGACACAGATTATAAAATGGCCTTCACTCGTATGGAGTTACGCTGCGTATGGAAAAAAGAAGGTCATACGATTCAATCGGAGCCCGAATATATAGTACTATTCATCGCTAACCATTCGATCGACACCCTGTTGATGAAAGATATAGAGCAATGGACGGAACAGCAAAACTCGAAAACGATGGCCCAGTTGTTACGAGCGAATACATTTGTTTCGCGAATCACAAGCATCAATAATATTGCCATTCCATCAGCTATTACAGCGCAATTACTGAATACCTTACGATATGGCAAGTGGAATGAGGTGAGCCTTATCAAGTAAGTGCCTTTTCTTGCTAACAAGAGCCAATAACCAGGTCTTTCGCTGTTAAAACAACCGATTTGTTTCTTCAATAAACTTCAAAATGTCGGCTTGACCAATGGACGTTTCGGCTGAGGTAATAAATTGCTGAGGTAATTCCTCCCACGATTCGAGCAACTCTTTGGTGATTATCTTTATGTTTTTTTGAAAGGAGACTTTTCCTACTTTATCAGCTTTGGTATATACAATAACGAACGGAATTCCATTTTCGCCGAGGTTGTTCATAAACTCCAAATCATTATTTTGTAATGGCAATCGCAGATCAAGCAAAACAAATACACACATCAAATTATCTCGTAGCATGAGATAGTCATTAATCATCACCTTCCAACTGGCGCGATCGGTTTTCGCCGTTTTCGCATAGCCATAGCCCGGCAAATCAACCAAATACCATGTGCCATCGATTTCAAAATGATTGATCGTTTGTGTTTTTCCGGGCGAAGCAGAAACTTTTGCCAGCTTCTTGTTTCCCATCAACATATTAATCAAGCTTGATTTACCTACGTTGCTTCTTCCAATAAACGCATATTCGGGCTTATCGGGTTCCGTTAATTTTTCTACTTGTGTTTGACTTGTTAAAAATTTGGCTTGCATGTATCGGTTGCGGATTACGAACGTTGGTTATTTATACTTTTGACATTACGCGCTCCCTTAATTTCTCTGAAAAAACCAAGGTAGCAGGACATCGTGGAATATTCTCAGCGATGACATAGGAAACATCATTGAAATCTTTACGTTGAAAATGAGGAAAAAGCCTGCAGTCGGCAGGCCTCAATTCATAAACTTCACATTTGTTATCTTTCATATTCAGATGCTGACAAGGGGTGCTGCTGTTTACGATATCACCGTTGTCCTGATCAACCTCAAGGTACTTATCGAAATACTCTTTATACGTTAATCCTACATGAGCTGCGATACGTTTGATTTCTGCCTTCTTAAAGGTAGGAGTCATCTTTTTACAACAGTTAGCACAAGCTAAACAATCTACTTCTGCCCATGTTTCAACGGCTACCGCTGCATTGGTTTTAAGTAACCCTTTTGGAGGATTTTTCTCTATCCGCTTTAAAAATTTCTTTAATTCCTTTTTCTTTTGTGCCCCGCGGCGCTCCAATTTGCTTACGTCCATCTTAAAATATTAGTATTCGATTAGTTGTTAAAGTGAAGTCCGAATTTTTCGGCTAACTGCATTAAATCCAAAACGACACTTTCGTGCAAAGGTATTCCTTCTTTCGATCTTATTTGCTCCTCATTGTATTCGGGTTCTCCTGGAATAATGATAGGTTGGTCCTGATTTTTTCGATCCGCGTTTTGGAATGACTCAATCCATTGATCCATCGTACGCTTAAATTCTTTGGCTGGGCGAAAAGCATCTACACGTATAGCGCCTACAAAATGACCCAAACCTTGTCCAGGTAAATTTGATAATGGCTCTAAAAAGGCGACGAACGGAGGCACCCAAATTCCATAATTTGCCCCTCCTAGCACACCACAGAAAATATCGACGACACTACTCAATGCATATCCCTTATGCGATCCATTGGCCACCGAACTTCCTAATGGAAGCAAAGACCCTCCATTTTTCAGTGCATTCGCATCCATGGTTTCACTCCCTTCTTTCGTTTGAACCCAGCCTACAGGCACTGCTTTGCCGGTACGTTGCGCAATTTCAAGTTTGCCATTAGCAGCAGCACTCGTAGCCATATCAACAATTACCGGCTGATGGCTATGGGCTGGAAATACGTAGCACATGGGGTTGGTGCCTAACATTCGCTGCGTGCTATGCGTGGGTGCCACCAAGGGGCTGGCATTGGTCATGGCGATACCGATCATATCATGTGGCAGTGCCTTCATGGCATGATATGCTGCTATTCCAAAATGATTGCTATTGATTATTGAAGTAAAGCCACAGCCATAGGTTTTTGCTTTTTCTATGGCTATATCCATCCCATAAGGTGCAGAAACCAGTCCTAGTGCACGGTCGGCATTGAGGGTAGCTGTAGTTAACGTTTCGTGCTCTATTTTAAATTGAGGTGAAGTATTAATTCGTTGCTTTTCCCATAACCGAACATACCCCGAAAGCCGAGCTACACCATGCGAATCGATGCCTCGTAAATCGGCTTTCAATAATACATTGGCGGCCAATTGAGCATGTTCGTTCGAACAACCCATTTTTTCAAATACCTGACTGGTGAAATGTTCAAGTGATTCTTTCGTGATCATCATAATACAGAACGCAAAAATAACATGCAATCATTATAAACCTAATGGCATAAAAATAATAACGCGAATAATTTGGTAACAAATTAATAACACAGCCGTGTAATTGAGCTAATATAGCAGAAATACCTTCGTAGCGTTTAAAATTATACTACATGAAGATTTTTTTTAGCGCTATATTATTATTACATATCACCTTTTGCATTGCCCAAAACAACAGCCAGAGAGGTGTTATTTCAGGAAAAATTACTGATCAAAAAACAGCCGAAGAATTACCGGGAGCGATTATAACAATCGAAAATGCAACAACCGGAGCTGTTTCTGATGTACAAGGAAACTATCAAATAAAAAATTTAATAGCAAATACCTATACCCTCCTTTGTAAATCGATGGGATACCAATCGAAAAGAGTAACCGGGGTTATTTTAAACCTAAACGGAGTAACGGAGGTAAACATTTCGATGGAGGAACCCACTTCACTGCAGGTGAAAGAGGTTGTAATTACGGGTACGATGGATAAGGAAAAAAGTGCCACACTTCTTGCCATACAGAGGAACAGTGCGAGTGTAAGTGATGGGGTATCGGCAGAAAGCATCAAGAAAACACCGGACAAAACAACCAGTGATGTACTTAAACGAGTGAGTGGAGCAAGCATACAAGACAATAAGTTTGTTATCATTCGAGGACTCAATGATCGATACAATGCGGCATTCATCAACGGAGCTCCCCTCCCAAGTTCTGAGAGCGACCGAAAGGCCTTCTCCTTCGACATCTTTCCGGCCAATCTGCTCGACAACCTCCTTGTAATAAAAACAGCAACGCCCGACCTTCCTGCCGACTTCGCGGGTGGTATCATCAATATTACCACCAAATCGATCCCTGATAAAAACTTCAACTCGTTCTCCATATCAACAGGCTATAACTCCATCACTACTTTCCAAAATGGCTATACGTACCAGGGAGGAACGTACGATTGGATTGGTATTGATAATGGTAAAAGAGCTTTACCGCAAGGGCTTCCAACAACTTTCGAAATGAAAAAAGGCACCATCAACGACCAGGCAAACGCCGCTGCATTTATGCCTAATGACTGGGGGCTAAAAACATTCAATGCATTACCGAATTTGAGTTTACAATATACCAATGCACATAATTTCAAGCTCGGCAAAATGGATTTTGGAAGCATTGTGGGCCTGACCTACAATAACGCCAATACCTTTAGCAGCTCTATTCGTCGCGACTTCGACAATACCGGTTCGGATGGGAAATCGCAGCAACAATTTGAGCTAACCGATAAAAACTACAGCAATCATATTCTTGCCGGTGTACTGGGTAATTTCGCACTTCGAATGGATGAAAACAATACCCTCAGTTTTAAGAATTTAATCAACGTAAATACCGATGATAAGGTAACCAAGCGCAATGGCATTCGCGAATTTGAATCTACGCCACAACTCTTAGAAAGGAGTAGTTCGAGATGGTACACCGAAAACAAGATGTATTCAGGACAAGTCATTGGGACTCATTTATTGGGATCGAAAAAAATTATGTTGCACTGGATTAGCTCCATGAGTAATATTAACAGAAATATTCCAAATCTTCGTAGAATGCTCTATACGATGCCATCGGCTGGAGTTGATCCAGGCGAACCTGCACCGGCTTATATCGCATCCATCCCTATTTCGGGGAGTACCCCTACAACTGGAGGAAATATTTTCTATTCAAATAACAGAGAAAATATTTATAGCTTCAATACCGATGTGACCCTTCCGATGAACTTCAAAAAAGGCAATGTGAAGAACGCGTTAAAACTTGGAGGAGGTTACCAATTTAGAAATCGTGATTTTAACGTTCGACAACTTGGCTTCACACAATACAAAATTGTAGGAGGAGGAATTGCTTTCGATCAAAGCTTGCTGCTATTGTCGGAAGATGAAATTTTTTCGCCTCAACACAGAGGAATATTAGATAATGGTAAAGGTGGATTTAAATTAGAGGAGCAGACAAAACTAAACGACTCCTATAAGGCCAACTCCAATTTATCCAATGCCTTTGTGATGTTCGACACAAGAATAAAAGACCGCTTTAGATTCGTATATGGCGTACGTATAGAAAGCTTTAAAATGACGCTACATACCGCAGAAGATGATGGTGCACCCATTGACACCAGTTTTAAGAAGGTGGATGTTTTACCATCATTCAATTTCATTTATTCGATCACCAAATTCCAGAATCTGCGCCTATGCTATTCCAACACGGTATCGCGACCTGAGTACCGAGAAATTGCGCCCTTTGGATTTTACGATTTTGTAACCAACTTTACGACTCGCGGAAATCCCGCATTGAAAAGAGCCTCCATCGCTAATTTTGATTTGCGCTATGAGGTATACCCAAGCAAAGGTCAGCTATTTTCTGCCAGCCTTTTTTATAAGTCGTTTCGTGATGCTATAGAGCAAGTTACGGTGGCCAACACCACACCTGAAATAAATTTCAGCAATGTAGATAAAGCAAAAAACTACGGTATGGAATTAGAAGTACGTTTATTAATGAGTACTATCTTTAACACCACAGAATCCAATACGATACTGAATAATTTTACGCTCTACTCGAACCTGGCCTTAATAAAATCGGATATCAGCGTGGTTGACGTTCAAGGCTCATTACCCGAAAAGCGCCCATTACAAGGACAATCGCCTTTTATTATCAATTCAGGAATACAGTATGGCAATGAAATAAAAAATTTCACTGCTGCCCTATCGTTTAACTTAATTGGTCGTCGTATTGCCATCGTTGGAAACGCTATAGAACCTAATGTATGGGAAGATGGGAGATCAATCATCGATTTCCAATTATCAAAAACATTTCTAAAAGGAAACAACTTAGAGGTTAAAATAAATCTCAAAGATGGCTTAGCCCAAAAACAAATTTTCTATCAAGACATCAACAAGAATAAAACATTTGACAGCCAGAGTGACAATGTAATAAGTGAAGTAAACAATGGCCGTATCGTTAGTGTTGGAGCGGCATACAAGTTCTGATACCCGTATTCAATTAATTATAAAGTGAGCGAAGTTAACCTTTGTCTCACTTTTTTTTTGTAACAAATACATAACATAACAGTAACCATTACAAAATATGTCGGGTGTTATTTTGCAACATTAAATCACAAATTATTATTTTAGAAATGAAAAAGTTTTATTCAACATTAACCCTCATCATTATTTGCACTTCTTTGTTCTCGCAAGTAAAATTTTTCGAAAAAGTAAATTACAAAGGCGCCTTTGCCCCTGCGAAAGCAATGTGGACGGAAAGCTGGTGTAATTGGGACCCACAAAATACCGTTTATGCTGCAACCAACAAAGTAGTGAGTGCCGACATTACCACCAACACCACCTGGAGTACGGGAGATGTTGTACTGTTGCAAAATAAAGTTTATGTAACCAATAATGCCACCTTAACGATTCAACCCGGCGTCATTATTCGTGGCGAAAAAGCCACTGAAGGCACCTTGATTATATCACGTGGTTCAAAAATTTATGCTAAAGGAACTGCAGCAAATCCCATCATTTTCACGTCAAATTTTGCTGTAGGAGGTCGCTCTTTAGGCGACTGGGGTGGAGTCGTATTATGTGGCGCTGCCCGTACGAATGCACCTGGAGGAACTGCAATAATAGAAGGTGGATTAGATGCTGTAAAAGCCAACTACGGAGGCACCAACGACAATGACAGTTCAGGTATCATGTCATTTGTTCGTATTGAATTCGCCGGATTCCCTTTTCAACCAGACAAAGAAATTAACGGATTAACTTTTGGTGCTGTAGGTTCGCTTACACAAATAGATCATATCCAATGTTCTTTTACCAACGACGATTCTTTCGAATGGTTTGGCGGAACCGTAAATTGCAAATACCTCGTAGCTTACCGTGGTTTAGATGATGATTTCGATACAGACAATGGATTTAGTGGAATGCTTCAGTTTCTCTTAGGAGTACGTGATCCTCAGATTGCTGACCAATCGGCTTCATCAACTTCTGAAGGTTTTGAGTCGGATAATGATGCTGCAGGTTCGGATAATATGCCCTATACTTCAGCCAAATTTTCGAATGTAACGTTAATAGGCCCTTACCGAGGTAGCACAAGCAATACCATAGACGCAAAATTTCGCCGTGGTGCACGTATCCGTCGTAATTCTTATATCTCTACCTTTAACTCACTAATATTAGATTGGCCTACGGGCCTGCATCTTGACGGAGCGGCATGTGAAGGGAACGCCACATCCGACAGTTTACGTTTTAAGAATAATATCATTGCCGGTGCGGGAACCAATAAGAACTTGCAAGTAAATGCCGGAACGTTCAATATCTATAATTGGTATGCCGGAAAAAGTAACGACACCATCGCCCTCTCTACAGGAATCTTAGTGTCGCCATATAACTTTAATGCACCTGATTATCGTCCAGGCACAACGTCGGTAGCCGCTACCGGTGCCGATTTTACAGATGCCTTTCTTGCACCATACTCTTATACTCCATCCACTATTGGATTAAACTCAACATTAAACACACTTAATACAGTGATTTACCCGAATCCTGCTCAAGGAAGTTTCAATGTATCGGTTGATCTTACCAATGCTTCTGAAGTATCGGTTTCTGTTATCGATTTAACAGGCAAAACATTACAAAACAACACCAATGACTTTACGTCTGGAATTCATACCATCAC
>CANNQU010000085.1 GCA_947507965.1 Bacteroidota bacterium
CTTATTCATTGGTAATGGTAAAAATTAGCATACAATTAATCCTTCATTTGGGCGTGCCTTGCCCTCTGTGCGCCAAACTCTAAAATGGAATCTATAAAGTCGAATGGTTTATAACCATTTAAAGCACATTGATGAAATATACAGGTTGCAGGTGTCATTCCGGGCAATGAATTCGCTTCTATTATAATTGTTTCCACCCTCAGTTGCGGCTGTAAATAAATTCTAACGAAATTATCGATACGGCTATATCCTTCTATTTTTAATATTCGAGCAGCTAATTCGATATCTCTACGCATGAGATCGGAAATTTCCTGCTGAATATTTTTGTCTTTTGAAAATCGGGCAGGCGTAATATTTTGACCTTCTCCGGCTAAAAACTTTTCTTCCAGACTCAATATTCCACTCTCTGCAAGGCTTTCACTCGTTTCAAATATTTCATAAGAAATAGTATGGTTTACATCATAATGGGTGAGTAATCCTGTCGTTGTTTCCATAAACAGGTCGGCACCTTGCGCTTGTATTAACTCTTCCAACAGAATATAGTTTTTGCGTGGAAACTCTTCATTCTGTTTTAAGTTTAAGGCCTCAATAAAATCCGATGTCAATACTTCTTCTGTTCGAAATGCGGCCTGGCAATAACGTTTCAGTTCTTCTGGGTTGTTTATTTTTTTCACCCCGGTGCTGCATCCATCATCGGCTGGTTTGGCAATTAAAGGAAACCCAAGGTGGTCGATGGCTAATTGCAAAGATGCTATAGTATCGGCCAAAAATTCTATTTTCTGCAATAAATAATTTCTCGAAACCAGCACCCCATTTTCACGCAATAAGTTATTCGTCGTAAATTTATTGATGGTTATTTTTGATGATTCAATCGAGGAGCCATTGAAAGGAAGTCCTAATTGCACCAAATGTTTTTGTACTTCACCGTCTTCTCCCGGACGGCCGTGCAATGCCAGAAATACACGATCGGCCCGTATTTTTAAGTCCTCATAATAGATTCGCGTAGGTTCTGTTATCGCCATACCAAAGGCCGTGGTAATTTCCCTGAATTCGTCACGAATTTTGAGAAGCACTTCGTTGGTTTCGAAATGCTTTACCTTCTCGGCAATATCATCGGCATTGTCTTTGAGCATAATGTTTATCGGAATCACATAAAGCTCATGCGCGGCATCATTACCGGTTAAAAAAACCGGGAAGGGGGCGTATTTTTCACTGGAGGCTAATTTTTCATAAATGTTCCTACCGCTTTCAATACTGATATGTCGTTCGCTGCTATATCCACCCATAATAACGGCCACTTTAATTTTTGATTCGGTGACCTTGTTTTTTTGCGCTATAAAATGGGTGAGCTGCACCAGTAGCGATTTTGTTCTTAGGTTATTGGATAAGGAATAAGTTCTATTCTCTAGCGATTTTGAAATAATATAGGTGAGGAAGGACGAGGGGTTAAGGCCAATTTCGGCGGCTTGATGAAAAAAGAAACTACTCGGCATCATGCCCGAAGTGGTATTGGGGTCGTTTAACAAGATCTCATTAGCAAGCGTTATGAACCCGTCGATACGTGCGTAAACATTAAATTTAAAAAAAGAGTAGAGCTCTTCGCAAGCGTCACGGATGTCGTCGATGAGCGCTTCCTCGATTGGAATCGGGGTGATTTTGCGAGATAAACCGGGCAGATATTTGCTTCTATAATCGAAAATTGCAGCTCCTTTAATTATTTGTGTCGGTGGTAAGGCTTTTGGTTTCCCTGTTAAGTTCTCTATTACGATGCAGGAGAATTCCTTACCTTCAATAAATTCTTCAATCAGCACTTCATGCTCTGTATCGAGCGATGAAAGGATAACAAAATTAGTATCCCGGATTAAAACTTTTTCAAAGCATTCAAATAATTCGTCCGGATGATTTATTAATTCGTGCTCTCCATTTATAATAACCTGCATGGGCAAGCCCATCCCATCTCTAAAATCGCTTAGGGTATTAATCTTAAGTAATTTTTGCTGCTCACTAAGGGAGGTCCATTCGATTGCCGTTAGCTTAATTTTAAAGAAAGAAGCATTCACGTATTGTTCGAATAATTGCACGTCATTCGTGCTTAGTACACGCACTCCAATACTGGAGCCTTGATTGGCACTTTTTATAACAAAAGGTAATCCAACGCTTCTTATGATGCTTTCGAAAAGAGGTTCAATGGCTATTGTTAATTGCCATTGTGGGAGGGTTATTGAATACGTTTTTGGGGTACGGAAATTTGCTTTTTGCATCCATTCGCGCTGTACCGCTTTATTCATTCCTACAGCGGCAGGTAAAATCCCGGAGCCACTATATGGAATATTAAAGTACTCTAAGATACCCTGAATACGACCATCTTCACCATTTTTGCCGTGCAAAGAAAGGAATGCAAAATCAATGCATTCCGATAATTCTTCAAATAATAGCGGTGTGCCAATAGGTTCAAGCAAATCTAACTGTTGTGCTCTTGAAATTTCTCCGAGGCTGTCGGCATAAATTTGAAATCCATATTTCGATGGCGTTATTTTATCCGATGGAGGGTAAAAATCGCGTATGCTGCCTTTATAGATATACTCCCAACGAAGCAAGCACAAGTTGCCGAAGCTATCCATAAAAATAGGGATGGCATCAAAGTAGTTTTTGTCTAGATTGTCGTAAACCGTGCGCCCCCCAGCGAAAGCTACCTCGCGTTCGCGTGAGTTACCGCCGAAAATAATGCCAATTTTTATTTTATTCGTGTTCAATAGATTTACGCTGCATTACTTGCCAAACAGCTCTTCGAGTTTTTCTTTTAATTCTTCGCCCCGCAGTCCTGCGGCAATAACTTTGCCTTCTTTATCGAGTAAAAAAGTTTGTGGAATGGAGGTTACGTTATATGCTTTCGCTGCCGTTGACTCCCATTTTGCCAGGTCGCTCACATGTTTCCATATTAGTTTGTCGGCGTTGATGGCATTCATCCATTTGTCTTTATTATCATCGAGGCTTACCCCAAAAACCTCAAACCCTTTACTGTGGTATTTGTTATACAGTTCTACATTAGCCGGGTTTTCACGACGGCAAGGTCCGCACCAGGAAGCCCAGAAGTCAATTAAAACATATTGCCCACGCAAACTGCTCAGTGATAATGGTTTGTCGTTGATGTCATTTAAGGTAATTTCCGGTGCTATACTATTAATTTCTATCGTGCGTTTTTTGGAGAGGAAGTCATTCAAAATGATGGCATATTTGGAGTTAGCATATTTTTTCATTCCTTTCTCATCAATTTTTTGTAGGAGCGGTATTGGAGGCGATTGCATCATAAATAAGGCTGCAAAATAATTGGTGAAGCCATCGTTTTTGGTAACAAATTGATCGATGCTGGTTTCTTGTTCCTTCAAAATTATTTCATATTCTTTACGAATGGCTTTAGCAATACTGTCGGGTACATTTTTGGGATCGTATGCTGAAAACTTTTCATCCAATGATTTTAATTTCTCCTCAAATATTTTGTTAATAGCAAATAGATCTTGCAATAAATCACAATCCTTAGAGCCTTTTATTTTATAGTTCTCGAGTACTTTATAATCGGCTTCCATTTTTATTTTAGTGTTGGAGTCAATCACAATAAATACACGCTTTTCATTCGGCATGTTCGCATCAAAGCGTAAGGCACAGAATAAGGGTTCTTTTGTAATCCCTTTAAAAACAAATCCGCCTTTACTGTCGATAACAGCGGTATCCAAGGTGCTAAAGCCCTCTGTTGAGAGTTCATCTAAAAGCACCGTTTTGGCCGTACAATTGGTTACTTTACCTGAGATATGGTAGCCATCAGCCCCGCGTGTACTTCTGCCCATATTACACGAGTAAATACTTAAAATGATTACGATACTACTTAAAACTCTTTTCATTATAAACATGATTTAATACATTGGAATAGAAATTAACTTAATATTTCGAGTGCTTTAACTAAGGCGGCATCGATGCCTTTAACGTCGGTACCACCTGCACTAGCATAGCCAGGTTGCCCACCACCACCACCTTTAATGAACCCGGCGAGTTCTTTTATTAGGTTGCCCGCATGAAAGGTTTTTGAGGCCACGAGTGCGTCGCTCACCGCAATATTAATCATGGGTTTCGAATCGATAACGGATACTAAAACGGTTACCGAATTTTCGACGAGTTGTTTTAACCCTAAGGTCAAATTCTTAAATGCATCGGCACTGGGTAAGGTTACATTTTGTACGAGGTAGTTATACTTTTCTTTCGCGATATAATTGCCTTTGAGTGTGTTGGTATGGATGGCAACTTTTTCGTCCTCGTATTTTTCAATTCTCTTTTTCAGTACATTGTTTTCTTCTTTTAAATCGGCTAGTGCCTTCAGGATGTCTTTTGAATTATTTAAAGCCGCTTTAACCTCATCATGTACTTTTGCTTTTTCTTTAAAATATTGAATTGCTTTATCCGAAGTGATGGCTTCGATACGTCTTACCCCTGCCGCAACGGCACTTTCTGCGGTTATTTTACAGAGTCCAATTTGCCCGGTGGCGGGTACATGCGTGCCACCGCATAATTCCATGCTATAATTTTTGTCGAATATAATTACTCGTACGTTGTCGCCGTATTTCTCCCCAAACAAAGCGGTCGCACCCATTTGCCTCGCTTCCTCAAGAGGTATATTGCGTAGCTCTTCTAGCGCCAGATTCGCTCTTATTTTATCACTCACGATATTCTCTACAAGCACGAGTTCTTCATCGCTTATTTTTCGAAAATGGGAGATGTCAAATCGCAAATATTCGTCGTTAACCAAACTTCCTTTTTGGTTGACATGTGCTCCTAATACCTGTTTCAAAGCCGCATGTATCAAATGCGTCGCCGTGTGGTTGGAGCATATCGCGTTGCGTTTCGAGGAATCTACTTTCGCAATAAATGGGGCGTTAATATTAAGGGGTAGTTGTGTGGTAAGATGAACCGGAAGGTTGTTCTCTTTCTTTGTATCAAAGATCACGATGGATTCATCGGTATTTATTAAGGTACCTGTATCGCCTACTTGTCCACCGCTTTCGGCATAAAACGGAGTGGTATCAAAAACGAGTTGATAAAACACATGAGTTTTGGTTTTTACCTTTCTATATTTCGCAATATGCACTTCGCATTCCAAGGTGTCGTAACCGATAAATTGGGTATGGTCTATTTCCTTTAAAATAATCCAATCTTCCGTATCGATGGAGGTTGCGTTACGTGCTCTCGTTTTTTGGGCATTCATGGCGTCATCAAATTCCTTTTGATTGATATGCAAGCCCTTTTCTCGTAAGATTAATTGAGTTAAATCCAATGGAAATCCAAAGGTGTCGTAAAGTTCAAAAGCGATGTTGCCACTAATTTCCAGGTTAGTGGCTTGGTTGTTTTTGATCACCTCATCCAACTTTCTCAATCCAATTTCTAATGTTTTAAGAAACGAATTTTCCTCTTCTAATATGACGTTAGCTACAAATGCTTCCTGTTTCTTCAGTTCTGGAAATACATTCTCGAACTGACTTGCAAGAACAGGCACTAGGTTGTGTAAGAACGGTTTTTTGAAATCCAAAAATTGGAAGCCATATCGCACGGCACGTCGTAAAATTCGACGAATTACATAACCCGCTTTTGCATTTCCAGGCAACTGTCCATCGGCAATGGCAAAACTTATGGTACGGATGTGGTCGGCAATAACCCGCATGGCGATATCGGTCTTCTCCGACGATACGGCGTTAAATGCTTTGTCAACGCCGCCTGCTTCTCGCATAGAAAAGGAGTCGGATACATTTTCTAGCGGTATCGTGGTATTGCCGTAATTTATTTTGCTCCAGCTTGCTACCTGTTGAATAATAGGCTGGAAAATATCCGTGTCATAGTTGGACGATTTTTCTTGTAAAACACGTACCAGTCGCTCAAACCCCATGCCGGTATCAACATGTTTTGCGGGTAACGGATGCAGGCTTCCGTCAGCCATCCGGTTGTATTGCATGAACACATTATTCCATATTTCAATTACCTGAGGATGGTCGTTATTAACCAAGGTACTCCCGTCAACACGTTTTCGTTCCTCATCGGGGCGGCAGTCAACATGTATTTCACTACAAGGCCCGCAAGGCCCTTGATCACCCATCTCCCAGAAATTATCTTTTTTATTTCCTTTTAAAATGCGGTTCTCAGCAACATACTGTTTCCAGTAGGTATAGGCTTCTTCATCAAATGGCAATGCGTCTTTTAGGTCGCCTTCAAATACCGTTACATAAATTCGATCAATTGGAATTTTATAGATTACGGTAAGTAACTCCCAGCTCCATGCAATCGCTTCCTTTTTGAAATAATCGCCAAAACTCCAATTTCCCAACATCTCAAACATGGTGTGATGGTAGGTGTCAATTCCTACCTCCTCTAAATCGTTATGCTTACCACTCACCCGCAAACATTTTTGAGTATCGGCAATGCGCGCATATCGAATAGGGGAGTTACCCAAAAAAATATCTTTAAAAGGAGCCATACCACTATTGATAAACATTAGGGTCGGGTCGTTCTTCACTACGATCGGTGCCGAAGGCACGATCTGATGTTGTTTTTCTGCAAAAAAATCTAAAAAAATTTTACGTATCTCGTTGGCCGTCATCATAACGTTATAGCGTTCAAAGGTACGTGTTTTTTTTGAAAATTTTAAAGTGGAAACGATTGGATATTCATCGTTTTATCTTCACAATGAAAAATGATAGGAGGTGATGGATGACGTTAAAGTGAAGGAAAGACTTTCGATAGTGGCATAAATATTCGACAATAATGGAGATTACCGTTTATCTTTACAGCCCATTTTTTAATAGGATAAAATGAAAACCAAAGTCAAAAAGAAGCCAGTCGAAAACATCCATGTTGTTACGTTAGGATGCAGCAAAAATACGGTAGATAGTGAAATGCTCATGGGGCAGCTTGCCGCCAATGGAAAAAAGGTGATGCATGAAGGCCGTTTACATGGAGGCACCGTAATTATTAATACCTGTGGTTTTATTGATAATGCAAAGGAGGAGAGCATCGATACCATACTTGATTTTGCCGAGCGTCGAAAAAATGGTGAGTTGGATAAATTGATTGTGATGGGATGCCTTAGTGAACGTTATAAGGAACAGTTACGATTGGAAATTAAGCATGTCGATGGTTGGTATGGCACGCATCAGCTTCCCGAAATATTAAAAAGTGTAGGTGCCGATTACAAGCATGAGCTCCTCGGGGAGCGTCTGCAGACCACACCGAAACATTATGCTTATGTGAAAATTTCCGAGGGATGTAACCGTCCATGTGCATTCTGTGCTATTCCGTTGATGCGTGGTGTTCATATCAGCAAAACGTTTGAAGCTCTCGAGTCGGAGGTAAGAGGTTTAGTAAAAAATGGGATAAAGGAAATTATGCTTATCGCTCAAGATACGACGTATTATGGCATTGACCTTTATGGCGAACGCAAGCTCCCGGAATTGTTAAAAAGGTTGGCCAATATCGATGGCTTAGCATGGCTTAGATTGCATTATGCGTATCCATCACAGTTTCCAATAAAGGCACTTGATGTGATGCGTGAATACAAAAATATTTGCAATTACATTGATATGCCATTGCAACATATTACGGATAATATGCTTAAAACGATGCGACGTGGTATAACCAAGCAACGCACTCAGAAGTTAGTTGATGACATACGAAACAAAATCCCTGATATCGGTTTCCGCACGACCCTTCTGGTAGGCCATCCAGGTGAAACCGAAAGAGACCAAGCGGAACTTATCGAATTTGTAGCCCAAAACAAATTCGATCGGTTGGGAGTATTTACCTACTCACACGAAGAAAATACAGCTGCTCATGTTTTGCCTGATCGTATATCTCAGGAGGTGAAGCAGGAACGTGCCGATGAGATTATGGCCTTGCAACAAGAAATTTCAGCCGAATTAAACCATGCGAAAATTGGTAATACCTACAACGTTTTAATTGATAAAATGGATGGAGGAAATTATGTTGGACGTACGGAGTTTGATTCGCCTGAAGTGGATAATGAAGTCCTCGTTAGTACGCTCAATAATTATGCTCGATTAGGTGATTTTGTCAATGTGAAAATTACCGATGCCACCGAATTCGATTTAATAGGTGAGGTCGTGTGAGTTGATTGGGATTTAGAGTCGCTAAAAACAGAATATTGTTTTTACATGATTTCAAATCGCAAATCGCACATCAGAAAGGGTGATGTAGCGAAGTTGTTTCGCATTTCAATATCCTACCTATTTCCATACCACTTTTTCTGTGGCTTATTTTCAATAGGCTTTGGTTTGTTCTGATTTTTTTGTTCGGTGGATGGCTTTGGCCTATTATGGTTGGGGTTGCGTTGGAACTGTTGTTTCGGTTCCTTCACAGGGTGATGATCAATGAGTGGGAAAGGATGCTGATCGATTACCGGTATTTTTTTTGAGATCAGCTTTTCAATATCCCTTAGATATTCTTTTTCTTCTGCATCGCAAAAAGACAAGGCCGTGCCACTAGCCCCCGCTCTACCGGTTCGGCCGATGCGATGAACATAGGTTTCTGAAATATTAGGCATCTCAAAATTAATCACGAATTGTAAGTCGTCTACATCTATTCCACGTGCTGCTATATCGGTAGCTACCAGCACTCGGGTGGTTTGCTCTTTAAAATTGGTTAGTGCACGCTGTCGGGCATTTTGGGCTTTATTCCCGTGAATGGCTTCCGCTTTGATATTATTTTTTATCAACACTTTCACTACCTTATCTGCTCCATGCTTCGTACGGGTAAATACCAAAGCGGTCTTAATATTTTTGTCTTTAAGTATTTCATTCAATAATGCATTTTTATTACCTTTATCAACGAAATATACAAATTGATTGATCGTGTCGGCGGTAGAAGAAACGGGTGTTACTTCTACTTTTTGAGGGTTATGAAGGATGGTATTCGCCAGTTTTACGATCTCTGGTGGCATGGTAGCCGAGAAGAATAACGATTGACGTCTTTTCGGTAATACGGCGAGTAGTTTTTTTACATCATGAATAAAACCCATATCAAGCATGCGATCGGCCTCATCAAGTACAAAAAACTCAATATCTTTTAGGGTAATATAGCCTTGATTCATCAGGTCGAGTAATCGTCCCGGAGTGGCCACAAGTATATCTACGCCTCGGTCAAGGGCATCCGTTTGGGCTTTTTGCCCAACGCCGCCAAAAATAACGGTGCACTTTAAATTCGTATAGCGGCCATAGTTCTTAAAACTTTCTTCGATTTGTATGGCAAGCTCTCGTGTAGGAGTTACAATAAGGCTTCTTATCTTTCTTCTTTTCTCGTTGGTATGTGTGGCACTTAGTAATTGAAGAATCGGGATTGCGAATGCTGCTGTTTTTCCGGTACCTGTTTGCGCACAACCCAGCAGGTCGATTCCTTTTAAAAGTATGGGAATAGCTTGAGCCTGAATAGGAGTGGGCGTGGTGTAACCTTCTTCTTGTAATGACTTAAGAATAGGTTCAATAATGTTTAATGAATGAAATTGCATGAAAATGTTTTGGTAGAATATCTTTTATTGGTAATATTCTGAAATGAAATTAAGGCACAAAGATAGGGTATTATTATTTAAGCGGTATTGGAAGGCCTTTTCTATTCGTAACCATTTAAAAATACAGCTCCTATACTCGACGTTACTTTTTCAATTTAAATGATAGCCTTCGCTTCCATATCTGCTTCGCTTGATTTGGTTTGGTCGGATGTGAAGGTATTATTAATCGCTATTTGCTTATTTAAATTGTACATAAGTACCATCGTGATAACCATCGACCCAATGACAACTAGGCCTAATCTGGGATAATTTTGAAGCTCACCGGTTTTGGATTGAACCACAATCATGCCGGCCACACTGGCTGCGATGCCACCTGATATTTGTTGTACTGCTGCATTAATACTCATAAAAGCGCCTCGATCCTGTGGTTTGGGTATAGCAGTTAACAAGGCCGATGAAGAAATCATTCGCGATGAAATTCCAACGAAAAGAATCACATTCAGAAAAATAACAAGTGTCAACGGGGTTGGGCCTAAGTTGGTGAAAATGGCAACCATCGTAATGCTGATAAACGATCCGATGGTAAACGTTTTAAATTTCCCGATTTTGTCACTCCATTTTCCTATTAGAGGCCCGAAAATAATGGAAAATACACCCGTTATTCCGAATAATAATGGCAGGTTTTCTTTTGCAATTTTTAAATTATGTGTACTAAAAACACTTCCAAATGGCATCATCATAAAGCCACCAGTGGCTAGTAATGTGGTTGCCAGAAAACCCCGCAGATACGTTGGCTGAGAGATGGTTTTGTATAAATGTTCAAAGGGGTTGCGTTCTGATTTGATTTTCAGATGTTCTGTTATCGGTTTTAGATACCGGTAAATTACCACCCATATAATTATTGATATACCTGAAATCATCCAGAATGGTGAATGCCAACTGAACTGTTGCGCTAAAATAATACCGATGGGTAATCCCAGTATTTGACTTGCCGCGAAGGCTGTTTGTACAAATCCCATCACGCGTCCACGCACCTGCATGGTGAATAAATCGGTAATGATGGCCGAACTTATGGAGCCTATAACTCCCCCAAACAAGCCGGTAACGATACGGGCAGCCAATAAAAGGTTATAGGAGGGAGCGATGGCGCAAAGTGCAGTGCCTATGATAAAACCAAGATAAAAGAATAGAAGCATTTTCTTTCTATCGTATCGGTCGGCAAAGCCCGCGGCAAGTAAACCTGATGCTCCTGCACTAAAGGCATAGGCCGATACCACTAAGCCAAATTGCGAAGGTTGAATATTTAAAATGGGCAATAGAATATAACCTAATGGTGAGAGTACCATAAAATCTAAAATCACAGAGAATTGCAAGATGGCAAGTAGGGTAATGATGAATATTTCGTACTTTGAAAATGTTGGTTTGTGCGTTGTCTTGGTGAGTGGGGTCATGAAAAATGGTGATGACTGAGTGTGTTAATTAAGCAATAAAAACAGTATAATTTTAAGGCTGGAATAATAGAATCGAACGATGCTTTTGTTTTCGCATACTCAAATCCTTTTGTTACGATGAGGGCTATTGCCTTTCAAGAACGGCTTACTCTTTTTGGTATCCTTATGGTGTCTATTACGTGGCAAATATAAATTAATATTCAATCTCTTATATGGTTAATTTTCACGTCTGTGTTACACGGGCTAATGTATTAAAATGGCGTATCGTGCACTCATTTTTATGACGGGTATGTTCGGGTTAGTTCAACCTGTAACCTATGTAAATGCTTCGGGTTGCTGAGAATTGGTGGATTTATTTTAATCGTTTATATGAACGAAATAAAATTATATTTGAATCATAAATTAAACCCTTATCTAATGAAAAAATTATTTATACCCTTGCTTTTTAGTTTTCTTATTTCGAATGCTCAAGTTACCAGTTACACTTTATCCGATTACCACTATCGTACGGAAGGCTTAAAGGCTATTGGATTAAGTATTACTAGCGGATCGTCGCTCAATTCGTATTCTGCAAATCTTAATTCAGGTAACTTGGCTGCGGGCATTATTTTTACGAAGCAATACAGTAGAGACGACAAACAACTTACGATATGGAATCGTACTGGAACAGGAATTGGAAAATTAGCGGGAAACAGCAATCCAACACAATTTTCTATCGCTGAAAAAGTAGATTGGTTGCAACGCATTTACAAAGGAAATAATTTTATAGAATTCGGTTCAAACAGCAATGTTTCGTTTTATAATGGTACGTA
>CANNQU010000086.1 GCA_947507965.1 Bacteroidota bacterium
AAGTTTTCCGTCGCTTCATGAGGGTGTTGATGGATTCTGATGAACGGTATTTGTAAGGATTCAAATAATTCCAATCATTCGAAAAGAGGCGAATTATGGAGAATAATTCCAGCCCAGCACATCAAAAATGGAAATACCCCCCTTAAAACCCGATGATTTGCTCAATTCGACAGGTTCTCCTATATTATGCGTATATTTGCAAACTTTTTTAAGGACTTTCAGTTAAAATTATTGACACTTTAACGGAAATTTTTTTAACTTCTACCATAAATGCAAAACATTCGTAACATCGCCATCATTGCCCACGTCGACCACGGTAAGACTACCCTCGTTGATAAAATTTTACACCATTGTAATTTATTCCGTGAAAACGAAGTAAAAGGTGAGTTGATACTTGACAATAACGACTTAGAACGAGAGCGCGGTATTACCATCTTAGCCAAAAATGTAAGTGTACAATACAAAGGAATAAAAATTAATATCGTAGATACTCCCGGCCACGCCGATTTTGGTGGTGAGGTAGAGCGCGTATTAAAGATGGCCGATGGCGTATTGCTTTTGGTGGATGCCTTTGAAGGCCCCATGCCACAAACTCGTTTTGTACTAAAAAAAGCCTTACAGTTGGGATTAAAGCCAATCGTAGTAATAAACAAAGTAGATAAACCCAATTGCCGCCCCGATGAGGTGCATGAAGCCGTATTCGACCTGTTTTTCCAATTGGAAGCGGAAGATTTTCAATTAGACTTCGCCACCTATTATGGATCTTCCAAACAAGGATGGTTTGGTGATGACTGGCAAAATCCAACCACCGATATCGTGGCTTTACTCGACGGTATTCTTGAGCATATCCCACACCCGGTTACCGAAATTGGTAATCTTCAAATGCAAATAACCTCCCTCGATTATTCAAGCTTCCTGGGTCGAATTGCCATCGGTAGAATTCACCGAGGTTCTATCAAGCAAAATCAACCGATCACCTTGGTAAAAAGCGACGGGAAGAAGGTGAAAAGTCGTGTCAAAGAATTATACGTATTCGAGGGTTTAGGGAAATTAAAAGTAGAAGAAGCACTGGCCGGAGATATTTGTGCGGTGGTGGGTATTGATGATTTTCAGATAAGTGACACCATTGCAGATTTCGATGATCCACATGGATTGGCACCGATACACGTCGATGAACCTACCATGAACATGTTGTTCACCATAAATAATTCCCCGTTTTATGGTAGAGATGGAAAATTTGTAACAAGCCGTCACCTGCGTGATCGTATTTTTAAGGAGTTAGAAAAGAACTTAGCGCTTCGTGTGGAGGAAACCGATAGCCCCGATCGTTTAATGGTTTTCGGAAGAGGTATTTTACACTTAAGCATCCTTATTGAAACGATGCGTCGTGAAGGTTACGAGCTTCAGGTAGGGCAACCACAGGTATTGGTGAAAGAAATTGATGGAGAGAAATGCGAACCTTATGAGCAATTGGTAGTAGATGTTCCTCAGGAATATTCAAGCTCCGTAATCGATATTGTTTCTCGTAGAAAAGGGGAGTTACTGGTCATGGAAGCGAAAGGTGAAATACAGCATATCGAGTTTACTATTCCTTCTCGCGGTTTGATGGGCATTCGTAACCAAATGCTTACCGCCACCAACGGAGAAGCAGTAATGGCGCACCGCTTTACCGAATACAAGCCGTGGAAAGGTACTATTCCGGGACGTATGAATGGCGTGATGTTTAGTACTGAAACGGGTATTACCACAGCCTATTCCATTGACAAGCTACAAGATCGCGGAACCTTTTTTGTAGATCCGGGAGAAGAAGTATATGTGGGACAGATTATGGGAGAACAAATTCGTCCTGGCGATTTGGGTGTTAATATTGTGAGAGGTAAGGCATTAACGAATATGCGTGCCAGCGGAAAAGATGATAGCGCCAAAATTGCACCGAAATTAGAGATGAGTTTGGAGCAAGCCATGGAATATATCCAAGCCGATGAAACCTTAGAGATTACTCCCAAAATAATACGTTTACGTAAAGCCATCTTGGATGAGCATCAACGCAAACGCTCAGAGAAGAGTGTGGAGTCGTTGGCATAGGCAATCGTATTAGTAGCGTTGATTTGGAGAAATAATATGCTATACTTGTGTATAAGTTAAACCATCTTAAACCGTGAAAGACGAAAATATTCTTTTGTTCGACGGTGTTTGTAATCTTTGTAATGGCACCGTTCAATTCATCATTAAAAGAGATACCACAGCGAAATTTAAATTCGCTGCACTGCAGTCGGAAGCGGGTCAGGCACTACTGACAAAGCATAACTTGCCATTGAACCATTTTGATTCCTTCGTGTTTATTGTTAATGGCAACTATTATCAACGTTCGAGCGCAGCATTGCAAGTGGCAAAGGTACTAGGATGGCCATGGAAACTGTTTTTTTCATTCATCATCATTCCAAAATTCATTCGTGATTTTTTCTATAATCTCATCGCCACTTCAAGATATAAAGTTTTTGGAAGGCAGGAACATTGCATGATCCCAACACCGGAATTGAGACAGCGGTTTTTGTAAGTCGTAATAAAACAGCATATTTGCTTCTTTACCAATAAAACTTTATACGATCGATGCATCTCACCCACGAACAACAAAACAAAAAGCAGCGACTATTTTTAGTGCTCGGCGCATTCTTCATTGCCAATGCCATTGTAGCCGAATTTATAGGCACAAAGATATTTTCGGTAGAGCGAACTTTCGGATTCAAACTGCTCAACCTTTCTATTTTTGGTTTAGACAATCAAAATTTGAATATGACTTGTGGCGTGCTACTATGGCCAGCTGTTTTTATCATGACCGATATTATCAATGAGTATTTCGGACAGAAAGGAGTTCGTTTTTTTTCCTATCTCGGTGCCATTCTCATTGCGTATGCCTTTGTCGGCGTGTTTTTGGCCATGAAAACCACACCCGCCGACTGGTGGATTATGCAACAGAATGACGGCGAAACCATTAATATGGATAAAGCTTATAATGCCGTTTTCGGTCAAGGCTTACTTATTATTGTGGCTTCCATCACCGCATTTTTAATTGGACAATTGGTTGATGTATATCTTTTTCATGCCATAAAAAAACGTACAGGGCACCGCTATATTTGGCTTCGAAGCACAGGCTCCACGGTAGTTTCACAGCTTATCGATACGTTTGTTGTATTGGGTATTGCCTTTTACTTACCCGGGAAGATGACAGGACAACAATTTATGGTTACCGCATTGGTGAGTTATGCCTACAAATTTCTCGCCGCTTTTGCCGTCACACCGGTGCTCTATTGGGTTCATCATGGCGTGGATCGCTATTTAGGGAAAGATTTGTCCGATCATCTTCAACATGTTGCAATGACTCACAAAACCCTATAAAAATCACTCCTGCATCCGATAAAGTTCTTTGTAAATTCCATGATGGGCCAGCAATTCGGTATGTGTACCTTGCTGTTTAATTTCCCCTTCGCTAAGCACCACAATGAGATCGGCATTTTGGATGGTCGTCAGTCGATGGGCAATAACGATGCTCGTACGCTGATGCATCAAATTATCCAACGCCTGCTGTACGAGGCGTTCGCTGGTGGTATCCAATGCGCTGGTGGCTTCATCTAAAATTAAGATATCCGGATTTTTTAATACAGCCCTAGCAATGCTTATTCGTTGACGTTGGCCCCCACTTAATTTGCTGCCTCGTTCTCCAATATTCGTCTCCAATCCGAAATCGCATTGATCGATAAATTCTATGGCATTGGCAACTTTTGCTGCCTGCATAATCTCCGAATCGGTTTTATCGGGCATGCCGAAGGCGATATTATTTTTTATCGAGTCGTTAAATAACAGACTCTCCTGGGTAACAATGCCCATCACACTTCGCATGCTATGCATCTCATAGTCCTTAACATTTACGCCATCAATAAGCACCTCCCCTTCTTGAATATCGTAGAAACGTGGAATTAAATCGGCTAAGGAAGATTTTCCACTTCCCGATGGCCCCACGAGAGCAACCGTTTTGCCTTTCTCAATAGTTAAATTAATATTTCGTAGAACATATTCTTCACGATACCTAAAACTCACATTTTTAAACTCAATTGATTTCTCAAATGATTTTAAAACTACCGGATTTAGTTTATTGGTAATCGCTTCTTCAGCAGCTAATATTTCTTCAATCCGATCGAGGCTGGCGCTGCCTCGTTTTACTAAATTGGTAGCATTACTGATGGCTTTAGCCGGTGAGATAACCTGAGAGAATAGCCCGAGATATATTATAAAAGCGCTGGCTTCCATTTGCTGGTTTAACACCATGCGACCGCCAAACCACAGCAAAATAACGACAGCAAAAATACCGAATACCTCACTTAGTGGGGAAGAAGCATCGCCTAAACGACTGGTTCTTATACTTAGTGAAGTAAGATGCTTATTGTTTTCGAGCATTCGGTTACGCATGGTTTCTTCATTATTAAATGCTTTTATAATACGCATCCCTCCAATCGTTTCTTCCAAATGGGTTATTATGTTTCCTAATATGCTTTGTCTTATTTTTGATTCTCTCCTTAATATTTTACCTATACCAGCGATGAAGATTCCGGCTAAAGGCAAAACTAAAAAAACGATCAACGTGAGTTTTGTGCTTGCGATAAAGAGGGCCGTCAAAAAAACAATTACACTAATAGGCTCTTTAAATAGCGACTCTAACGCCATGAGCACACTCCATTCTACCTGAGTGATATCATTGGTAAACCGAGATATTAAGTCGCCTTTTCGTTCATTATTAAAATAAGAAAGGGGTAAGCGCAAAAGTTTGCTATAAAACTTATTTCTGTAATCGCGAATAATATATTGACGCAATGGGGTAATAATAAATAGAGCACCGTAAACGAAGAGGTTTTTTAAGATGATGGCGATCAGGATGAAAAGGCCAACATATAGGATGGTGGTTTGTGCCCCTTGCTCCTGCTTTATTTGAGTTAAAAAATATTTAAAATATTCGATGGCTGTTGGCACCGACAATTTAAATTCGGGTGCTATGGTAACCTCCTTTGTTTTGTCGAATAAGATATCGAGGAATGGCATGAGTAATGCAATGGAGACTACACTAAAAACAGTGCCTAAAAAGTTAAAGACAACATTACCTATAGCATATTTCTTGTACGGCAGGATGAGTTGAAAAAGCTTTCTAAAATCTTTCAAAATGGAGATGAATAATAATTGCGAAAATACAGTAAAACATGAGAGAAAACAGATAGCTTTTGGTGAATTAGATAGTACTATCGTTATTATGATTATGTTATTGGGGTAAAAAACGCTATTCATAACGACAACAATAGGGCTGGTCTGATTGAAATTCCTACCAATTCAATACGTCAAACGACAAATCAAGCATTATTGATACATCCGTTTTGTTGAGTTTTGAAAAAGAATAAATCGAACCTTTAAGTCCTATTCCGAAGCGATGAAATGGATAAGAATATCCTAATGCAGCGTAATAGGTATATAGCCAGCGTGATGTTATTGTTTTTAAATCGAATGCTTCAATGGATGAAGTAGTATAACTTGCTCCTAATCCACCATACAAATTTAATTTGTGAAGTTTCATATTAAATACGACAATGGCAGGAATTGAGGTGAGGCTAGCCTTAAAGTTTGTAGTGCCAAAATCGGTGTTCATTTTTTCAACTGAACGTTTCTCGAGGATAAGAAACCCACTTTCAATACCAATATTCAACAGGTGACCCGGCTCCCATAATGCACCAAACGAATACGACAGGTTGCTCTGCTTTTTCAAAACACCGCTCTGAGCAAGCATCTTTAGAAAGCCTACATCACCATGAATTGAGATGGTGTATAAGGGGTTGGTGATCTCGCCTCTATTGCTTTGTGCTTGCATCCAATGGCAAGAAAAAAGGGCACTAAGTAATACCACTATAGATTTCATTTTAAAATTCGTTTTCGGACTCTGGTTTATGCGAAAATTCATATAAAATTTTGTGCTTTTATTAATTCGAATAATATTCATAGGCTACGATTGATGGATAGTTGGTACAAAAACCATCGAATTCATCGGTAGCTAAATATCTTTTCACCAACTGTGTGTTATCTAAAGTCCAAATAAATGTTTTTACCCCCTCTTTTTGCATTTGTTTCACCCGATCTGTGAGTAAGCCTAGCGACCATCTGGGGGCCCAAAAACCGGCTTGAGCCGATCGAACAAAATCTTCATTTAGCTCACAAATGGCCGGATGGTTCTGGGAGATGTTTAATCCTACATATTCATTAAAGTTTGTCTCATCAGGTAACCCAATTAGGATATCCAGTTTTTTTCCCGTTATTAGAGCCCTGTTCATATATTTAGTTTGTAATGGTGCCAGGGCTTTAATTACATCAGTACCTTTGATATCTAGCCATACCAATTTAAGATTTGTTTTGTCAACTACTACTTCCAATGCTTCTTCCAGTGTTGGTATTTTTTGTCCATCTTTTAAGGTACAAAGTGCTCGTAGTTGTGCAAAGGTATAATCCCTAATTTGTCCAATCATATAGGTCTCATTAATCAATCGAGTGGATAGGTAATCGTCGTGAAACAAAACCGGTACCCCATCTTTGGTAAGCTGAACATCGGTCTCAATGGCATTGGCTCCAAGCTGTTCCGACAAGGGTATCATTTTCAATGAATTTTCAGAAGCCGGCAACCGATCGGAATTACGTCCTCCACATCGGTGTCCAATAATATAAAACGCTTTCGAATGAACAGAAAGCGGCCGGATATAATTCATTTCAAAATTGAAATACGTTTTTGAATCCCATAAGGTGCCTTTAATTTTAATAGAAGCCGGCTTCTTCCCGATCATTAAATCGGAAGCTCCATTGTCTTTTTCTAAGGTCAGAGAAATCAAACCGGTTTGTTGGCTCTCGGCATAACGCCAATAGCCCTCGAAATAGAGGTTTCCATTTTTTTCGCCCGATTTAAGTACAATATACGAGCTATTCTTAGACGAGAATCCGGAAAGGGAGGCTCCATTCCATTTTAATACCATATCCTGTCCGAAATTTGAAATGTCGCCACGAATGGAATAAACGCCTTCCATTAAGGGCTTTACTTTTTCCGAAACAGCGGTGGCGCTATCCAATAGGCTCAATGATGTTACCGGTACATCTTCCGGCCCTATTTTTTTCTGGCATGAATGCAGAAGGATAATGAATAATCCGAATAATATTCTGTTAACTTTTATATTCATTTAAATAGGTTCTTACGATTAAAGGATATAGTCAATACAAATTTCTAGATAATAAAAGCAAAGCCAAATTCCGGATAAAGCAAATAATCACTAAGGGTTGAGTAGGAAAGCCATGATTGATAATAAAACTGAGCATAATTTAATTTACTGAATAAAAGAAACGAGTGCGTTTTCCACAAAGGCTGTTCAATGGCAATTTTTATTGCGAAAAGAGATTGGTTCTGTTTGAAGGTAGCCAATTCTTCTTCATTGGAAAATGTTCTCATAAACCCATAATTTACTTCTGCAGCAACACTTAAGAAATATTTTCGAAAATCGTATCCGAACGTTAGTTGGGGGCTAAGAATTACGCCATACGATTTTAGTTTAATGGCTTGCAATTCTAAATGTCCAAACCACATGGAGGCATTGCCACCTAACGCCAGCGCAAATTTTTTATTGATCAAGGATCGAGAAACGTGGAGTGCTCCTAGGTTACTTATATAATTTGAACTAAGTTTAAGACAAAGATTCCATTTCTTTGGTAAGCCGAGCCGGTATTCTGCAGTTAAAACCGGCGAGGTGCTAATTTCTTCTTCCACAACCTCGGTAGGTAATCTAGTAATGCTCGCCCCTGCAAGAAAAGCACCATGCCATTTTTTAAAAGCTTTCGGATAAACGAAATACGCCTCCCTTTCGATCGTATCTTGTGCATCGATTGAGTTCATTAACAATAAGGATAGAAAAAGCAGAGATATAATTTTCAAAGGATATCTATTTAAACTTGAAGGAGTTTTAAAAAAACGCCGACGTTCGTTACAAATGTATATGCTGTTTTAAATAAAAACAACGCTATTTGTCGGTAAAAGTAGGAAAGATTCTGATTTATAAAAAACAAGTGCAAAAATCTGTCAGAAAACATGTGAAAGGACTATCATGAAGAGAGATAGAAGTGTTTCTTGCCGACTATGCCCAAAGGTGAGAACAGAAAACCGACGGACGAGATTAAGCCTCCTGCTAAATTGCCGAATACATTAATCCACACCCCCGAATATCACTATGGTCCTTTCTGCCGATCACTTCAAAAGAGTTATCGCTATGAACCACACCCAAATCGTCGGTGGCTAAGAAGGCGCATGAGTTGATATTGGCCAGATCAATTAGGTTAAGGCTACCCGCTTTTTCTTTGGGTAGGATGGTTCGAGCATCATTTAGGTCGGCAGCCAAAACCCGCATCCATGGAGGGCATTCAAAAATTCCATTACCCGTAGAATAGGCCTGAGAAAGGAGCTCCGTCATACCATACTCCGAATGAATGGTAGTAAGTGAGAATGATTGTTTCAAGATTTCATGTACTTCCGACCGTAGGAGCTCTCTACGTTTCCCTTTCATACCACCCGTTTCCATCACGATCGTGTTTTTTAGAGGCATCGGAAATTGTTGTGCAAAATCGAGAAGCGCATAGGTTACACCGAGAAGTAACGATGGGATTTTCTTTTTTTCGTTTTCGTGAAGCTGCTTACTCAATGCTTTAAAATCATGCAAATAAAAATTACTTTCCGGGTACTTGCTTTCGTCGATAAACTGCTTAACCATATATACCAGCGAAGAACCTTCTCGCTCTAAATAATTAGGAAGCAAACCTAGAACGCAATAGTCGCGGTAGTGGTTATAGAAATAGTTAAATCCGTTTTTGAAACTCCATTCATACCATCCTAAATCGGGCACATAATGTTTTGATGGAATTCCACCGGTAGTGGTACTACTGGTAAAGCAAAAGCTGTCATCCGCACCAAGGGCAATTATTTTATGTGTTTTAAAAAAAGAAACAGGCATAAATGGAATTTGTTCTAATGCCACTATTTCCTCGGCGTTAATTTTCAATAAGTACAAAAAGTGTTGATATACCTCTACCTTTTGAGCTTGCCTTCGAAATAAGTGCAACGCCATTTCCTCAAAATTAAATTGAGGCTGTTTTAGTACTGAAAAGAAATCATTTTCAAAACTCACCTCGCAAAAATACAATGTACATTCTGCTTTTAACATCAAAAGGTTTCTGCCACCTTGTCAGTAAGATTTCGTAAATTTGCCGCCCTAATGGTAGAAAGTGAACATCCCGAACCCACAATCAAACGTAAGCTCTATTTAGAAAGCTATGGCTGTGCTATGAATTTTGCCGACAGCGAAGTAGTGGCCTCAATTATGGCAGGTGAAGGTTATACCTCAACGAATGATATTAATGAGGCCGATGCCGTATTTTTAAATACCTGCGCCGTTCGAGAGAATGCCGAACAAACGGTATGGAATCGATTGCATCAGATAAAACATAATGAGAAGAAACGCAAACCCTCGTTGGTAGTCGGTGTATTAGGTTGTATGGCCGAACGTTTGAAAAAGGAGTTAATGGATCGGGAGCAGATGGTTGATTTAATTATCGGGCCAGATGCCTATCGTGATATTCCAAAACTATTGGCTGAGGTAGGCGATGGGCAGCGCGCCATGAATATCATTTTAAGTAAAGAGGAGACCTACGCAGAAATTGCCCCGGTGAAGCTCGACGAAAACGGAATTTCATCGTACGTAAGTATCATGCGCGGATGCGATAACATGTGTGCCTTCTGTGTGGTACCCTTTACTCGTGGGCGCGAGCGCAGCCGCGATCCTTTTAGTATTATTCGCGAGTGTATTCAGTTAGAGCAAATGGGTTATCGAGAGATCATGTTGCTGGGGCAAAATGTAGATAGTTATAAATGGAGTAATATCAGCAATGCAAAAAAGGAGGTTGAACGGTTGGAACGCCAAGGGGTGTTTAATAATCAGCTGAAAAGCGAAGCCACGATTAATTTAATTAAGGAGCTGGATGCTGAGATAGAAAAGCAAACGGCAAAACAAGATCTGGTTATAGCAGAGATTTCGCCAGGCGATGAATTGATGGTATCGTTCGACAAGCTATTGGAGATGGTGGCCCAAGCTGTTCCTAATTGCCGAATCCGTTTCTGCTCTTCTCACCCCAAAGACATAACCGACGAGGTATTGTTTACGATGGCGAAGTACGAAAATATTTGCAACTATATTCATTATCCATTGCAGAGTGGCAGCAGCAGAGTGCTCGAGTTAATGAATCGTACTTACAGCGCCGAATGGTTTGTAAAACGCTTGGCGCGCATTCGCGAGATTTTGCCCGACTGTGGTATAAGTACCGATGTGATTGCCGGGTTTTGCACGGAAACGGAGGAAGAACTAATGGAAACGATAACCTTGATGCGTGAAGCAAAATTCGACTTCGCCTATATGTATTTTTATAGCGAACGTCCCGGCACCCTGGCTGCCAGGCAGTATGCCGATGACGTGCCATTAGAAGTAAAAAAACGCCGCCTGCAGCGCATCATAGACATGCAGAGTGAGGTAAGCAAAAGGAAAAATGAAGCTCGTATCGGAAACACCTATAAAGTATTAATTGAAGGCGAATCAAAGCGATCGGGCAACGATTTAAGAGGCCGGAATGATGGCAACGTAGTATGTGTGTTTCCGAAAAAAGGAGCGGTAAAAAAAGGCGACTATGTAAATGTGAAAATTATAAGAAGCACACAAACAAGCCTAATTGGAGAAATTGTAGCATAGCGTCAAAGAGAATTAGGATCGGAATTGAACTAATAATCATCAATAACATGGGAATTTTAACACCTTTATTTAAAAAGCTACTAAACCCTTTAGAGGTTTATCATATCATAAAATTACAACGTAACAGAAAAAAAGTAGAACGTGTGCGAGATGATGCTCAACTGAAACTCTACGCACAGATACTTAAGGGCGACTTCCTGCATTATGGGTATTTCGACGATACAGAGATTAAGCCAGAAGACATTTCGCTCAACCAAATATACCAGGCGCAGTTAAGGTACGCTGAGCTGTTAGTAGAAAAATTAAATACCAATGGCAAAGAGGTTCTGGATATTGGCTGTGGCATGGGAGGATTACTAAAATTACTTGAGGAGAAAGGGTATAAACCCACGGCCTTAACCCCTGATCAGACCCAGGTACACTATATTTCTCAAAAACACCCTTCCATACCATTGCATCACTGCAAATTTGAAGATCTAGACGGAGAAGCGAATAATTCGAAATTCGATGCCTTAATTACCTCCGAGTCGTTGCAATACCTGCAACTTGATTTAGCCTTGCCCTTATTGTATAAGGTAAGCACCTCGGATGCGAAGTGGGTTGCCTGCGACTATTTTAGAATCGGTGATAAGGCAGAGAAGTCGGGGCACTATTGGGACGCTTTTATGGAGAAGGTAAATGCCAATGGATGGCAGTTGGAATATGAGCAGGACATTACGCCTCATATACTACCTACTATCGCCTACGTTTATATGTGGGGGAATAGTATTGGTTTGCCACTTTATAATTTTGGTGTCGAAAAATTAAAGTTAAAGGCTCCCGGCATATTTTATGCTTTGGAAAAGGTGCTCCCAGAGTTAAAACAGAAAATTGACAAAAACTTATTGACGGTAAACCCAGAAGTTTTCGCACAGAACAAAAGGTATAAGTTAATGGTTTTTGGCAAGACCACAA
>CANNQU010000087.1 GCA_947507965.1 Bacteroidota bacterium
CAACTCAATGGTCGTGTACAAATTAACACCCTTACTAAAGAGGAGATAGCAACCATTGGTAATCGTATCTTCATTCAATAATTCGTACTTCTTTAAGAACTCTGAAACCCCTTCAATGAATGGATTTTCGTTCCTCTTCGCAATAATTTCTATCACTTTTTTTACTTTTTCCAACTCTATATCAAAAATGGATTTACCTTGCCGAGGGTAAAAATCCCAACTAGAATTAACTGTTTGCAGGTGCATGTCGGCAACCTCTCTAGCCGACATCAGATGATTTGAATTATGCGCTCGTTTAAAATATCTACCACGTATGGCAATTGGTTTCACTGGATACTCGCCGATTCGAATCGCTACAATCGTTTTCCCTTCGGATATAATAAGTTCAATATCTGGAATAAGCTGTGGTACTGTTTTGCTCTTGATTTCGTTGATCCATTGAGCTATCGTCTCTTTCCCTAATTGAACGCCTTTTACCTCTGCCAAATCGGTAATGCCTATATATACCGTACCACCCTTTGTGTTGGAGAAGGCGACGAGCGTTTCAATGGCCTCGGCATTGAAAGAAACCTTAAACTCAACGATTTCAGATTCCGTAGCGGGTAAAGAAGAGTAGGAGTTATGCAATTTTTATTTAAACACGTTGTTTTTTAATATTCATGCTATTTGTATGGGGTGTTTTGCGCGAATCGCGAGTCGTTAATCATTAACACAAGGGTCTTGGTTTATTCGCACATATGCCAATGTTGTTGGTGGTGCTTCACCTCGGCGTTGGCAAACAATAACAACAACTGTTGGAATCAGGATTTTCAGAATTTTAGGATTTACAGAATGGCATTCGTAATAGGCAACGAGGGTGTTCTGTTTCTTATGCGAATAACATACGCCAAGCCCATACAATTTAATTTCTGTGCTATTAAAAATTAATTCGCTCTTCCTCAATCACCAAGGGTCTTTTGAGCACTTGGGTATGTATCGAGCCAATATATTCGCCGATGATACCGATGAAAAAAAGCTGTATTGCCGAGAAAAAAAACAGCCCGATAACCAAGGGAGCTAACCCTACGGTAAAATCATTCCAGAAAATTAGTTTATAAACAATAGCCACCAAAAAGCTAACGGAAGCTACCAAAAAGCCAAGCATCGTGGCTAGCCGAAGGGGTATTTTGGAGTGGTTGGTAATGCCCAATATGGCCATGTCATACAAGGTGTAAAAATTGTTCTTTGTCACCCCTCGACTTCTTGCCGGTTGTATATAAGGGATGCGATAAATTTCAAATCCGATATCACAAATAAGCCCTCTAAAATAAGGATACGGGTCATCCAGTTTCTTTAAAATATCAATGATAATTTTATCGTATAATCCAAAGCCGGTATAATTTTTTATCAGCTCTGTCTCGGAAAGTTTTTTTATTAAATTATAATAAAGCTTTCGTAGGCCAAACATAAAATGCGATTCCTCACTCTGATTTTTAACTCCAATTACAATCTTATATCCCTCCTCCCATTTCAAAATAAACTCATGTATCAAAGCCGGTGGATCCTGTAGGTCGGCCACGATAAGAATGGTAGCGTCGCCCGTGGCTTGGAGTAACGCATGAAAAGGCGAGCGGATATGACCAAAATTACGGGTGTTAACGATTACTTTCACATTTTTATCGCGTCCGGCTATCTCCTTCAAAATTTCTACCGTCGTGTCGGTGGAATGATTATCGATAAAAAGATGTTCGTATTCATATTCTTTCAACGAGTCGAAAACTTCTTTAACCTGAGCATAGATGTGGTTTATGTTTTGCTCCTCGTTATAACAAGGGGTGACAATACTTATTCGCTTTTTATTCATCGTACGATGGTAACCAAGTTTATATTATACTAAAATGTTGTTGGTATATATTGTGTATATCGTTTCGTGCTTCACTCCTGCATTTACGTTTTTACACTTCACGCCCCATCTCCTTTACACGGTATCCATAAAATTTTTCTCCACCCGGTTAAATACCATCCAGGAAAATAAAAACAGGACGAGTGCAAAAACAGAGCAATACATTAAGCCGGTGATGCTCACCGAACCTTCACCAAAAAATCCATAGCGGAACGTTTCAATGACATGCGTCATGGGGTTAAGTTCGATAACCCATCGGTATTTGTCGCCTAGCTTCTGGGTGAGCTTATCTAACGAATAAACCACCGGCGTGGCATACATAAGCAACTGCACCCCGAAGGTAACCAAGAACGTGAGATCGCGGTATTTGGTGGTGAGGGCGGTGATGATTAGGCCGAAGCCCAACCCCAATAACGCCATCAACAAAATTAAAAGAGGGAAAATAAAAATCCAGGCATTCATATTAAAATGAACCCCCTTGGCAAAAATAAAATAGAGGTAAATGGCGATGAAAAGAAGAAACTGAATACCAAATTTTATGAGACTGGAAATAACCACCGACAGCGGCGCGATGATACGAGGGAAATAAACTTTTCCGAATAGGTTGGCATTTTTTGTGAAGGTATTGGCGGTGGCGTTAATACATTCGGAGAAGTAATTCCAGCATACGATACCACTCATAAAAAACAATACCTTGGGTAAGCCATCGGGCGAGAGTTGAGCGAGGTTACCAAAAATAAAAACAAACGTAACGGTGGTGAGCACCGGCTGAATAAAAAACCAGATCGGGCCGAGTATCGTTTGCTTATAAACCGACACAAAATCGCGTCGCACAAAAAGCAAAAGCAGATCCCTGAATTTCCATACCTCCTTAACGTTTAACCCGGTCCAGGTTTTCTTAGGAGAGATTTCGGTGTAAAAGGAAGTGTTTTGTTCGATCATGAAACGGGGAGTGTTTTTTGGGTGGTAGGTGGTATTTAGTAATTAGTAGGTAGTATTTAGTAGGTAGTATTTAGTAGATAGTATTTAGTAGATAGTAATTAGTAGGTGGTATTTAGTAGGTGGTATTTAGTAGGTGGTAGATAGTAGGTGGTAAATACAGATGAAAATTATTACACCAAATGAAATACAAGCGCTTCAGTATTGTTGGGGCATTGGTAAATCTGTGATTTGCAAGTAGCGCGATTAAAAACGATTTACGATTCACGCATTCGCTCACCGCGGTACCACTCCAAACTCTTCGCCAGACCGGCTTCTACAGCCACGGACGGGGTATAGAGGAGGTGCTGTTGAGCAAGAGCAATATCGGCCAGGCTTTGCAGAATATCACCTTGGCGTTGCATACCATAGATGGCGTCGGCGCTGCACCCCGATAATTTCTTGATGGCTTCCCATAGTTGTGTGAGGGTGGTGGTGGAGCCGCAGGCTACGTTATACGCTTTACCAAAAGCCGATGGGTTAAGCGTAGTAAGAGCGGCAATATTAATATTTACCACATTGTCGATATAGGTAAAATCGCGGGTGATGGAGCCATCGCCAAAAATGGTAGGCGATACATTATTTAATGCTGCCTTAAAGAATAGGGGTATCACGGCAGCATAGGCGCCATGGGGGTCTTGTCGTGGTCCAAATACATTGAAATATCGAAGTCCAATAACCTCCATGCCATAGGTTTTATGATACACGTTGGCATACAACTCATTGGCTTTTTTGGTAACGGCATACGGCGACAACGGAGAACCAAGATGGTCTTCTCTTTTAGGCGAATAGGCAGCATCGCCATACACACTGGAAGAGGAGGCATAGACAAATCGTTGGATGCCGTTTAGCCTTGCTGCTTCAAGCATATTAACAAAACCATCTACGTTGGCTTGATGCGTGGCTAGTGGGTTCATTATGCTTCGGGGAACACTGCCCAATGCGGCCTGATGGCATACGGCATCGGCCCCTTGGGTTGCCTCTATGCATTGCTGTAGGTTGGTGATATCGCCGTTGATGAAATTAAATTTCGGATGAGAGAAAAAGGGTTGGATATTTCTCTCAAATCCGGTGCTCAGGTTATCGAATACCGTCACCTGGTCTGTATCTGCCCGCTGCAAAAGGGTTTCAACGATATTACTTCCAATAAATCCGGCCCCGCCGGTGATCAATATATTCATTTTCGTGCAAAGCTTCGCCAGGTCAGTCACAGGATAAAAAAATGACTTCGACGAATAAGGCGAAAGTACCCTTTTTACGAGGAAAAAAGAGAATACAATGCGCTCTTTTATTCACTTAGTTTTAAACAATTAAACGAAAAATAGAACACGAACGTTTTATTTGTTTTATTATTGAATACCGAAAAATATGCAGCGATATCTTCTTTTGTTTCTTTTGAGCCCTATTTGGGGTGTCGCACAAATTGGTGGTATCGGCATTTACAAATTTTTAAACAGTGCTCCCAATGCCCGTAGTGCGGCTTATGGGGGTACCAGCATGGTTACCTGGTCGAACGATTTGAATGTTGCTTTTCAAAATCCTTCGTTGCTGCAAGCGAGCATGAATAAACAGGCTACGGTAAACTATTTGCACTATCCTGCGGGCATATCGGCTGGCTCGGTGGCCTACGTATGGCATCGCGATAGCATCGGTACCCTACTCTTTGGATTGCAATATTATAATTATGGCTCGTTCACTCGTGCCGACGCCACGGGCGAAAAACAAGGCACCTTTAAAGCGGCCGATTATAATTTTCAGGTGGGTATAAATCACCCCTTGAAACATTGGATTCTAGGCACGAATGTGAAACTTATTTACAGTAGCATCGAGCGCTATAATTCCTTGGGTGTGGCCCTCGATCTGGGGGCTACCTATCATTACGAAGACACCTCCCGTTTCGTGGCGTCCTTTTTAATACGTAACCTCGGTTTCCAACTTATAAAATATGCCAACCAGCGCGAACCATTGCCACTACAGTTGCAGATAGGGTTGAGTAAACAGCTTGCCCACCTGCCCTTTCGCTATTTTTTGGTGTTTAATAATTTGCAACAATTCGACTTGTCGTATAGCAACCCCAATAGCATCGGAACAAAAATAGACCTCGCCACGCAGGAGCCCATCGCAGTAAAAACAACCCTGGCTGATAAGGCATTAAGACATCTGGTTTTAGGTGGAGAATTTTTGTTTACCAAGACCTTCAACATGCGATTTGGCTATAATTATCAGCATCGTAAAGAATTGATTTTGGGTGATGAAAACAAGAAAGGACTCGCTGGTTTTTCGTGGGGTATCGGTTTAAAAATAAGCAAGCTGCAACTTAGCTACGGAGGTGCCAGTTATATTCCGGGGGTGGTTAATACCAACTTCAGTATCGTAAGCCAGCTTGACGATTGGAAGAAGAAGAGGTAACCTTTTTAGCCGAAAAAACCGTTGCGCTTATACTCTATTAAGCTTCACCAAATCAATTCTGGTTTTATACATGCTTAAGATATGAAACTCAAACGGTTCAATAGAAATTATTTCATTTACCGCTGGAATATCTTCGTGATGGGAGATGATAAATCCGCCCAACGTATCATATTCGCCTTCCGGCAATTGAAGGTTGTAGAGGTCGTTTAAATGCTTTATTTCCAGCCGTGCAGAGAAGATAAATTCGTTCTCGTTGATTTGTTGTTCTCGTAGCTCTTCAATATCATGTTCGTCGTTAATATCGCCGAAAATGTTTTCTATAATATCTTCTACCGTAACGATACCGGCAGTACCCCCAAACTCATCTACTACCAAAGCAACACTCTTCCGTAGCTTGTTTAACTCGGTAAGCAACCGTTGTGCACTTACCGTTTCATACGTGATATGGATTGGCAATAATATCGATTGAATGCTCTTGGGCTCACTAAACATTTCTACTTGATGAACATAGCCAATGATATGATCGATATTCTCCCGGTAAATTAAAATTTTAGAATGCCTCGACTCAATAAATAGGGCGTGTAACTCATCGATGGTAGCGCTGATATCTAAGGCTACCAACTCCGTACGGGGCACAAGGCAGTTACGTAGTTTCACGCTTCCAAAATCTAATGCGTTCTTGAAAATTTCGGTGTCCACATCGGCATCTTCCTCTAGGTCGAGCTTCGCGCCTTCGGTTACATAATGATCTAAATCGATCTTGCCAAAGATAGGGGCATTTTCGCTTACCGCCGACTTCAGAAACACCCGTATCATCCATTTGGATAGCCATACCACCAAATTCACGATCGGCGAAAACAAATAATAAATAACCAGAAAAGGAACGGCAAAAAGTTCCAGCATCAAATCGGGGTTGATGCGAAACAAAACCTTTGGAATAAACTCTGCCGTTACCAAAACGATGATGGTGGAGATAACAGAGGAAATAAAAATTTCAGCAAATTCATGCTCCCCGGCCGGAATAAAATCATGGATGAATGGCTTCAGCAGCATCTCCATAAAAATACCGTACACGACAAGCGAAATGGCATTGCCAAGCAGGGTAGTGCTAATAAAGCGCGATGGCTCTTTAACAAAACCGGATAAAATTTTAGCGGTGAAATGTCCTTGCTTGCTGCGCAGTTGGATACGCAATTTATTGGCCGTGACAAAGGCAATTTCGATACCTGAGAAAAAGGCGGTGCTAATTAATGTGATTAAAATGACGACGGGCTCTGGCACAGGTTATAAAGGGTTTATACAATTACTATTTTTCTGTAGATTTTCGTTGATGCCAACAGCTATTGATCGTTAATGGCCTTATTTTTTAATGAAATTTCTATAACAAAAGTACAATCCGAAAGCCAATGTAACAAAAAAAGGCCAAACTTTACCTTCCACCATACCTTCGGTGAAGGTTATATAGATAATATCGATGAGGCTCATAACCGCAATGAATACCCAGCTCCATTTTTTAAACGTCTTCATCAATCGGTTTTTTTGAGTTGTATATTGCCTCTTACATTGCCAATTCGATATTCTGTAAAGTTTTGATTGCTCACCAGTCCATCGCCGTAAATCAACTGATCGGGGGTGGTAATTTTTACGAATTTATCGGTGTAGATCTTTTCTTTCTCTTCATCCCATACGAGGTATTCGGTGCTTAGGGTGTCGCCCTTCACGTTGATGAGTTTCACGTTTTGCTTCATCACTAAATATTTTTCCTTATCGTAATATACTCCTAAGTCAGCAGAAGCAAAGCTGCTTGCATTTTCATACTTATCAAAAAAAACTCCTTCCACCCCTTTTGGCATGAGGGTATAGGGCTTCTTCGACAGGCTGAAATGTTGCATTAAAGGCGCCTTTATTTTTGCTTTTACAATACCCGAGTCGGTGTACGTGAGGGTCACCCCTTCTCCCGTTTCGGTAGCGAAGGACGGTTTTTGAATGACGTTTTTTGCTTTTTCATCATCATTACAAGATACTAAAAAGGCAAACAAAAAGAACAAACAACAAAGCTTATTCATATTTATAGTGACGAAACCATTCGGTTGAAATTAAGTTTAATCCCAATGAAAGTTTAAAATAGGTGTCGGACGTTAATTCGTTTTCTATCGTACCCATCTTACCCATCTCGAAGCCTACGTTTAAAATACCGGCCGTACGCCCTCTGTTTTTCATTGGTAATCCAAGGCCTAAGCCAATACCATAATCGTTAATGAGGGTGCCTCGCACCACCATCGGTGTTTGTGTATAATGGATGCCCGCTCGGTATTCAATTTCGTTAAAATAGTCGGTACGATACAGTTTTAATGGCTTGTAATAACCCCCTATTTTAATGGAGTAGCTTTGATGCAACGAATCGGGATTCCCAAAATTTAAGTAGGAAGTCCAGTTGCTATACTTGAAATCGGCTCCGAATAAAAAATTATTTCTTTTGTCGGCCTTATGTTCATTGGAGATAGAGAAACCAACTCCTATACTTCGCGGAATGAAAATCTTTCCTTTTTCGCCTACACTATATTTAACCGTGTCCTTTACGATAATATTCTTCTGCAGAAAAGGCAGGTAATAATCCTTAAACGTTGCTCCATAAACATCGCGCGTGGCATTGCTATTGGTAGCGGTAGTAAATGTTGCTCCCCAGTTAAATACAAGCACCACCGTATCGTGGCCGGCCCTTATGCCATACCGTTTAATATGAACCATGGAATCGGCATCGTTCTTCTTTCTGTTGCTGCGTAGGTACACGGAGTCCTCTTTTCGGTATTTCACGGTTTCTTTTACAAACTCTTTATCGTGTTGGTACTGCACACCCAAATCGATATTGGCCCCACGCAGGATGGTTTTGTTTTCCAGATAATAATTATTGATGGAGGCCGTATCAAAGGTGGTTACCCTGATATTGTTAATGTTGCCAAACAAATAATTGAGGTTTGCACCAAAAGATAAATTCTTGTTAAGGCTATAGGCACCTCCAAGAAACACTTTATTGATACCCCCGTTCCCACTATAGAAATCGGTATGAGAAACAGGTGAAATAAAATGACGCTGAATATCATAGCCCTTGGTGCTATACGGCATTAGCCCAAAACAAGCACCGCTATTGTTTTTCTTCCCTATTGGAAACGCCATCACCATTCTTGAAAAGTTAAAGGTCTTATAATCATAATAACCGAGCGAATCGTGTAGGGTGTTTAACTTAAGATACAGGTTAAACTCGAAATTAATTTTTTGGTTGGCTGCATACGAAGCCGGGTTCACGGTATTAATATAGTTTGCATGACGTAGTGCTTGGCCAATGCCACCCATGCTTTGAAAAAACACCCCATGTTGAGATTCGGGAGAACCAATACCATAATAGGAATAAGGAGAAAAGGTATTAGTTTGTGCGGTTAAACAAAAAGCCAATAACAAAAAGTAAGAAAGAAGATAATTACGCATTATAAAGTAAAATTTCATTAAGGCCGATTAAAACCAAATTTGGGGCGGCAAAGATGCTGTTTTTCAAGCGTTTCGCCAAAAAAGAACCATTACCACCGGTAATCAATACCTTTAACATTTTAAAATGAGAAGAATAAAACTGTATCGCACCGTCCACTTCAAAACATAGATGACCTAAAACGCCGGCATTCATACTCTCTTCCGTGCTTTTACCGGTGATACGCACGGTGGTTCTTTTGGTTACATACGGAAGCTTGGCCGTAAATTGATGCATGGCTTTATAACGCATTTCTATTCCTGGAGCAATGGCACCTCCTTGATAAACACCTTTTTCGGTGATGATATCGTAGGTGATACAGGTGCCTGCATTAATAACCAAACAGTGGTGTTGAGGAAACATGGTGAAAGCGGCAACAGCAACGGCTATACGATCTCTCCCGAGGGTTTCCGGGGTTTTGTAATTAAGGGTGATGGGCAACGGGGTATGATGGGTGAGCAGGGTTGTTGGGGTATGTGTTTGTAGGTACTTAAGCCAGGCCTTTGGAATGGCTCGAACACTCGACACGATGGCCTTTTCGGGTTGGTGTAATGCGATCAATTCAGCCAAAAGCGCGACATCGAAACGATCGGATACAGTATTATGCGATAGTTTCCGCTTATTAAACAAAGCATATTTTATAGTGGAATTGCCCACATCGATGCATAGTTGCATATCGGCGAAGATAAAACAAAAAATAGCAGCAGCAGAATTTTCAGGATTTTAGGATTTACAGAATGGCATTAACAATAAACAACGAGGGCCTTCTGTTTCTTTGAAAAATTAAATCGCTTGTATTCATTCGGGAAATTCCCCCATTCGGTAAATTCTGATTCCAAACGTGCTCCTTGCTACACTCTTGTATTGATACTGAAACCCTCATTTAAACAAAAAAGCCGCCTCTGACAGAGGTGGCTTTAAATAATTATTACCAGTCGATACTAGTATCTGTACATATCATTTTTAAACGGACCCGTTTTCTTCACTCCTATATAATCTGACTGTTCGGTATCCATCACTTCTAATTTGGCACCTACATGGGCTAAATGAAGGTAAGCTACTTTTTCATCTAAAATTTTAGGTAACACATACACTTCGTTTTTGTAGTTGGCCGAATTCTGCCATAGTTCCAATTGAGCCAACGTTTGGTTGGTGAAAGAGTTACTCATCACAAACGATGGATGGCCCATAGCACAACCCAAGTTCACTAAACGTCCTTCCGCCAATACCAGAATATCCTTTCCGTCGATGGTGTACATGTCCACCTGTGGTTTAATGGTGTTCATGGTGTTGCCATAATTTTTGTTCAACCAAGCCATATCAATCTCATTATCGAAGTGGCCAATATTACAAACGATCGCCTTGTCGCGCATCGCACGAAAATGACGTTCTTTAATAATATTCACGTTACCGGTGGCCGTAACAAATATTTGCGCATGAAGTACTGCCTCATCCATAGGCATCACCTGATACCCATCCATCGCTGCCTGTAGCGCGCAGATTGGGTCGATTTCGGTAACGATAACACGACAGCCTGCTCCAGCAAGGGAAGCGGTAGAGCCTTTGCCCACATCGCCATACCCAGCTACAACGGCTACTTTTCCTGCCATCATAATATCGGTGGCTCTGCGAATGGCATCTACCAAGCTTTCTTTACAACCATATTTATTATCAAACTTCGATTTGGTAACCGAGTCGTTGATATTGATGGCCGGTATTAGTAACGTGCCTTTTTTCATGCGCTCATACAAACGGTGAACGCCGGTCGTCGTTTCTTCCGATAGCCCTTTGATGTCTTTGGCCAGTTCGGGGTATTGATCAAAAACCATATTGGTTAAATCGCCTCCATCGTCCAAAATCATGTTGAGTGCTTTGCCATCTTTAAAAGCATGTAATGTTTGCTCTATGCACCAGTCAAATTCTTCGTTGTTCATTCCTTTCCAGGCATATACTGGAACCCCGGCGGCGGCGATGGCCGCGGCGGCATGATCCTGAGTACTGAAAATATTACATGAACTCCACGTTACTTCGGCGCCTAAATGAACCAAGGTTTCAATTAAAACAGCCGTTTGGATGGTCATGTGAAGGCAGCCTGCTATGCGGGCTCCGGCCAACGGTTTGCTTGAGCCGTATTCTTTTCGAAGCGACATAAGCCCGGGCATTTCGGCTTCGGCTAATGTAATTTCTTTTCTTCCCCATTCGGCCAATGAGATATCTTTTACTTTGTATTGTGTTGCAGATTGTGCGCTCATAAAAATTAAGGTATAAATTATTTAAAAATAGAGGCGCGAAGATACGGAATTACCCGTGATTTGCCTACCTCCTTTTAACCCTAGTAGAAAAAAAACCGAAAAAGGGGTTATTCCGAATTTGATGTGCTGGGTTACGCTTAATTTCCAATACTGGTCGAGTAAGAACAAAGAAACCCTTCTCGCTGCGATTAATCTTGGATAGCCGTTTTTTAAGATGAAATACAATAGATCCTTCCTTCGTCGGGATGACCATACAACAGGGTCAATACCTCCATTTTCCCGTCGCTTCATGAGTGAGTTGATGGTTGATGATGAGTGGTAGTTTTTGAGATCCTTCCTGCGTCAGGATAACAATACAACACGAATCTATGAATCAGATTATCCGTCGCTTCATGAGGGTGTTGGTGGTTGATGATGAGTGGTGTTTTTTTGATATCCTTCCTTCGTCAGGATGACAATACAACAGGGTCAATGCATTCGGTTTTCCGTCGCTTC
>CANNQU010000088.1 GCA_947507965.1 Bacteroidota bacterium
ATGTATTTTGTTCCATCGGAACAACGGGTGGGTAGCCAGGAGGCACGAAGGCAAGTGTGAGGTAGGTTTGTTTTATATAGGATTCCGGTATTTAGCAATTATGCCCATTTGAATTATTATTGGCGTGATTCTGAATTTAAAGAATGAGGCAATATCAGAAATCTATTGATGAATAAAAAACGCATCTTGCTTTTCAATCGTATGGCACCAAACGTTCCTCTGGAACGTAAAACCAATTCATCGCTGATGCAGCAAAAACGTATTTTGTTCCATCGGAACAACGGGTGGGTAGCCGCCGCGGATGATGCAGCAAAAATGTATTTTGTTCCATCGGAACAACGGGTGGGTCAAAATTAATTAAGCTAATCCAAAGAGTGGAATAGGTATGGTTCCTCCCAAGCAATGTCAAAGAGAGTTAACGTTCGTTTATATTCTTCTAAAAAAGTTTCATTCCTATGATGTACTTCTTGATTCTGAATATAACGAATAACAGTAGGAACAAGATTTTTAGAATATGAGAATGCACCAAAACCCTCCTGCCATGCAAAAGGGAAGGCGCAAAACTTCTGTGTCTTAATCCATTTACTACTTTCAACTTTTACGTTTTGAACGAGTGAAGAAATTGATTGATGAGGTCGAAGTCCAATCAAAATATGTATATGATCGGGCATCGAATTTATTTGAAGTACCTTATGACGATTCGATTGAATTATTCCATTGATGTATTGGTGGAGCCTCTCATTCCAGCTTTTATGAATTAGGGCTTGGCGGCATTTTACTGCAAATACAATTTGAATGTGGATTTGGGTGTAACTGTTAGGCATTAGAATAAATTTTTAGTGATGCAATATCGGAAATCTATTGATGAATAAAAAACGCATCTTGCTTTTCAATCTTATGGCACCAAACGTTCCTCTGGAACGTAAAAACCATTTCATCGCTGGGGCTACCCATCAATTGTTCCGATGGAACAACGGGCGTGTCGACGCTCGGATTATTTATACGTAATTTCCCAATCTTCTTTGTTGCATTCATAATATGATTCCGTTCTCTCCCCCACATATAGATCAAAAAATTATTGACGAAGTCGTCGATACGTTGAAATCGGGCTGGATTACCACCGGGCCGAAGACAAAACGGTTTGAGGTAGCGTTACAGAAATACACAGGCTGCCAGCGTGTGTTATGTTTAAACTCGGCCACGGCCGGATTGGAGATTATGCTTAGATGGTATGGCGTGAAGGAAGGCGATGAAGTGATTTTGCCGGCTTATACCTACAGTGCCACGGCCAATGTCATTGTGCATTGTGGTGCCATTCCTGTTTTTGTTGATGTAAATAAAGATGATTTTAATATAAGCATCACCAAAATGGCAGAAGCCATCACCTCCAAAACAAAAGTGATAATGCCGGTTGATTTTGGAGGCATGCCCTGCGACTATGAAAAGATCAACGACCTGGTAAATTCGGAGGCGATAAAAAAATTATTTGATGCCGATACAGAGCAACAAAAAAAGCTAGGCCGGATTATGGTATTAAGCGATGCTGCGCATTCTATTGGGGCATGGTATCATGGCCAAAGGGTAGGGGCGCTCACCGATGTCTCGGTGATCTCGTTTCATGCCGTGAAAAATTTGACGACAGCAGAAGGAGGTGCAATCTGCTTGAATTTACCGGGTTTTGATAATGACGATATCTATGCGAAGCTTGCCGTTACTACCTTGCATGGGCAAAATAAGGACGCCTTAGCTAAAACGGTGCCGGGCAACTGGAGGTACGATATTGTGGAGGCCGGCTATAAGTATAATATGCCCGATATTTTAGCAAGTATCGGGCTGGTAGAGCTCGCACGTTATGATACCGAAACACTTCCCAAGCGAAAAGCAATTTGTATCCAGTATCTTGAGGGTTTTTTAAAACAGCCCTGGGCGATAGCACCATGCTTTGAAACCCCTCAGAAGGAATCTTCCTATCATTTATACCCGCTGCGGATTAAAAATTGTACCGAGGCACAGCGCGATGACATCATTACCGTGATAAGTAAGAACGGCGTGAGTGTGAATGTTCATTTTATTCCTTTGCCGATGATGAGCTTCTACAAAAATAGGGGGTACGATATGGCTGATTACCCGCAAGCAAAAAACAACTATGAGATAGAAATAAGCTTGCCGGTGTATTTTGATCTCACCTCCGAACAGATTGATTTCGTGATTCAAACCGTTTCTAATGCAGTAAAAGAGATCCTTGGCTAAGCGACTATTCGACATTGTTTTTTCTTTATTGGGATTATTAATTTTATCTCCGGTATTAATTCTTACCGCCATCGCCATTAGGCTGGATAGCAAAGGAAGGGTATTGTATCGGCAGGTAAGGGTAGGACTAAATGAGGTACCTTTTAAAGTGATTAAATTTAGAACCATGCAGGCCGCTTCGGATAGGTTATTAAACTTAACCATTGGCAATCACGATGTACGAATTACGCGTCTTGGTAAACTATTAAGACGTTTTAAATTAGATGAACTCCCCCAATTATTCAACGTTTTAATCGGTGAGATGAGTTTGGTGGGCCCCCGGCCGGAGGTGCCGAAATATGTGGCCATGTACAACGAAAAACAACGTAATGTATTGACGGTGAGACCCGGTATTACCGATTATGCCTCCATTAAATTTAGAAACGAAAACGCACTCTTGGCCAAAGCACAAAACCCCGAGCAATATTATATTGAAGAAGTGATGCCACTAAAGTTAGGATTGAATTTATTCTATTTAAAAAATCAATCGTTTATTTTAGATATTAAACTCATCATGAAGACCATAATATTTATCTTTGTACCGTAGTTGTGAATTATTTAAGTAGCCACCTTCACCGGCTGCTGTTTTCTTGCTCATGAAAGCCTTCCGACTCTTTACCATCACGCTTCTTCTTGTACTCTCTGGTTCGGGGGTGTTAGCGCAGTGTGCAGGCCTCTATTTTGCTTCTACCGACACCGTGGGATGTGTGCCCTTGATAGCGAAATTTACTGCGGCAAATTTCCCTGCCGGCTCCGATTTTGCATGGGATTTCGGGGGAGGCTATAGCAGCCAATCGGCAAGCGATTCGGTAAAAACGAATATTTTTAATAGTGTTGGAAATTATACCGTAAAGCTAAAAGTATATCTGCCGGGAGGAGCCATCTGTACCTTGCAAAAGAGCAATTATATTGCCGTATCCCAAAAACCGGTGGCACAGTTTACTATTGATAAACCATTACTCTGTAATGGAGGCGATACGGTTATATTCACCGATATAACGGCCAAATCGAAAAGTCGAAATTGGCTTATTGATGGCGTCAGCTATCTCAATGCACCTCGGGTGTTAAAGCATTATTTTAATCTCACGGGGTATAAGTCGGTCACACTCCTCATTCGCGATTCACTTGGATGTACCGCCTTGGTGAATAGAGATTCTGCGGTAAATATGGTAGATAGCCTGATCCTCGATTTCTCCTCAAATTTCACTCCGGGTTGTGCGCCTTTCAATGTTACTTTTACTCCATCAATAGGTGGCTTGGCCACTCAAACCATAACTTCGTATAGCTGGACGCTTAGCGGCAGTTCCTCTCCAAGCAGCACTTCTTTAAGCCCCACCGTAGTTTATAGTACGCAAGGGTCATTTGATGTTACGCTTACGGTGACCACCAATTTAGGATGTACCTATGTGACCACCAAAAAGGCTTTTATTAAGGTAGGAAGTCCGGTCGTCGTAAATTTTACGGCCGACTATACCACCGTTTGCCGCAAACAAACCATACGACTTATTAATACGACGGCGGGCTTGCCAATGCCGGGTCAATTTAAATGGGTTCTACCCATAACCGCAACCCTATTGCAAGGCGATACTGCTTCGGATACGGTGTATATTACTTTTGATGGAATAGGGTTATTCGATATGCAGTTAAACTACCTGTACAATAGTTGTAGCTCGAGTAAAAAAGTGGTTAACTACTTTACCGTGACTCCTCCTGTAGCCTTTTTTACGAGTGTCGATAGGGTCAATTGTACGTTTCCCGACACGGTGAATATCATAAGCACCAGTATATTGCCGGCAACAGGCACCAATACGTACCAATGGACCGTGTATGATGTTAACCACACGAATGTTCTAGCTACCGCTACCACCCAAAACCCCACGTTTATCATTAATAAATTTGGAGCCTTCGACGTGCGTTTAATCGTAGCCAATAGCAATGGTTGCAGCGATACATTAAGGATGCCGAGTTTCATTATTATTGATACCGCCATCGGAAATTTTTCGGCTTTTCCTTTGGTAGCATGCCCCGGACAGCCAATAGCCTTTTATAATTTAACCCCAGTATTTTCAAACAAGGCCCCCGCCCGCTACCGCTGGATTTTTTATAGTCTGGATAGCATTCATAGGTTAAATTTTTCGTTGAATGGCAACGATACCATCGATAACCCTATCGTGCGATACGATACGGCAGGGAGGTATAATGTTCGTTTAGAGGTATCGAATAAATGGGGATGCGGCGATACCGTGATATACTATAAATTTATCACCGTTGGTGTTCCTATAGCCAACTTCTCGAACGCCAATTCCAATATTTGTGCGGGCAGCAACCTAGCCTTTATACAACAAACCTTGCCATTACTCAGCACCCTTTTGCATACCTGGTCGATACAGCATGCCGATAGCGCCAACATTACATTAACAGGGGTAGGTACTAACTTCCTGGCCACGTTTGCGGTGCCCGGAAGCTATCATGTGAAATACAAGGTAAGTAACGGCATCTATTGCAGCGATAGCCTTATTAAAAGCAACGAAGTACACGTGAGTGGTATAAAGGGTGGTATCGCTTCCAACAAACTAACGGGATGTAAGCAGGCCGTATTAAATTTTACCTCATCTATCAATTATAATTTTCATTATGTAAATCCTTCGCCAATCGTTCAGTATGAATGGAGTTGCAGCGCATCAGGCGATGGAGCGCTATCGAATGGTTTTACCATAGCCAACGCGACCAACGCAACAACGACAATAACATTTAGCGGCATAGGCACCTATAAAGTATATTGTAAATTTACCAATAGCGATGGTTGCAGTTATATCGACTCATCTGCCGCTTTAATGATACGTATTGGTGTAAAGGCACAGTTCGATGTATTTCCGGTATATTGTTTGGATGATACCGGCATTGTTTTTAATACGTCGCTTTTAAAACCGGTTTCCTATAAATGGTATTCTGATGGGGCGATTTCATTTTTACCTGCAGACACGGCTAAAAACCCCATAATTGTTTTTTCTCAGAGGGGTTACCATCCCATCAGTCTCATCACGCAATCGGTGGATGGCTGCCTCGATACGCTCACACAAAATTTGGTAATAACGAAGCCTACAGCCGATTTTGTAGCAAGCGACACCGTCATTCTTTGTGGCCCTTCTCTGGTTACTTTTCGAAGTCGATCTTCCAGCGATGTTTATTTATATACCTGGAATTTTGGTGACGGTTCTCCCTTGCTGAAGTCAACCGATTCGGTGATCTCTCATGTTTTTGCAATTAATAACGGTCAATCGGCATTTCATATCACGCTTACCGTAGAAAATTATTTTGGATGTAAAGCAAGTAAAACGAAACTAAATTTTATTCGTATTCTGGGCCCTGTACCCTATTTTAAAATTTCTAATACCGTAGGTTGTGAACCCCTCACCGTGCATATCGTGGATAGCAGTCGTAATGTATATAAATTTTATTTTAGTTACGGTTTTGGCCCTATCGATTCGTTAACCATCAGTGATAAAATTTATACGCTTTCGAGCCCTAATTTATTATATTCGGTTTACAAGCCCTATTTGTTTGTTACCGATAATTCAGGCACCTGTTTTCAACTCTATCAACCCCTTGATAGTATTGTCGTTTATAGTAATCCGAAAGCCTCCTTTTATGTAAACGACCGAAACGATTGTGCCCCTTTCGTGGTGAACTTTAACGACTCCTCCAAAGGGGCGGTACGGTGGAAATGGGATTTTAATAATGATGGCCTGATTGACGATACCACGCAAAACCCAACCCACACCTACGTTGCAGCAGGCAACTATGCAGTAAAATTAATCGTCAGTAATTCGTTTGGATGCACCGATTCGACACTTCGCCTGAATTATATAGAGGCCTTTGCTCAACCTACGGCTCTATTTAGTGTGTCGGATACTGCTGTTTGCCCGCATACGGCCATCACGTTTAGCAATCAATCGACAGCGACATCATCGCAGGTAAAATACCATTGGGATTTTGGCGATCCATTTACTCTGGCCGATACGTCCAATCAATTCAATCCAGCGCCCTATGGTTATGATCGTCCCGGAATTTATTCGGTGAAACTTACGGTTCAAGATGCAAATGGCTGCACGGATAGCGTCGTTCATATCAACGCTGTTCGCGTGTTCGATTCATTGCCTCCATCGCAACCCGAAATTTATTATGTCACGGTGGTCAATAGCAACGATATTAAAATCGTGTGGAATATAAATACCGCAACCGATTTTGCCGCATATACGCTCTACCGAAGTGGGGGTGGCCCTTTTAGCCCTTTGGTTACGAAGAGCAACAAAGTGGATACCAGTTATCTCGATAATACCGGAATCAATGTAAATACTCAACCGTATTCCTATAGCCTGGAAGCCGTTGATTATTGCCAATACAAAACGGGGTTGAGCAGGTTGCATCAGAGTATTTTCATTAATGCTACTACGCTCACCCAAAACAGTAATATCGTCCGTTGGACGGGCTATCGTGGATGGGTTTCAGGTTCTTATTCGTATCAACTTTACCGCAGCCATACCGCTGTTGGAGGGTATCTGCTTCATGCTCAGCTTACCGCCTTCGATACGGTTTTTACGGATCTCAATTTGTGCGACTCTGATTATTATTATTATGTGGAAGCCGTGCAGGCTGGAACCCAATTTATTTCTAGAAGTAATACTGATTTTAATCACCCGCCTTTTTATATTACCAATGGTGTATTGGAGGTACTACGCGCTACGGTACTTAACGATAAAGATGTTTTGTTGGAATGGGATACAGCGGGTATCGTAAATACCAACCGAAAGAACTATTTAGTTGAACGGATGGATGCCAATGGAACCTTTAAAAACCTTGCGGTAAGCACATCCAACACGTTTATTGACAAGCAGGTGGATGTTCATTTAAACAGCTATACCTACCGTGTGAGAATGCAAGATTACTGTGGAAATACCACGGGAGCTTCGAACCTAGGAAGAAGCATAAATTTAAAAGTTTCCAATATTGATTATGCCGTTTATTTAACGTGGAATGCCTACGGCGATTGGGCAAAAACCATTTTGGCCTACCACGTGGAATTATACGATCATACAACGAATACCTTTAAAACAATAGCGGTGTTGCCTTCATTCGATACCTCCTATCTCGATAAAACCGTTACAGCTACCGATACAGCATTTTGTTATAGAATAAAAGCGGTAGAGGCAGAGGCGCTGCCCGACAGCAGTATGAGTAATATGGCGTGTCTTTTTCTGCCGCCTAAAATTTTTGTACCCAATGCCTTTAGTCCTAATAACGATGGTATCAATGATGTTTTTTATGCACAAGGGCTATTCATTCAAAATCTCACCGGAAAATTACCTTTGGATTATCTTCTTAGAATATATGACCGTTGGGGCTCATTAGTATTTGAAACGAACGATCTTTATAAAGGATGGGATGGTACTTTTAGAGGGCAAGCCAGTGCAATAGGAGTATATATTTACGAACTAAGGGCCACCGGCTATAACCGTCAACGGTTTAATTATAAAGGCACCTTTCAGCTACTACGATAAAATAAAAAGACGGAGGGTTGCGCAACAACCAAAATACATCGTCTCACGGGTGCATAATTTCTGCTAACCGTTTCGCCTGATACTTGCTTTCAAAGCGTGTTAAATCCTTCTTGGGTAAATCAAGATTCGGATTAATTCTCCAGGCGTTCATCAATTCCACTAAATAGCAATACATCTCTTCCTCCTGGCTGTGGGCGAAGCTTTTGCCAAAATTATTCTCTGCAATTAATTGAGCTACATCTCCCTTTGGATTTGCCAATGAGAAAATGGGCTTAGAGCTGGCAAAGTATTCGAATATTTTTCCGGGAATTATCCCTTCATTATTTTCATTCTCCGGCACAATTAATAACAGGATGGTGCTGTTCATCAAGAAATTTAGAGCATGCTGATGGGAAACGACACCGGTAAATTCGGTTAGCGTTTCCAACTCGTTTTGTTGTATCAACGCGATAATTCCTTGAGAGGCCAAACCCACTAAGCGTAACTTAATTTTTTCGCTTACGTGTTTCGACAAACGTCGAAGGGCTTTAAAGAAGGCAATAGGGTTATAGCTGTCGGCGATGGTGCCGGTATAGGTAATAACAAACTCGTTGGATGGTGGGGAAGAAATAGGGTCTTTGAAGTTTTCGGCGTTATAGCCTACATATAAGACGTCGAAGGTGGAAGACTGAATTTTCTTTGATTTCTTAAGAAAGAGGGCTTTGAAACTAGGGCTACACGTAATGAGGTGGTCGGCATTTTCTAATACCTCCAGTTCCATACGTTGGTTTATTCGAAGAGCAAATGGCAAATGGTAAAGCTGCTTGAAATAATAGATATCGGTCCAGGGGTCGGTTAAATCACAGATCCATTTTATGCCATATTTTTTTTTCAAGGCAAGTCCAATTAAATGTGTCGATTGAGGGGGGCTGGTCGTAAATACCGTGTCGATATTTTCCTGTTCAATAAGTTGTCCGGCTTGCTCCATAGCATAATTAAACCAGCCCTTACGTGGGTCGGGGAAATAGAAATTGCCCCGTATGAAACGAGCTATTTTTTGAATTATGCCGGGGTTGCTTTCATTGGCGAAGCCGGCTGTAGGGATGCCACGTTTTAGAAATCGTTTATAATATTTATAGTGTTCGTTGGTATGGGTTTTAATAACGCGAAGATGCGATGGCACCTCTAAAAGCAAATCCTCATCAATACCCGTGTAAGAGGCCTCTCGAGGGTCAACGGTGAGCACAATAGGCTCGATACCATATAGGGATAAATTTATCGATAGCCCCAGCGGACGTTGAACCCCGGCACCATTACTCGGGGGGTAATAATAGGTAATAAATAATATTTTCTTCATGGTAGAAACATCTGCAAATTACAAATAAATACCATATCGGGGGTATTGGAAACATCGATTAATTGGCCTTACTTTGTGCTTTCTAATTAATATTGCGCCGTTATGAATACCACCATTTTTTCGCCTTCTAAAAACAAAAAAGCGTTTCGCTCCTTGCTTAAAATAAGGATGCAAAGGCTCTTTACGCTGCTCTTCATCGTATTCATAAACCTTGCTGTTTCGGCCCAGGAGGGGATGAGCATCAATGGAACCGTGAATGCAAAAGAGATAGAATTGAAAACCGGTTTGAATTTGGTTTACGATATTACCCATAAAGGAAACGTGTATCAGTATATAATAAATTTCACCTCTGTAAACGAGAGCGGTGTTGAGTTTAACTGGAAGATGACAGACCCGGTAAACAAAGACGGAAAAATTATTATTACCAGCAATGCCTTGGCCAAAGCAACAGATCTGGATTTTTATCCATCAACAAAAACCTTTGATGGAGAGGATATCTCGATGATATTCGGGAAGCAAGTTTTCGATAAGTTAGCCAATTTTAAGTCGGGCGATACGGTATCCTTTGGGTGTAACAGTTGTTTTAGAGGCGTTACGACCACCGAGGTGAAGGCCAATGACTATGAAGTACAAGATGATGCTTATTCGATAACAAGCTTAAAGACGTTAAAGTTTTCGAGTATTTATAATAACGGAAATTTCGAAGTTTTAAACCAACAGAAGTTCCCCTTGATCATCTATTTCAAATGGAATATGACCATCGAATTAAAAAGCTTTAGCTATACTAAATAAACCGGTACTATCTACTTAAGTACATGCTTTTTTCTTTATAAAGCTCTCTAAAAACAGGGTCGTTCAAATCTTTTATAAATAAGATGGCTTCGCCGGTCGATTTCATCTCAGGGCCTAATTCTTTGTTTACACCTGGAAATTTATCGAAGCTAAACACCGGTTGTTTTATGGCGTATCCATTTCTTTTCGGTTCTATTTTAAAGTCACTTATTTTATGTGTTCCAAGCATTACCTTGGCGGCAATATTAATGTAAGGCACATCGTATGCTTTGGCTATGAAAGGAACGGTTCGGCTGGCACGTGGGTTTGCCTCGATGACATAAACCATCTCGTTTTTTATGGCAAACTGAATATTAAGAAGCCCCTTCACTTTTAACGCGATGGAGATGCGTTTGCTATACTCTTCCATCGTATCCTGTACTTTCTGGCTTAAGGAGAAGGGTGGAAGCACGGCACTACTGTCGCCACTATGAATACCGGCAGGTTCAATATGTTCCATCATACCAATAATATGTACGTCTTCGCCATCGCTGATGCTATCGGTTTCTGCTTCTTCGGCTCGATCCAGAAAATGGTCAATCAACACCCTGTTTCCGGGCAAGTCGCCGAGTAAGGTGAGCACTGCATTTTCAAGTTCTTCGTCGTTAATTACAATCTTCATTCCTTGTCCGCCTAAAACATAGCTGGGGCGCACCAACACCGGATAGCCTACCTCTTTGGCCACTCGCAAGGCGTCATCCGCCGTTTCAGCCACACCATATTTTGGATATGGAATTCCCATTTCTTTGAGCAGGTCGCTAAACGAACCACGGTCTTCGGCTACATCCATATCTTTATATTGCGTGCCAAAAATAGGAATATTGTTTTCGTAAAGTTTCTCTGCAAGCTTTAAGGCCGTTTGTCCGCCCAATTGCACGATTACTCCATCGGGTTTTTCATAATCGATTATTTCGCGCAGGTGCTCCCAGTAAACGGGCTCAAAATATAATTTATCGGCGATATCGAAATCGGTGCTTACCGTTTCCGGGTTGCAATTGACCATGATGGTTTCAAATCCTACCTCACGGGCCGCCAATACCCCATGAACACAGCTATAGTCAAATTCAATACCTTGTCCAATTCGGTTGGGCCCGGAACCCAAAACAACAACTTTTTTTCGGGAAGAAATAGTACTTTCGTTAGTGCTCATATATGAATGCGAAGGTAATTAATATTAAACAAAAGGAATAGCGGTATCGGATGTTTTTGAAATTCCTTGCCGTTATTGGGTATTTCAGTATTTGATGTGCTGGCGAAAATAAAATGATTCGCAAAGACCGTATCAATGCTGTTTCGTCATTCCTATTCTGAAGCCCTCCTTTCGCAGATCCTAGGTCCATGAACAAGTTACCATTGACGTATTTTGATGCTAACGTTATTTCCATTAAAAATGAGATCCTTCCTTCGTCTGGATGACA
>CANNQU010000089.1 GCA_947507965.1 Bacteroidota bacterium
TAACATATAAGGATTAAACGCAGCTCCGTCTCGGAGGTGCGATTTAATCCTGTGTTGAAAGAACCTTTGGAAGCCTTTGACTCACAGCATTTTACTATCTATGGGGTTTTAATAATCTGGTCATCTTTTTTTCTTTTTTTGATGACATGCTAAACTTACTTTTTGTGGATTTGTAAGTCGAGAGAACGCTAAACTCATTAGGAATATGAGCTTCTTTAATCTTTTGTCGCCTCAGTTTTGTTTTTGCTATCCGTTATGGCAATACAATAACTGTTCACCTTTTGAAGGCAAATAAAATGAAGTTTTTATTTGGTATTATATTTCACGTTTACTAAGAATTCCTGCGGAGGTGCATTGGCATCAAAACTTTGTATACGTATCATCTTGCCAGTTTTACAGCAAGGGCAAGCATCAACATCAAAGTGTAACTTGGTTTTGGTTATCTCTTTCCAATTCGCTTTTTCAAGGTTTTGCACCAATACACCCATTTGCATTTGTTGCATGCGAAGCATGGGTTTTACACGGCTTGCTAAAATTCCGTAATGCCGAATTTTCATAAACCCGGGTGGAAGTATATGTAAACAAAATCTTCTTAAAAATTCTTCAGCATCTAAAGTCATCAGCTTTTGCTTAGAACCATCAGCATAGTCTTTATAGCTAAAAGTTACGTTGCCATTCTTCACATCTTTGATTCGGTGGTTGCTAATGGCAATTTTATGGGAGTACCGGCCCAGATATTCTATCACTTCTTTCGGGCCACCAAAGGGTTGCTTTGCATTTACATTCCAGTCTAGATTATAGAGTTTTTTTCGAAGTGTTACATCCAAATCTATTTTCTGTTCGGATAGAAATAGCAATAGCTTTTCCATAAACTTACCTCTGAACATTTTTCTCATCACAGGCCCCGGGAACAAATATTCTCCATCGCATTTAGCCTGCTTCCAATAGCCTGCGGGTGTGAAGCCACCTCCTGGAACAATCATGTGAACATGTGGATGAAGCATTAGATTTTGTCCCCAGGTATGCAGTACACTAACGATGCCTATTTGTGCACCCAAATGCTTGGGATCGTTGCCAAGGGTTACCATCGTTTCCTTGCTTGCCGCAAATATCTATTGTATAATTCTTTCGGATATTTTATACAATAGATATTTAGTTCATGTGGAATGGTGAACACTACATGAAAATAAGAAACAGGCAGCATATCCTGTTGCCGAGCCTCAATCCATTTTTCGCGGTTGGTACCCTGGCACTTTGGACAATGCCGGTTACGGCAGGAGTTGTGACTAATTCGTATATGATTACATTGGGTGTTATCGCATTTATCTATATGTCCGCCAAGGTATGCCGTGCGGCAATGCTCAACAGCGCTTAGCACACGCAGATGTTGCTTTAGCGGGTGATGCTTTTGCTCAAATGAAATTCGGTAATCTTTTACAATCTCGGCCAACTCGAAGGTTGGTTTACTCATGCGGAATATTATACAGGCTGTCTAACGGACTATGAGCAAGCCGGGTTTTTATCTGAGCGATATGTAAATAAATTATCGTGGTACGGATATCGGTATGTCCGAGCAGGCGTTGTATGGAATGAATATCTATTCCATCTTCCAACAGATGTGTTGCAAAACTATGACGCAGGGTATGCATAGTCACAGCCTTTCTGATATTCGTTTTTTGCAGTGCTTCATTAATTACATATTGCATACTGCGCGTACCCATAGGCTCACCAGGAGTGTTGCCTTCAAACAAATAAACCTTTGGATTTATTTCGTTTAAGTACAATTCAAACTTCCGAATAAGTAAATTTGACAACACCACATAACGGTCTTTTTTACCTTTGCCAAGCCGGATATGTATTTGCTTCCTATCTAAATCAACATCAGCAATTTTAAGCAGCCTGAGTTCATTCAGTCGCAATCCGCCACCGTAGGCAAAGGTTAATATGTACCGGTGTTTAAATAAAGCAGGTGCTTTAAACAGCTCTTTACATTCCTCCCTGGAGAGCACCACAGGAAGTGTTTCCTGCTTCTTGATTTTGGGCATGGCGATGGCTTTTTCTTCCATGCCGAATACCCGGAACCAATATCTCAAACCCCAAACAGCCTGTTTAAAGTAACTGACAGAAAGTTTTTCATCCACGATCTTATGATAGAGATACGTGTTAATTTCTTCCACACTTATTTCATGTGGTACGCGGTTGAAGTCCAATGCAATGTTGGCGATGCTGCGGCTGTAGTTGGTGGCTAAGCCCTCGCTGCACTGGTCGAGAGTTACGCGTTCAATAAATTTTGAATAGGATGCGGAAAAACCGATTACCTTTGCTTTAGCCTGCTTCACAATGGTGACGTACGTCTTTTGATAGTTACTCATAAAAATAATAATTAGATTAAATGAGTATCAGATGTACTTCTTTTTTAGATTTAAAAAGCTAAGGTGTATTAAGGCTACCGAAGGTTATGTTCAACAACGAGCTTTGCATAATTTCCTTTTGTGGGGCGGAAAAGTTTTTTGTTAATTTGAAATTGTACGCGGCCCCACAAAAGCAAACAAAAAGTAATTTGATTGCGGTTGATTCCAGTAATAGTTTGCATGTATTTATCTATCGGCAATCATGCCGAAACCATTTGTGTTATTGATTTATACTGCGTTATTTGTCCCTGGTTAGATCATTGTTTTTTATTCGTACATTTGAATACCGTATGAGGCGTTTTTTCTCAGACTGACGTTAGTGGTAAGTGTCGAACACAACCAAAAATCAATAGAATATTTAGAAAATGAGAGCAATTGTATATTCAAAATATGGACCACCAGAAGTTGCCAAATTAATGGAGGTTCCCAAACCTTTACCGAAAGACAATGACGTATTGGTTAAGGTTTATTCGTCAACAGTAAACCGGACTGACTCGGGTTTCCGTAGTGCCGAATATTTTATTTCACGATTTTGGACTGGACTGTTACGACCAAAATATCAAATACTGGGTTGCGAGTTTTCGGGTATTGTTGAAGAAATTGGGCAACTTGTAACAACATTCAAGAAAGGCGATAAGGTTTTTGGATTTAATGATAAAACATGTGGAGGACACGGAGAATATTTAACAATTGCTGAAACTGATGCGGTTATAAATATGCCAGACAATTTAAGCTTTGATGAAGCAGCAGCACTTGCGGAAGGCGCTCATTATGCCTTAGTAGATATACGGGCAGCAAAAGTTGAATATGGACAACATGTTTTAGTTTACGGAGCAACCGGTGCTATTGGTTCTGCGGCGGTACAATTATTAAAGCATTTTGGAGCATTAGTAACTGCCGTGTGTAATACAAAAAACGTAGCTCTAGTAAAATCTCTTGGTGCAGACCATGTTATTGATTATCAGACACAGGATTTTACAAAGACAGAAGATAAGTTTGAATTTATCTTTGATGCAGTTGGAAAAAGTTCATTTGGACAGTGCAAGCCTTTATTAACTGAAAAGGGAATTTACATTTCAACCGAATTAGGGAAAAACGGAGTGAATCTGTTTCTTGCATTGGCCACACCGCTTTGGGGTGGCAAAAGACTTTTATTTCCAATTCCGTCCATCACGAAACAAGACGTAATATTTTTGAAAGTACTTGTTGAAAAAGGTGAATACAAGCCTGTAATTGACAGCTTCTATACGTTAGACCAAATTGTGGAAGCCTACAAATACGTTGAATCGGGACAAAAAACAGGAAATGTTATTTTAAAAATAGTTGAATGATAAGAACACCAGCGCACAAGCCAACGCTTTTACAGCACCTTTAATTTTACCCAACCGAACCCCAAGCCCACCGGTATCAAAGAACAAACTTTTGTATATTTGTAAAGCTTTTAGTACCAACAATACATTTATTGATAGGAAGCTCAGTATTAAAATAAAATTGAACACACCCTTAAAAATGAAAAAAAATCTAAGCAACACCCTAATCCTCTTATTGTCTGCTATTGTTTCGCAAGCACAATGGCAGCCCGATGTACGACTTACCAATGATCCGTCTACCTCGAATACATCGTATAATAATACACGATGTATCGCTTCAAGTGGTAGTATAGTTCATGCGGTATGGTATGATGGCCGTGATGGAAATACGGAGATCTATTACAAGCGCTCCACCGATGGAGGCATTAGTTGGGGTGCAGATATTAGGCTAACGAACTTCATTGCTCCATCTGAGTATCCTACCGTGTCAGTATCCGATTCGGTAGTACACGTAGTATGGCGAGACAATCGCCATGGCAACATGGAATTATATTATAAACGATCCATCGATGCAGGGGTAACTTGGAGTGCCGATATAAGGCTTACCAATAATTCGGCTGTTCAATGGTATCCTTCTTTGTTTTCATCTAAATTAGATGTGTGCATTGTTTGGCAGGATGCCCGGGATTTAAACGATGAGATATATTGTAAGCGCTCCGCTGATGGAGGGGTAACCTGGGGAGCGGATACGAGGCTAACGAATAACACATTTGACTCCCAATATCCATCTATAGCAATATCTTCATCTGAAGTACATGTTGTTTGGTTTGAGAATCGTGATGGGAATCAGGAAATATACTACAAGAAATCTACTGATGGAGGTATAAACTGGGGGGCGGATACAAGGTTAACCAATAACGCGGGGGATTCATGGTATCCTACGCTTTCCGTTAACGGCTCCGTGGTGCATGTGGTTTGGTATGACAGTCGTGATGGCAATGATGAGATTTATTATAAACGCTCAACAGATGGAGGCCTAAACTGGGGGCCAGATGTTCGGCTAACAAACAACACGTTTAATTCATTCGGACCCTCTATCTCCGTATCTGGTTCAATAGTGCATATTGTATGGGTTGACTGGCTTGATGGGAATCGTGAGATATACTATAAAAACTCAATCGATGGAGGTGTAACTTGGGGGTCAAATACAAGGCTAACCAATAACACGGCTGTTTCATGGTATCCTTCGATTTGCGTATCCGGTTCAGTGGTGCATGTTATGTGGTATGATAATCGTGACGGAAATGATGAGATATACTACAAACGCAACCCGACGGCGAATACGGTTGGAATAGCAGGTTTTGGTTCAGAGGGTATGCCTTTTACCATCTTCCCTAATCCGGCAAATACAGAAATTAATGTCAGGAGTTTTGGAAACATAAATGAACTTAGCATTATCGATATCTATGGCAAAAAAATGTATGATCGTAATGTTTTGAATTTAACCGATGCACTTCAAATCCCCATCATTGATTTCCCTGTTGGAATTTATTTTATTCAAGTGAAATCAGGAAACATAATAAACGTACAAAGATTCATTAAGTTATAAAAGAGGGTTACTATTAAAGGGACGAAGTGTGCGCCGCCAATCAGATAGGTTAAAACTTGGCAAGGAATGGCACTTAACGTTTTAAGCTGTTTTCATGCTCTTGAACAGCTTTCCTTTTCACCATTAGTAGAATATAGAAGGTAGCTCCTGCTGCTGCCAAATGTTTTAATACATGGCCACTGACAAAATTAGTGAATTCAAAAATTTGATGATCGAAATGCTCCATAAATTTCGCTCCAATATACCAGAGGAGAGTCCATACCAGAGGTTTCCATAAAAATGTATTTTGTTGATGATGAAGGCCAAGTGTTGTAATAATTAATAGTATGGGTAAAAACTGAACAATCAAATACAGCCGCAGGTCGCCTCGCCCCATCGATTCGGTATATTGCCAATACCAAACCGAGAATAGGCCGATGAGAAGACTCACGATCCAGATACGAAATGCTGTTTTTGAGGAGAAATACCAGGCATAAACTTGCGCAAAGAAAGAGGTAAAGACGATAACCATGGGCAATCGATCCCACACCAGACTTTCGTTGGTTGGCGCATAATGATAATAAGCCGATCCAAATCCGGTAAGGAGTATTCCACCAAAAAGAACCCCAATGATTGGGGTTTTTATTTGGTATTTAGAAATCAAAATGAAACCCAAGACGCCTGAAATTAAAAACCCAAGATTACTTAATACATTACAGCCGTTGTGGATTCCAGCAAAATTAACGTCATTCGCAAAGCTGTGGTAATGCGGGTCTTGAGCAAATGGCTTTATTCCTAACATCACACCGATGAATGCTAATAGGCTAATTCCGAGTAATATTTTTGGAGTTGGCATTGGTGATTATTTCATTTTGTTGGTTTTAAATATGGGTCATACGACGATGCAGCATATTTATATTTACGAAGTGAGTACCCCATTGGATATGGTGTTTATTCTTCATGATAGTCGAGGTCTTTGTGAAACGTTTCTTCAAGATAGTGAAGCGCTATAAGTGCTAATCCAATGCACACCGTGCCAACGATAATACCAGCAGTTAAGAGGTCGAATTTTTGTTTTAGGAATAGAATGGCAAGGGTTATCGGTATGGTAGCGCCTCTAACGAAGTTGGGTACGGTGGTGGTCACCGTGGCCCTTAAATTGGTTCCGAACTGCTCGGAGGCTATCGTAATGAAAACAGCCCAATAGCCCTGGGCCATGCCGAGTAAAGCGATGATAATATAGAAAGAAACCGAGGAGAAGCCATAAGAAGAAAAATAAATCAGGGTAAACAGGATGAGAAAAATAAAAGCGATTAGCAGTGCTTTCCTTCTTGATTTTAGCCATTGACTAAGCAAGCCGGTAGCAAAACTGCCAATGGAAGCCCCTACATAGTGCCACATAATGGCTGCTCCACCAACGATAGGTCCATTAATATTCAGGGCTTTGCTAAACTCTGGCGACATGATTACGAGTATGGCTATAACAAACCATACCGGCACACCAATAAGAATACAAAAAATGTACTTCATTAATCGTTTACGATTCGTAAACAAGCTCATAAAATTACCGCGTTTAATATGTTTATGTGTTTCTTTTGTTTTTTCGAACATGCCCGACTCGTAAACGAAAGCTCTTAGAAAGAGGAGTAAAAGACCCAAACCACCACCAACAAAATACGCTATTCGCCAGTTAAACACATCGGCCACCAGAAAGCCTAGAACAGCTCCAGCTATTCCAATTCCGGAAACAAGGGTGGTACCATAGCCTCTAGTTTCTTTCGTCATCACCTCCGCTACAAGGGTAATTCCAATTCCAAGTTCACCGGCTAATCCAAGTCCTGCAAAAAATCGAAGTAGGGCATATTGTTCAATATTGGTAACGAAGCCGTTGGCAATATTGGCGATGGAGTATAATGCAATGGTAAAGAACAAAACAGGCAGTCGGCCTTTTTTATCTCCCATAATGCCCCATAGAATGCCTCCCAAAAGCATTCCAATCATTTGCATATTGAGCAAGTAAATTCCTTTTTCAAGTAGTTGATCATCCGCAATGCCTATTCCTTTCAAGCTCGGTACCCGCACGATGCCAAATAAGATTAGGTCATAAATATCTACAAAATAGCCCAGCGAGGCTACGATGACAACAATGTTAAAAGGATTCTTTAAGGTAGTATTTGGGCTGGTCATAAAATTATTTCTAATGCTATTTTCGAATTCATTTTTGGTTTGCCGTAAGTTGAAAACAATATTAGTATATTAATGTGAGAAATTTATTTGCTACCCATTGGGTCTGAAATTTAGGTTATGAAAATGTCTCAATCTCACGTTTAAGAGGTAAATCGATCATTTTCTGCTTTCGAATGCTATGCTCAAATATAACCATTATTGGAAATAATGTTCCATGAAGTATTCTTATTATTTTCTTTTCTTTGCATCAAATTTCAAAATATAATACAAATGACGATTCTTACATCACAGAATAAAGGCTGGCGTTTTGAAACCAATGAACGTAAGTATTTAGACGAGGTACTAAGTTCTGGTTTTGGTGCTGGAGAAAGTGGTACTTTTAACGAGAGACTCGAGCGCATGTTTGCCGATATGCATCATCAGAAGTATGCCATTACGGCCAATAGCGGCACCAGTACGTTGCACATGGGTTTGTATGCGGGCGATATTAAACCGGGAGATGAGGTGTTAATACCCACCATCGGTCCTGCCATGACAGGTTATAGCGTATGGCAAGCGGGTGCAACACCGGTCTATGTTGACGCTCGTCCAGATACTTTTTTGATGGATGTAAACGACGCGCGTAAGAAAATAACAAAAAAAACCAAAGCGATTATGCCGGTTCATATCTACGGATTGATGTGTGATATGACGGGTGTGATGGCTTTGGCCGAAGAGTTTAATTTACATGTTGTTGAAGATTGTGCCCAGTGCACCTTTGCGCACGATGAACAAGGCCGGATCGCTGGAACCATTGGGCATGTTGGAAGCTGGAGCTTTGAAAACAGCAAACACTTAAGCACCGGTGATGGAGGAATTGTGGCTACCGATGATGAAGTTATGGCTACGAAAATGAGGCAGTTTGGTGGTGTTGGATTTAAGAATATTAAGGCAGGAAGCGGCAAAGTACGAATTGATAGAAACTTATTTCAAAACCCGAACTGGGAGCGGCATCATATTATGGCGTACAACTATCGTCTGCCAGAACTCTGTGCTGCTGTGGGTTTGGCTCAGTTGGAAAAAGCCCAATGGTTATGTGATTTGCGAATCATGATGGGAGAGGCGTATATCAACGCCATTGGAAGTAGTGAGATGTTGGTGCCACAATTTGTACCTGAAGGCTTTAAACATTCGTACTATACTTTTGGAGCGCTCTTTAATTCAAATTTAGGTGTCGCTTGGGAAGAGTTCCGTTTAAAATATATGGAGTATGGAGGTGATGGAATATTTGCTGCATGGCAAAGTGTCAATAAAGAACCTGCATTTAAAGGGGTTGGGTGGGGAGAAGTACCGGTAGCGGAGAAACTACAACGTAATTTGATGCAGTTTACGACCAACCAACGCGATGAGGCGGAGCGCACCAAGCAGGCAGAGATACTGCGTAAGACCTTGGCGTTTTTTAAATAACATTAGAAATAAAAGTTATTCTCCCGTTCTTTTTTTTAGCCTCTTTTGTCGAAATGCTTCGATGGGTTTTGCGACGAACGCATTTAATAGGATAGAAAATAAAAGAGTTGTAATGGATAGCGTGATTCCCCATTGATTTCCTTTTCCAAAAGGAAAATAATAGAGAAGTGTTAATATAAAGAGATGAGAGATGTAAATTGGGTATGAAAGTTCTCCCATCATAGCATCCCATTTCCATCGTTTTGAAGCTTCAAAAACAAACGGAATGGAAACAAAAAAGCAGAAGAAATACCAAAACATTTTAAAAGGGAAAACGAGCCATTCATAACTCATGGTAAACAAAATGAGAGTGCAAAAAATGAGATTCAAATACAAGGATTTAATTTTTAAGGGATGGATTTTTTTGTAGCTTCGATAGGAGAGATTGCCAAGCAGAAAGAAAACTAATTCGGAAGGGAAAAACCGATAACTCCACGGGTCGTGGTCTAGGCCATTGTTTGAAATCATAAATCGTATTAATAATGAAACAATCATGAGTAAAATAACGACCTTAATTTCTCTTTTTACGATGAATGGAGCGATGAAATAAAAACTCATTTCTAAAGCAATGGTCCAGGCTTGAGGCAGGAGTATGAAGCGATACAGAGCCGGGTTGGTGTTTTGGAAGTTGGAGGTGAAAAATAAGTTACCCGAGCTACTGTCGAAACCTAAAAACAGGATCACGTCTTGAAAGAAAATAAAGACGTTGGAAAAAAGCAGGAGAGCGAAACTTCCAAAACCCATGGAATTAAAATACGTAACATAGATGCCGAGAGAGGAGAGGTGTTCGCCTTTTGAGTAGCCTGCGAGAGCAATGGCATATAGTAGTGTGAGTAATAATACGCACCAATAAATAGGATAAAGCCGTAGGAAACGATTGGATAGAAACAGCCAATAAGAATTATTTTCTTTGATATATTTCTCATTTAATATGAGCGACATATAGAAGCCGGAAATGATATAAAAGGATTGAACTGCAACCTGGCTGCCAACGATGCTGCAACCAAAAATTGCCGTAGCGTGTGCAATAACAACGGAGAGTGCTAAAATAAATCGTAAGATGCCCATAGCATGTTTGATGTAAACAATGGACTTCGAATCTATTCAATTTTATTAACGTTCTTTGGTTGGGAAACTAATTTTATAGGCCATACGAATGGGCGCTATAAAAAAAGATAGTCATTATTTTTTTTATTCCTCACCTTAATTGCCGTTTTTGCGGAATGAAACAATTTTTATATTCACTCGCAATTTTTTCACTTACCATTCTTTTTGTGCAATGTACGGCAAAGAAAGGAGCTCGTGCAGCAATCCCAAGTCTTGTCACGCCAAAGCTATATTCGATCGCACAGGCGCGGTGGCCAAGTATAACACAGCATGACCTGGAAATGGGCAGAAGTATTTTCACTACCCGCTGCAGCAAATGCCATAAGGCCCAAGCGGTGAAAAGTCGAAGTGAGCGCGAATGGGTGAAGGTAATCATCAAAATGGCTCCTAAGGCTAAGCTTACCGAAGAAGAGAAGATAAAACTCACCCAATATGTTTTTGCTGCAAGGAAAGCAGGCAAGTCTTAATTGGAATAAACGTTAATAATCGGCTTTAACAATTCGAGTGAATATTGATCGGAGTTAAGAAATACTTTTACCGATTGATCGAGATCGTTAATTTGAAATACGAGCTTTAATGGTTGTGTAAGGGTTGCGGTATTGAGTTTTGCAAAGGCGGCAAATATTTCAGGTTCATTGAAGTCGATGGTTGCCGAATAGGCCGAGCCCTTGCTTCCTTTCCAACGTAATTCGATTTTCTGTGGGATGGCTTGTGATGGCCCGCCGGTAGCATTTGGGAACTCATAATTAACATACTGACGTTCACCATTGAAGGTGTTAATCCAAAGGTCGCGAGGCGTTCCTCGGCCGACGATTACTGGGGACCAGTTGGATTTCAAACTATAACTTTTCCATAAACCGAGGGGCACCCCCTCTTTTTTAAGTGCAGAAAGCTTTTCGACGGACATTGATTCTTTGAGGTTGTCATCAACGAATTGTTGTCTTGAGATTTCAGGATTGTCGAAAAA
>CANNQU010000090.1 GCA_947507965.1 Bacteroidota bacterium
AGTAAGGGTAAAAACATCTGCTACGCCCGGTTCTCCTTGCAATATGGCTTGGTTGAACTGAACCGATTGCACGCCTAAAATTAATTTTAGTTGATCGCTGTATTGATGCAACCAGTCGGCATATACTTCTCGAAATAAGGTAACGTTATTTATTCCTGTAACATAGCTTGCGTTGAGTTGAAATAAATTTTTGTCGTTATGGGTATAGATGATATCCCCTTGAATGGTTTGTTCGTTATTAAATTGTGTTACGGCATTATAACGAGCCATCAGTCGGTAGGTGTTTTGGCGCGTGATGGATGGAAGATAATTTACTAATCCTGTTAAGCCATTCTCTGATGGTGAAACCCGAAACTCGAAATTATTTAGTTTCCTGTATTGTAAGTTAACGCCGATTCCTCTTTTGCCGGAGTGCGACCAAGAAATGATGCCTTGTATAAATTGCCCTTCTCTGTTGATCATCTGTGAGCTGGTTTCATTTTGTACAACGTCTAAGGTTTTACCGGCATATTCTAGCCCCACCGTAAAATCTTTGATATAGGTTGTGGCATACCCTTGATAGGCAAACTCATTGTATTTAGGCACAAACCGGTCTTTTAATTCGTATGTATTGATATTGTCGGCAAGGCCTTTCATGGTAGTGATATCCAGTGTCCTATTCAAAAGTCCTACCCCGATGGTTGTATTAATATTGTTTTTCGAGGAAAAACTTTGTTCTGCATTTACCCCTTTTATGATGGGCTCAAAACTTCCAAATCGGTATTTTTGTTTGCCGCTGATGGCTTTGATGGTAAGGTTGGTGTTGGGCTTGTATATTACACGGGCTCCCATGATGGCGTTATCGATACCAATAAAAGGTTCCCAGTAGGCTCTAAAGATGGAGCCACTGCCAAACTGATCATAGATACTTCCAATGGTGAAATCAAATTTGTCCACCGTTTTATTAATCTGCCAAAAACCAATGCCATTATTGGAATAGGGTACGTTGGGTTGCAATAAATTACTGTTATGGTAGAAATCATATCGAAGACTTACGTTGACCATGCTACTATTATAGTTGGCATTAAACCAGCCTTCTACCGCACTCAATGCCTGCGTATAGAGGGCGGTATTGGCGCCTATCTTCGTGTCGCGTATAAAACCGTTCGTATTACTGTAGAAACTACCGGAGAAGGTACCTGAGTTATTTGTCGGTGGGATTTCCGTTTGACTGTATGTTATTACCGAAATAAACAAACTTGTTGTAAGCAGTACTTTTAACTTCATAATCATTTTCAAATAAACAAAAGTTAAACGGATTAACAAAACCGTTACCTTTTAAAATAAAATAGACCTTTAATCGGTGATGTTTCTGGCTTGGGTTGTAACGACGTAATCAACCATTCGCTTTTCGTTGGTTCAGTATTTTTGAATTTCATCTTCAATAAATTCTAAGGTCACCTTGGCCTCCTTAAACATCTGCTCGCTTTCGGCACCAGCATGGTATTTGCGCTGGCATACTACCCGTTTAATACCGCAATTGATAATTAGCATGCAGCATACCCTGCATGGTGTCATGCGGCAGTATAGCGTTGCACCCAGTAATGGCACCCCAAGTTTTGCCGCTTGGCATATTGCATTTTGTTCGGCGTGAACGGTGCGCACACAATGTTCGGTAATGGAGTCGTCGTCGTGGATTACTTTTTTCATTAAGTGGCCGGCATCGTCGCAATGGGGCAGGCCTACCGGCGAACCCACATACCCGGTAACCAAAATACGGTTGTCTTTGGCAATAACGCAACCGCTCTTGCCACGATTACAGGTGGCACGTTTGCTAATCGCATCCATTACTTCAATGAAGTATTCGTCCCAAGTAGGGCGCTGAGATTTTATTTCTGTCATGATATTTGATAATGCAATTAACTAAATTCAGATGAGATACGAAGGAATTGATTCCGACAAGTTATGATCTTTCGGATTTCGAGAACTTAATTATAGTAAGTGCGGTTTTCAATTTAATGGAATGGGTTTAGTTAATCTAAGGTTATCAGGTAGATCGTAATAACATCTCAAAAGGTGCCAAACGAAAAATATTTTTCTCTTCAAAGGCAATAATAGAATTACCTTTGTAACGTAAATAATCTCATCTTGTGTTCTTCCTTGTTCGTGCAAAATCGTTTGTTATAAAATAACTAATCAACCTCATGAAAAGTAAAATATTATTCTCCGTTTTAGTACTCCCGAGCTTTGTTTTATGGCTTGGATTTTCCTACTCACTCACCATCAATCATCCATCGGGTACTAGCGATTGGGTGGTTCCGGAGTCGGCTAAAAGTGTGAAAAACCCAAGCAAAGCCACAGCAGAAAATATAAAATCGGGCAAACTGCTATACGACAAACACTGCAAATCGTGCCATGGCGGCGGCGGTAAAGGCGATGGTACCAAGGCGAAGAGTTTAACCACCTCGTGTGGCGATTTTACCTCCAAGGTTTTTAGTGCGCAAACCGATGGCGCAATTTTTTACAAGACGAGAGAGGGGAGAACCGATATGCCATCTTTCAAAAAGAAAATCCCTGAGGTGGAAGAGGTATGGTCAATGGTAAATTATATACGAACCTTCGCTCCGGTGGCTACTAAAGTAGAAGAGCCGAAACCAAAAGTAGTGGAGAAAAAAGATACCACGAAAAACGAGGTAAAAAAGGTGGTGGTGAAGCCAGTACTAGAAAAGAAAGATAGTGTTGCCACCGCTGGCGATTCGATGCTAACGCGCGAGAGAAGTAAAATTGAAATGGTACTGAAACAATACGAGAATGCACTTAACACCTCGGATACCTTGGCGATGGCAGGCCTTTTTACGTTAAACGGAATTTATATTCCAATCCAAGCACCCACCGTTATAGGAGCCGATAGTATTAAAGTTAGCTTCAGGAAGCTATTCAAGGATAGTAAAATAACTACGAAGTTTTCCATCGATGAAATTGAACTATTAGGCGACCTGGCCTGGGTACGAGCTGCCTCCAAAGGCAGCCATACCATATTCGGGAGCACCGCCATTATAGCCGATGCAAACAGGCACCTCATTTTTCTGAAAAAGTTAAAAGACGAGTGGAAGATCTATCGGTGCATGTCGAACTAACGTCACCTTACAGAAAACGAGATATTACGGAGAATCGTTGTAGGCGAATAGGAAAATGTTTTTCCTTAATGTAACATACGATACCTTTTAAAAACAAATGATGAAGCAGCGAACGGTAGCCATTGAAAGGGCCATTATCGAAATTAATAAGCCTTATCCACAAGATAATATAATTATCTGCTATCAAGATTTTTTGAAAGTACGTGATTATATACACTACTATAAGTTTAATCCAAAAGTATTACAATCATTACTGGATTTAACGTGTGAGTTATGGGAGTCTAATTTACGGATTAGCCGGGTTTCCCTCATCGCAACAATAAAAAGACATGGATTTTTTAAAGATGATTATCGTGGAAGGAATAACCCCAATAACATTGATTTAAATGCCAGAAGAAAAGTATTTCTTTTATTCCAATATTACTTTGAAAAACAACAGTATCTGAGTGAAACTCAAATTGAGAAGCAAACCATTATCGACGACTTTGAAAGCCAAATCGAACATGACAAATATATGTTTTTTGAATCTGAGGATGAACTGATGGCCCGTTTTATTGTTCAAAGGGATTTAGGTGAAATTTTTGTGCCCGACAACCAATTCAATAATGTTTTACGGGAGCGATTTGCAACGTCCAATATCTTTAACCTATCGCCGGAGGTGAAACTATCGAAAAGATATTTTGATGCCATAAGTGGCTGGCACAGGAATGACAGGAGGGAGTATGATTTTGAACAATTACACGGTTTTTTTTATTCTAACATTGACAGAATCTAGATAACCTCCATCCTCTGGTCTATTGCGTATTCGAGACTTTCCAATAAACGAAAATCCGAACCATTGAAAACATACTACAGCGACGAGATGTACTTGACTATTTTTAAGATAGGTAGAAGATACAAACGATTAGATTTATTTGAGGGGCTAAAAAATCAATAATAAGGCTGGATAATCAATGCCATTCCACCATGCCAAACGTTGACGCTTGAGTAAGCACCTTACGGGCACATTAAAAAGGGTAGCCCATGCAAACAAAAGGGGAGCATGCGCACCAATAAGGGTCGTCCGCTCATTAATAAGGGTAGCATGCTTTTCAAAAAGTATCGCACATGCATACAAAAGGGTAGTATGCGCACCAATAAGGGTCGTACGCGCACGAATAAAGGTAGCAGGCGCATCAAAAAGTATCTCCCATGCATTCAAAATGCGCACCAATAGGGTAAGGATGCGCATTTTGAACATTTATATCTAAACAAACACCCTCATCTATCGTTTACGAAGCCGCGTTTAAAATAGCCTATGCCACCGGAATAAAATCGCTGGCACTTTTGGTAGCCAGTTCTTCATAGTTTTTCCAACGTAGGTTTACCATTTCTTGTGCTAGCACCATCAGCTCTTCAGCCTGTTCAGGGTTGGTAACCGTTAAAACCTTATAGCGTAATTCTTTATAGGCAAACTCTCGTAATGGAATGGTAGGCCGTGTTGAATCGAGGATGAACGGATTCTTGTTCTTCATTCGTAACGCCGGATTATACCGCATCAATGGCCAGTAGCCACTGGCTACCGCATTATTCTGTTGTGTTAATCCGTCTTTTAAATCGTAGCCATGCGCAATACAGTGACTATAAGCTAATATTAACGATGGGCCGTTATAGGCTTCCGCTTCTCTCATGGCCAGCAGTGCTTGTTGCGGATTAGCACCAAAAGCGATGCGCGCCACATACACATTGCCGTAGGATGATACTTGCATAGCCAAATCTTTTTTGCCTCCGCGCTTACCGGCGGAAGCGAATTTTGCTGTAGCGGCTGTTGGCGTTGCTTTTGAGCTTTGACCTCCGGTATTGCTATACACCTCGGTATCTAATACTAAGATGTTAATGTTTCTTCCACTGGCCAAGGCATGATCCAAGCCCCCATAGCCGATATCATAGGCCCAGCCATCGCCACCCACAAGCCATACACTGCGATGCACCAATTGGTCGCATAACGAAAGTAAGTGCTGCGCCGTTGGATTTGGCATGGTTTGCAGCTTGGCTTTTAATTCGTTTACACGCACTCGCTGCTCGGCAATTTCTGATTCTTGTAACTGAGGTGCAGTAATAATGGTGTTCACTAAATCGGCCCCAATTTCAGCGGATAATGATTTTAATAAATGCTCTGCGATGGATAAATGTTTATCGGCTGTAATGCGCATTCCCAAGCCAAACTCAGCATTGTCTTCGAATAATGAATTAGACCAGGCCGGCCCTTGCCCTTGTTGGTTCATGGTCCAAGGCGTGGTAGGCAAATTGCCGCCATAAATAGAGGAGCATCCTGTAGCATTAGCAACTAAAAGGCGATCGCCGAAGAGCTGAGATAGTAGTTTTACATACGGTGTTTCACCACATCCTGCACAGGCGCCTGAGAACTCGAACAAAGGCTCCAAAAATTGAGTGCCGTGTACGGTAGAGAAATTGATTTCGCTACGGTTATTCCAAGGCAGCTCTTCGAAAAAGTGGATATGCTTTTTCACCTCTTCAATTATCGGTTCCTTCTCCACCATATTAATGGCTTTCTTGTTGGGGTCGAGCAAATTCACGGCAGGGCATACCTCCACACATAAATTACAACCCGTACAATCTTCGGCATACACTAGTAACGTATATTTAGTTTCGGGAAATCCTCTGGAGTTGATAGGAGCAGAAGCAAAACCATCGGGTGCTTTTTCGAGGTAGGCTTCGTTATAAAATTTAGCCCGTATTACGCTGTGCGGACATACATAGGCGCAGTTACCGCATTGAATGCAGCTATCGGGTTCCCATAATGGAACCAAGTCGGAAACATTGCGTTTCTCCCATTTCGTGGTGCCACTTGGATAGGTTCCGTCGAGCGACATTTTGCTCACCGGTAACTCATCGCCATGACCTGATAGCATCATCGCCGTCACTTCTTTTACAAAATCGGGTGCCGAAGCCGACACTACCGAAAGTAAGGCGGAGGTTGAGGTTGATGATGCCGGTACCGTTACTTCATAAAGGTGAGCAAGGGTAGCATCTACGGCTTTAAAATTTTGTTCAACTACGGCACGTCCTTTTTTCGAGTATGTTTTTTCGATGGCATGTTTTATCTGTTCGATGGCTTCTTCTTTTGGCAGAACGCCACTCAGTGCAAAAAAACATGTTTGCATGATGGTGTTAATGCGGCCTGCCATGCCTGTATCTCTAGCTACGGTAGTCGCATCGATCACATAAAATTTAAGTTGTTTATTGATTATTTCTTTTTGAATGATGCCCGGAAGTTTGCTCCACACTTCATTTTTATCAAAAGGGCTATTCAATAAAAAGGTGCCACCCTTTTTTATGAAGTTCAACATCTCTATTTTTTCCGTGAAGTTAAACTGATGGCTTGCAATGAAATCGGCACGGGTGATGAGGTATGGTGCACGAATCGGATGAGGGCCGAAGCGCAGGTGTGAGACGGTTCTTGCGCCCGACTTTTTGGAGTCGTAAACAAAATAACCTTGTGCAAACAACGGCGTATTCTCTCCAATAATTTTAATGCTGTTTTTATTGGCACCCACGGTTCCATCCGATCCAAGGCCGAAAAAAAGCGCTTGTCGCCATTCCGATTCATCCAAGGTAAACGTGTCGTCGTAGGCTAAACTCGTATGGGTTACATCGTCGTTGATGCCAATGGTGAAATGGTTTTTGGGCACTTCTTTCTTCAACTCATCGTAGATGGCTTTCACCATGGCCGGTGTAAATTCTTTCGAACTAAGGCCATAACGCCCTCCGATAAGGGTAGGGAGTTTTGCAATTTTATGTTGTTGCAAGGCTTCCACCAAGGCCGACAAAATATCTTGATACATGGGTTCGCCGGTGGCGCCCGATTCCTTGGTACGGTCTAAAACGGCTATCGACTCCACCGTCTTGGGTAAAGCAAGCAAGAGATGTTCGGTAGAGAATGGGCGGAATAAACGAATTTGAATGACGCCTGTTTTTTCACCTGAAGCATTTAATGCAGCCACGGTTTCGGCCACGGTTTCACCTCCCGAACCCATAATAATGGTAATATGTTTTGCATCAGCAGCACCACTATATTCAAACAGCTCATATTTTCTTCCGGTAAGCTTCGCAAAGTCATTCATGGCGTCGTTAACGATGCCGGGTGTTTTATCATAAAAAGAATTGGAAATCTCTCGGCTTTGAAAATACACATCCGGATTTTGTGCGGTGCCTCTGATAAAAGGGTTGTCGGGGTTCAACGCTCTTTTCCGATGCGCAAAAACATACGCATCAGGAATCATTTCTTTTATCTGTTCATCACTAAGTAGCGCTAATTTATTCACTTCATGAGAGGTACGAAAGCCGTCGAAAAAATGCATAAAGGGAATGCGTGATTTTAACGTAGCGGTTTGCGCTATTAATGCAAAGTCGTGTGCCTCCTGCACGCTGGCTGAACTTAGCATGGCGAAGCCGGTGGTTCTTGCCGCCATTACGTCCTGATGGTCGCCAAAAATAGAAAGCCCTTGCGTAGCCAACGATCGAGCAGCCACATGAAACACACACGATGTTAATTCACCAGCGATCTTGTACATATTGGGCAGCATCAGCATCAGCCCTTGGGAGGAGGTGAAGGTGGTGGTCATGGCACCGGTTTGCAAGGCTCCATGCACTGTGCCGGCAGCACCTCCTTCACTTTGCAGTTCGATAACGTCGGGTACATTCCCCCAAATGTTTTTTATTTTTTTCGCACTCCATTCGTCGGTAAGCTCCGACATGGTAGAGGAAGGCGTAATAGGGTATATGGCACATACTTCATTGACACGATAGGCAACATACGCTGCAGCCTCATTACCATCGATGGTAGCGATTAATTTATTTTTAGATGACATTGTTTTTGGTGTTGGAAGGTTCAGAAATCATTTCAATGGCGTGGCAAGGACATTGTTCGAAGCATACACCGCATCCGGTACATTTATCATAGAGGAATTCATAACGGTTGCCGGGTCCTAGTTTCAATATGGCGTCATCGGGGCAGGCACCATAGCAGCCATCGCATTCGAAACAGTTGCCACAGCTCAGGCAACGTTGTGCCTCATAGCGTGCTTCCTTCTCGGAGAGGCCGGCGATGACCTCATTAAAGCTTTTGATGGCTTCTTTGGGTAATAGTTTGGTTTGTTCTTTTTGAGGTGCTTCCGTTTTGTACCACATGTGAAGCTTGCGATAGCCTGCCGTCTGTGGCTTCTCGGGTTTGGCAAAGGCCACACCATTCAAATAGGCGTCAATATATTTCGACGCTTTTTTACCATGGCCGATGGCGATGGTGGCACTGCGGTTTTCACCGGGCAGCATATCACCGCCGGCAAAAATGCCGGGATATCCGGTCATCCTTTCGGCATTGATTATAATGGTTCCATCGTCTTTAAAAGTGATTCCTTCCATGGCCCGCAAAAAGCTGGTTTCCGATTCTTGCCCCATCGCCACGATGAGTGCATCGGCGGTGATGGTTTCAAATTCTCCGGTACCCACTGCTTTGCCTTTCTCCACCTTCATCTTTTCGATGGTGAACTCCTTCTTCTCTATTTTGGAGATGTTTTTTAGAAGCTGTACTTCTACACCTTCAGCCAGCGCGTCTTCTGTTTCATAGTCATAGGCGGGCATTAATTTTTTATCTCCAGGGAATAATACCGTCGCTTCCGAGCCAAAACGTTTGATGCTTCGGGCGATGTATAAGGCCAGCTTTCCACCGCCTAAGATGACTACTTTTTTATGCGTATAATTTTCGGGGTTGGAGGCAATTTCTTTGAAGAAACGAAAGGCATCAGCAACCGGAACGGCGTCGGTTGTTTTTATCGATGCCGTACTTATTTTTTGGGCGCCAACAGAAAGATAAACGGCATCAAATTTCCCTTCTTGTTTTTCTTTAAGGATATCGGTTACAGTATAATTCAAACGAAGGCTTATCCCCATAGCGATGATACGATTGATCTCAGCATCCAAGATGTTTTTTGGCAATCGATATTCCGGAATCCCTGTTCGTAATAATCCTCCCGGCGAATCGCCCGATTCGATAACTTCAACGGTATGCCCCTGACGTGCTAAATGGTATGCAGCAGACAATCCGCTTGGGCCTGCGCCGATGACTAGTACCCGTTTTCCTGTGGGTTTCGATTGAACTCGAATAGCCCAGTTATTGGCGATGGCTTCGTCGCCAATATAACGTTCTACCGAATGGATATTAATGGTTTTATCAATATGCGTTCTGTTACACCCTGTTTCGCAGGGCTTAACGCATACCCTTCCCATAATGGCTGGGAACGGATTATCGGCAGCCAACGCCTGAAAGGCCTCAAAGTAATTGCCGGCTTGTGCAAAGCTAAGCCACGATTGAATATTTTCGCCGGCGGGGCAGGCACTATTGCACGGGGGCATGAGGTCCATATAAACAGGACGTTGTTTTCGCAGTGGGCCGGTACCATCGGCATGGCCGGCGAGGTCAATGGGTTTGGTGATGTCTAGGTTGGACATTGAAATAATTTTTATTTCCTCATTTTTTGAGGAAGTTAAGAGGAAACAAAATTAAACAAAAATGGGCTATTAATAGTGATTAACTTCACCCTGAAACCTGACCTAAATCATAGGTAATGAACCTGCTAAATTATAGTACTCCGAAAACTTTGTTAAATACAAAAGGGACTTCGTAGCCCCTTTCGTATTCCAACCTTCCTTAAAATATTAAACTAGAACGTTTAATACTTTTTCTTTACGAGTACATTTTTCGATATAAAATTTGTTCTCTTGTATTATCTATTGGGCTCAATGTATAGGATTTGCCTTATTAGGTTCTGTAATGCTTTGGGCACATTGCTAGTTTTGGGAATCTAATCGCTACCGTTGCTAAAAAAGTTGCTACATCATTGGCGTATTTTAATTCTTAAAAAGTTGCGCTTACATTCCTAGGGCAAATAAATTAAAGGTATTAAATTTGAAATCGTCTGAACTATTGATGTTCCCTACATAAAGTTCGAGGTAATCGTTAGGAGCCATCGTAATCATCAGGTGTAATGATGTGCTTTGAATATCGCCAGTATTGGCAAATCGGTTGAGCAC
>CANNQU010000091.1 GCA_947507965.1 Bacteroidota bacterium
ATAATAATACCTCCACCGGAAGTTGCGGCGGCCGTAATCGAGTGGCACGACTTACAAGACATATCCAAGAGAGGATTAACTTCGGTAGAAAATACGCCCTTAACACCATCACAGGCACTCGTATTGGGGTATAAATAGTTCTCTGCATCATAATAACAACTCGATGCTACCACGACAAGAATTAGGATTAAGAATTTAGTTGTTAAGCGCGCCATTTGCTATCCATTTAGTAATATTATCGATTTTACAGCTAGGTAATTTTTTTGATGGGGGCATGTTTTTCACACCCGTCCAGGCCGTGGTATTTTGTAATTTGTTGGCCACTACCATGGCATTGATATCGGTATAGTTGGTAAGCGTAATACCTCCCGAAGGATTTGTGGAGTTATGACATCCGGTACAGTTATTATTGATAATAGGGAGAATATTGGCTGTAAATTTAAAGGCGGTGGAGTCGCAGTCGTAACAATAGTTGTTTCTCGCACCTTGGCTAATCCATTTATTGAGCATGGCTATTTGCTCCGATGTTAATGCAGAAGAAGGTGCCGGAGGCATACGGTCATTTGGATCCGATTTTAGTGTTACCGTGTATAGCTTACTTGAAGTAGGACTTCCAGGGTTTACACCCCCTGTTGACATGACCTTCGAATACACCGAAAGATCCACCCCTTCTTTATGAGTGGCGGCATCATGACATCCACTCATCGCACAATAGGTTGATAATAGTGGTGCAATATCTTTGTTGAAATAGACGGTATCTTTACTACACGGAATCCCATTATTGGTGCTGTCGTTAATAATAATATAATCGCTCGGTAACGAATCGGGTACGTGCTTGCAACTATTTGCAATTATAAATAACCAGATAATTACGGCTGCAAATAATACTTTAAGATTGCTTAACAATTTCATGATATTTAATTGTATGATTTTATAGTAAATACTCTACTGATATTAAATCCAAAATGAATTCCTCCTTTAAGCCACGACTCCGATGTTTCAGCCAAAAAACCACGTTCGTGCATTTTACTGCTATTGGTAAAATGCAATTGAAATACGTGGCCGCCGGTTTCTAAATCGAAGCCTACCGATAGCGAGTTGTATAAGGTTTGATTTTTGGGCTGATTAAACGAATAGGTGTATTCGAAATTGATGGATACCCTTTTGCTTATTTTTTGGCGAAATCCAACGCCTAAAAAATAATGATCGTTTGTTTCTAATTTGTTGTTTGCAATTAAATTATAATGCACTAAGGTTGGCATTATCTGCAAACTAAAGCTTTTATTGAACTTCCGTGCAATGAGTATTTGATGGAAATAACTTAATCTGGAGGTAAGATAATTGTTTCTTGACGGATCAGTCCATTTTAAGGTGTTCATACTCGTTCCACTAACGATGGAAAGACTAATCGGCATCCTGTGTGTGGTGGTTTGACGTAAGATTTTCATCTTAAGGAAGACGTCATAGGTTTTTTCAACATTACTTCTTCCGAATCCAATAGCAATTCTTTTAGTTATGCCATAGTCCAGATTTATTTTCATGGAGGCCTGATCAAGTCCAAAAAGAGTATAGCCTCCACCATTTACCGATCCAAAGCGATGTGCAATTCTGAAATCTAAAACCCCTTTATATACATTTTCAATCGATTGTGAATTAATAATTCGTGTCGCTTTAAAGGTAGCCTGTTCATATTCTACTTTTCCAGGTTCCTCGTCGAGCATGGATAGGAGGGTGCTATCACTTTGCGACCAACCGGTTGAAGCGAGTGCGAAGCAAAAGAAGATAAGGCCAGTTTTTTTAAACATGCTATAAAATAGATAGTGAGTAATAGTTTGTCGCATTTTCTTGTATAGTATAGTGCCTTAAATGAAAGGCCGCTTTCTGATGAAACCGTGGGTAGAATTGCCTGGCAAAGGTACTATTATTTTCATCATTAACGATAAAAAAGTCTTTTTTGCTAACGCCTTGAAAGTTAGATTTTTCCATTATAAATCGAACGGTAAAAATTAATTCTGCAAAAGTAACTTGATTTCATAATTAAGTAGTGCAAATATCGCTCATGGATAACTCCGAATTGATAAATAAGTGTTAAACAAGCATAAATTGGAGGTGAAAGGGAATTTTCAGTGTTTCAATTTTATTGACCCAACCAGTTTTTGAATTCGGAAGACCGCTCCACACTGGTAATGGTTTCTAATTTAGGGTCTGGTATTAAGTTCAATTTTATTCGTGACTTACTATATACCGTCATTTTTGAGATTGACTTTAACGAAATCAAAAACTGTCGATTGATCCTAAAAAAATCTTTTGGATTCAGCATGCTTTCCAAATCGTCTAATGAGTACGATAGTAGGTTTCGCTCACCTAAATGCAAAACGGCATACATACTCCTATCCTGTACATAAAAATAAGCGATGTCAGAGACATTAAAAACCTTTAAGGTGTTTCCAATCTGTGTCTTTAATCGCTCCGGATAAGTGCTTCCCGACCTTTGGTTTTGAACCATCAGATGATATAATTTACTTTCGTCGAGAATCGTTTTTTGGGTTTTAAATTTATTTAAAGCCTGGATTAGCTTTTCAGCATTCACCGGTTTCAATAAATAATCCGTTGCTTGCAACTCAAAAGCTTCGATGGCTCGATCATCGTAGGCCGTAATAAAAATAATTGGAATCTTTAAGTTGGTTTGGTGTATTAAATCGAAACAAACACCATCCGAAAGTTGAATGTCGAACAATCCTAAATCAGGTAAAGGGTTTTTGGATAACCAGTTTTTACTTTCTTCAATACCGGTTAGTATGGCTACCACTTCAAATGAATCGTCATTTTCTTCTACCATTTGTTTCAATCGGGTAGCAGAGTGGATTTCATCTTCAAGTATTAAAACGCGATATTTCATATTTCATTGCAAAGATAATATTTGTTACCCAATCGTTACTCGTATATCAGTTAATAGGAATTTTAACAATAAAGAAAGAGTCGTTTTGTTCAATTTCGATGAGCTTACCTGTTGTAATAAACACTCGGTCTTTTACAAAGCTTAACCCCGAATTGGTTGAGTTCTCTCGTGTTATTTTCAGATTTATATTGTTACTGAAATAGATGACGCCGTTCTTATTTTCAATTTTTATCGATAGCGGTTCTTTGTTGTTTAATTTATTGTGTTTAATGGCATTTTCTGATAATATTTGGAACGTCATCGGAGGAATGTTTTTATTCAAATTTCTGATTTCCTCCGATACTTCGAAATGTATAGCACCATTAAAACGTATATTTTGCAGCATTATATAGGTTTCGGTAATGCTTAGTTCGGATGCAATTGGAATATTCTCAGCCTCTTTATATTTGACAATGTTTCTATAAAAATCCGATAAATTCTCTGTGTATTCTACTGCTTTCTTCGAATCGGTTTCAATTAAACCAATTAAACTACTGAAACTATTAAATAAAAAATGAGGATTCACCTGGCTATTTAAGACTCTAATTTCCTGCCTCAGGTGATTGGTCTTGATTTCCGAAACACGTCGTAGCTGTTGGAGTCGTAACCTGACGAACAGATAAAATAAGAACAAAATAATCAATGACGCTAAAGCATAAAACCAAAACGAATTATACCAAGCTTTTCTTATCTCAAATGGCATTAGTGTCCATGGTGTATTTAATAAAAATCCCTCCACCTTCCCTCGCACCTTAAAAATATATTTACCGGGTCTTAAATTAGGAAATGAAATTAAGTTTTCGTTCGACTCAAAGGTATCCGAAGAAAAGCCTTCTAAGTAATATTCATATCGAACTTGCTCTGGATTTTGGAACCAAGGGAAATAACATTTGAAGGAAATGTCATGTTCATTATGATTAAATGACATGGAGTGGCTTGAATCGAGTTTTTTCAAAAATAATAAGGTATTCAAAACGGTGACCGGAATATTTTCGGGATATTTAAATCGTTTGGGTTGTATTGAAATGATCCCATCTTTGGTGCCAATAAAAATAAATTCATTGGTTTGTGAAATCATATTATTGTTTAAATTGATGTCATGGTTGTCATAGGGCAAAGAGTACTGTTGATTTCGAAGTGGATTTACGATCGAAATTTGATTTTCATGCACCAAAAACAAATTGTCATTATTATCAGAGCCTATACCCAAAATTCGATATTTATTAAAGGTGTATTTTTTATCTTTATTGAAAAAATCATTTTGTTGCATTTTAAATAATCCGATGTCGAGCGTGCTGAACCAAATATTTTGGTAATCGCTCGTTGCCGTCATACTTAGAACCGACTTTTGATTCGATGAACTGAAATTGGTGAAGAAGTTTATATTCCCATTTTCAATGATGCCGTAGCCATAACTATCAGTTCCAAAATGAAGTTTTTTAAGGCTGTTGCCAATGATGGTATAAATGTATTTTCCTCTTGTGGCTTGAATTGCATTGCTCAACGAATCGTTATTTATACTCATTGTTTTTGTTTTCCAGTTCACCATAAAGATGCCATTCATGGTGCCTACAAGCAATTTGTCTTCGATGATGGTTAAGGTAAAAATGCTCATGTCGAAGTTTATATTGTCGAGCATTATTGTACTTGCAAAACCGTTAGAGGCTATAAATATTAACCCGTCATTTAAACTTCCAAGCCAAATAACGCCATTATTATCGACACAAATACTACTTATTGCCTTGTAATTAATCGAGCTAAATATAGGCACTCTTTTTTGCCAACTTTGGTGTTGTTTCTTGGTGAAAATGCCGCTTTCATATACGGCGTATAATTCCTGTTTAAAATACGTTAAACATTTTAATTCTGAATTCCTATCGGGTGATTCTATCTTTTCGTTCCATTCGCCTGAAGTAATATACACTCTTTTATTGGCGATAACCAATGAGGTATTTAAATCCCATGAAACTATTTTTTGTACTCTTTGAAATAACCTATTCCCTTTATCGGTAAGTGGGCGTACTAGAAATGTTGGAGAATATTCCACATCCATAATTTGTCCATCTTCGAGTCCAACCCATTGCTCATTTTCCATGTTTTCAATACAGGAAATTGACCCCACCCCATGCATCGCATCATTTACTAGAAATTGATGGGTGTTTACATTATAAATTTGGAAGCCAAAGTCTTGAGAACCGATACATAACATCCCACTTTTTGACATCTTCAATTGGGTAACCATATTGTCTTTCAGGCCATTCTTATCGGTTAATTCACTTAAAATGGTTAATTTACCATTTGATAATTTACAGAAATTAATGCCACGGTCGGACCCTATTAATAGCGTGTCGTTATGGGTTATTTCAATGGTATAAATAAAGTCATCGTTTAATCCGTTTACACTCGAAAAGTTCACTATCTTATTGTTCTCTAAAACAAATATACCTTTGCCTTTGGTTCCAATAAATAGCCTTTCTTGGGCATCTTCTTTTATCGAAGAGATAGGGAATTCGGTTAGCTGACCATTGAAACTGTTTCCCGATAAAGCATAGTTTTTAAATTGAAGTATTGCTCCTTTATCGGTACCAACAATAATTTTGTTGCCGCTTGTTTCAACAATGGCGGTAACCGTAAATGGTCCCGAATTGATGCCCTCTGGCACACTCACATTAACGCCATCGGAGAGATATAGGCCATCCTCGGTGCACAACCAGATGATTCCGTTTTTGTCAACTAGAGCATCCTGAATATTAAGTACCCGTCCTTCATAGGATAGTTTTATTTCTTTAAACAGAGGTAACTGAGAATACCCATTGGAGAGAAAAAAAAATACGAATAGAAAAGAAAAATAATACCTCATATTATTTTATTTTGACGGATATAGAAACATTGATTTCTTCTGCAATTTTTTGTTGCACCAAATGTGGTATCAATATCTTATAATCATTAAGTTTCAAGTTGAATGTAGAGGTCACCGTATAAACTCCGTTTTTCACATTTACCATACATTTTATGATTTTCTCTTGTGACACTCCGTGTAGGTTAAATAACCCTTTCCCACGTACTTCATAATCCCCATCGGCTTTGAAGGAAGTTTCTTCGATGATTTTACCGGTAAAGCTGGCGAATCGATATTTATCAATTTCTAAATAGTTTTCTTCGAAATGTTCTTTTTGCAGTGGGCTTTTAAAACCACTAAAGGTACCCATATTAATTCTAAATAAAAAGTCTCGTTTGGTGGTATCCAGTATGCCATTCAAGTTTTTCGACGTGGCAAAAATCGTTTCTAAGGGTGCCTTTGAGGTGAATGTTACCAGGCTGTCATCTACCTTTGCCTGCTCTTTTTGGGGTGCCAATGCCAATGAGGTAAAAAGTAAGGCAAAGAAAAGCACTACGACATACTGAATATTTATTCTATGATGTTTAAATTTGATCTTTTGCATGTACAAAAAAAGTGTCGTTAGTCGTAAATCATCAACCTATTTTCCATCAATAATTACCGGAGTATTCTTACCACCCATGATAATTACCTTGGTATTGGGCGATATGGCTATCTCTTTATTGGCTTTGATGGTTTCGTATTGCAACATTTTATCATTTAACTCCAAGCTAACGATACGCTGATAATCGGCAATACCTTGAGCCTCTACACGCTTACGCTCGGCTTCCTGCTTTTCTTTTTGCAGCACAAACTGCATTTTCTGCGCATCTTGCTCTGCATTGATTTTCGACTCGATGGTTTTTTTTACCGATGCCGGTAAGTCAATATTACGAACGAGCATTTGCTCTAGAATAAGCCCCCGCTTATTAAAATCTTCTTCCAAGGTGTTGAAGATTCGCATCTGAAAGGTATCTCTCTTGGTGGAATATAATTCAACGGCATCATAATAAACGGCATTATCACGTATTTTAGTACGTGCAATCGGCCGGATGATTTTATCTTTATAATCGGAACCCGTTTCTCGTAATAAACGCGGAGCTTCTGCGGGTATTATTCGGTACAATACGGTGAGGTCAATAATCACCTCCAATCCATCTTTAGTAAGCACTCTTATGGCATCATCGCCTTGTTGATCGCCTTCGTCATGCACGGCACTCATCGTGTAATTCTGGGTTTTGGCTTCGAGTACTTTTACTTCAACCAATGGATTCACAAAATGCAACCCGCTATAAAGCACATCTTCTTGTACTTTTCCAAATAGTATCTTGACTCCTATTTGCCCGGCTTCTACTTGTTTCACCGAGGCAAAGGAGAGCCCCGTTAAAACAACAACGCTACCCAACAAATAACCTAATGAGGTATAGCGAAAAGTTATCTCATTATTTTTCAATACGTAATGTGAAATGAGAATTATAAGGACTCCAAGAATAATTAAAAACATGATTTCTGAAATTAGTATGCAAAGATAATGTTTATATGAATGAACAATTAACAATTGATAATTAACAATTAGTAGTCGATTATTAGCATCTTTGTATTTTTACTTACTCAACCCAATTATCTATGCGTAATCTATTCTGTTTCTTTTTATTTATTGGTTCTATTGGTTTTGCTCAAACAAAAAAATCAATTACCCTCGAAGATATTTGGTTGAATGGTACTTTTTCTTCGAAAGGGTTTTCTGGTTTTAATTTCATGAAAGATGGAATGCATTATACCGAAGTGAAGGACAATGACCTATTGAAAAAGGCTGTAAAAACGGGCCAAGTCATTACCACCCTAATTAAAGATGGAGATATCGTTTGGGAAAATGATAAGCTACCATTGGATAATTTCGAATTTAGTTCCGATGAATCTAAAATTATTTTAAAAACCGATATGGAGAGTATATATCGTCGAAGTGCGATTGCATTGGTCTATGTTTATGATTTAAAGTCGAAAAAGGTATGGAAGCTGAGCTCGGAAAAAGTAGTACATGCCACTTTTAACCCTCAGGCAACAAAGGTTGCATACGTTAAGGCAGATAATAATTTATATGTGTACGATTTAATTAATTCTACTGAAACAGCAGTAACAAAAGATGGGTTGAAAAATAGTATTATCAACGGTAATTGCGATTGGGTTTATGAAGAAGAGTTTGGTTTTACACGGGCATTTGAGTGGAACAAAACAGGTGAATATTTAGTCTATTATAAGTTTGATGAAACCAATGTTCCCGAATACAGTTTTGTTAACTATGGCAAACTCTATCCGGAAACGTATAGCTATAAATATCCAAAGGCCGGAGAAGAAAATTCATTTGTAAGCATCTGGAGTTATGAGGTGCTAACCGGTCATACCATTAATTTGTTGGCCACGAAAAATGAAATGGAATATGTGCCTCGTATAAAATTCAGCGCTGATGCTAAAATACTCTGCATCTATAATTTAAATCGCCATCAGGATGATTTAAAATTGTATTTCTCCAATATACAAACAGGCAATAAGGAATTAAAATACCGAGAAAAGAACAATTCGTATATACCGATTAATGACAATTTAACTTTTTTGAAATCTACTCAAGAGATGGTTTATAGCAGTGAGAAGGCGGGTTGGAATCAAATTTATATACGTAACTTGGAAAAGGGTACTGAAATATGCCTTACCCCCGGAAATGATTATGATATTGAAGACATCAAGGGAGTAGATGAAGTAAACCAGTTAGTATATTATACGGCATCGGTTGAAACAGCTGCTGAGCGTCAGTTTTATAGTGTTTCTTTCGATGGACTTAAGAGAAAGCAACTCACCAAAGGAAGTGGAATGCACCGAGTAGCATTGAACTCAAATTACACCTTATTTACCGATAATTTCAGCACGGCGAATACACCCTCAAAATACAGTTTATTCGATATAAACGGTAGTTTAATAAAAATATTGGAAGACAATATGGCATTAAAAGATAAGCTAGCCGAATATGATATTGCTACGGTGACGTTCGAATTAATAAACGGACTCAATGCATGGGTTATTAAACCAACCTCATTGGATACCAATAAAAAATATCCCGTATTAATGTATGTTTATGGCGGACCCAATTCTCAGACGGTAACCAACGGATGGATGGGAGCAAACTACCTATGGTATCAGCTACTTGCCGAAAAAGGGTATATTATTATTTCTGTCGACAATACCGGCACTGGTTTTCGAGGAGAGGAGTTTAGAAAGAAAACGTATTTGCAGTTAGGGAAATTGGAAAGTGACGATCAAATTGCGGCTGCAATAACAATTTCAAGATGGCGTTATGTGGATGCTTCGCGTATAGGAATTTGGGGCTGGAGCTACGGGGGGTTTATGAGCAGCACCTGTATTACCAAAGGAGCCGATGTTTTCAAGGCGGCCATTGCCGTTGCCCCGGTTACCAACTGGCGGTATTATGATAA
>CANNQU010000092.1 GCA_947507965.1 Bacteroidota bacterium
ATTAAATCTAGATCGATCTAATTTAGAAATTATTTGAGAAAACAATGTTAGATTTGCCATAGGAAGGGGGGCTTTTGAAGAACCTCAAAGGTAACTCTGAGGAAAAGACTTCCCTTTCCTTTTTTTAAACGTTTAGGACGCTATTGATTACATACCAAAGCAAATTCATGTTTTGCTATTGCTTCTGAATTTTTTTTTGTGTAAAAAGCAACTGCAATGGTAGCAATAATTCCAATAATCAGAATGGCAAAAGAATTCCATTTTTTTGTGAAAAGGATTTTTTGACTCATGGTCTAATATTCAGGTTTAGTGCGAATTATTGTTCATCACCGGGTTAGTTTTTAGTATTGGCGTTAACGCCAGTCCATGAAAAAACCCTCATTTCTTCTGCACAAAGATAGTTAAAGATAGATAGGTATTTTTTTATTAAAATTGCTATACAAGTGCAGGTTTTAAACTGCCTGGCCCCTTCATCAACAAAAAAAGTAGGCTGACTTCGCAAGAATTCGAAACTTGATCGCGCTGAAGGTTAGCCTGGCTTCGGCGGACGCGGTCCGTTCAGACCTACAGAAAATTTTAAGAGTACTAATCCTTGCTCTCGATTACTATCTTTTGTGTCAGTGAATGATCGAAAAGATTTAGTCGGATAAAATAAATTCCACTCTTCAATTTTGTTAAATCCAACGAAGCACTCATATGGTCTGAAACAAATACGACCTCTCCTAAAATGTTCGCTATTTCAACCCGTTGTACTCGGTTGATATCTCCCTTGAAAACTAAATTCAGCCGGCCGGTGGTTGGGTTAGGATAAACCCTGAAATTGGATGCTTTTTCTTTGCAGTTTTCTAGTACTACCATATTGGAATACAGAAAATCTTCATTGATATCTGTTTGTCGCAATCGATAGTAGACGCGTCGCGAAAGGTTGTTTTTATCGGTGAAGGAATAACACGTTAGATGGGTGCTGTTTCCTATGGCATTAATTCGGGTAACCATTTCCCATTTTGCTCCAGTGGTGCTTCGTTCCAGGGTGAAGTAGGCACTATTATGCTCACTAGCCGTACGCCAGTGTATCGTTGCCGTTGAATGATTACATGATGCACTGAATAAAATCAACTCCACCGGCATCGCCACTTCAATTGCCGAACCCACACAACTCATGGCAAAGCCATCACTAACACCACCATGAAAAATGAGATTGTTTTGCGCACCGAGGGCTATCGAACTAAACATGGCAAGGTAAGTCACCAAAGTTTTTATTAAACGTTTTTTGAAAGTAGCTTTAAACCGTTGTAAAATATAGAGGTACATTTTTTCTTTGTTGCGAATTAAGTTTTCAATCGTATTATAAAATATTTTCTTTCGGCTAGGGTGCTATACGTACGCCACGTCCACCATAATATTTGCCACGAGTAGCCACCGTAGTCATCGAATAATAGCGACTCGATATCCGCAGTGAAACAGCGTCCGACTCCCATCCTCCTCCCCGAGAGCCGACACCTAAAGCGTTGGATGCCGGCCAGTTGGTAACATCGGCGCTACCCGAAGCATCAAGGCTTCCATCCCCATGTATGCCGGTATAAAGCCTACCACTCGAATTGCCAACAGTGATTATTCTCTCCCATAAATTGCCACTCATATCCATCGCTCCATAATATGCGCCTCCAGAGTAGGTGCGATCGGTGGATGTCTTAGCAAAGCATCCTACACGCATAGGGCCTTGCACACCTGACGTATCACGATACGCTGCATTCGCACCTGTTATGGTGTCTGTTTCATTATTAAACCCGGCATAAAGTATTGATTTTGCTCCTTTCAAGGTGGTGTCACCCCAGGCATATTCTTCAATAAAAGGGGTTATTCCACTGCCTCTGCAAGCCTTTTCATATTCGAGCTCTGTAAAAGGGCGTAAGCCACTCCAGTCGAGGTAGGCGGCGAGGTCGGCCCAACTCATAAAATTACATGCGATATTTTGCCCATCTCCCGCTTGATTGTATATGGCATTTCCATTATAGTTACAGGAATAAACAGCGGGTATGTTAGGATTTGTTCCGGGGGTATTTAGATCAATACCATTTCTGAAGGTATTGCTCAAAGCTCCTGTTCCTGTTGCTGAAGATGGGGCTACAGCGGTTCGTGCTGCTTGCTGGGTATAGGTTAATTTATTAAGGAATTCCACATATTGTTCCTGTGAAATTTCATATTTCATAATATAAAATGCATTATACCCTTTTGGAAATGCTGCGGGTAAAATTTTAGCAGCTCCCCCGGCAAAGTCATCATCGAAGTCCATGCCATTCCCTCCATTATCGCCCATGCTGCCGGCACTTCCATCGCCTAGGGTAATGGCCGCTTCCGATGTTAGATAAAATGGGTCAGTGGTGTTTTCCGTGGTAAAGTTACCTTCAATTTTACCCGCTATCTGGCCATCACCTAAATAAAAGGCCCCTTGTGGGATAAACACCATCTCGATGGCAAAAACGCAAATCTCTACACTGTCATTATCCTGTAATCCATCAACGCCATACTCCCAGCGTAGCTTGGCTGAAGTAAAGGTATTTGATGAAATGGTGTCGGTGCTTTTATAAATGAACACACCCTTACCATCGCCGGGCGTTTCAATGATTGCATTGGTTGGTGCCGTATGGCCGGTGAGGTTAAGTGAGGCATGATTCCAGATTAACGTGTTTTTTAATCGCCACTTTGCAAATACCCAGGCTGCATCCCAATTGCTTTCGTAAGTAGATGTTCGCCAGGAATTATCCCAACTGAGGTCGAAGTTCACCAAGGTATAATTAAGTGTCGCATTTTGACCTGATATGGAAACATTGGAAACAAGGATATTGTTTCCATTTGCGGTAAAACCTAAAAATGCAAAAACAGCTATGAATAGAAGATGGTGTTTAATAATGAAGAAATATTTAGTGTATGCAATGATACCGATTTAGGGTGATTATTGAAAAAATACGGCATCGCATCCTTGTTATTTATTGCTAATAGGCCTAGAATGTAACCCCTTATAGCAAAGAAGGCCGTGGTATAACATGGCCATGAAAGAAGGATAGATGTGCAAATTTTGAAGAAATTGTGTAATCTTGTAGGGAATTATATCCCCATCGTTTTAATTTTTAAAGATGAAAGAATCTGAAGCAAATTTGAATGCCTTCACCGTTGATCTGGAGGATTGGTATCATGGCATTGAGTTGCCTGCTAGTGAATGGGGTCGTCAGGAGCGGCGGATAGAGATCGGGTTTTATAAGATTTTTGAATTATTGGAAAGGTATCAGGTGAAGGCTACCTTTTTTGTTTTGGGTTGGGTTGCCGAAAAATATCCTCAATTGATCAAGGCACTTTCTTCTGCCGGTCACGAGTTGGCTTCTCATGGGTATTCTCATGAAAAGGTATATCATCTTACCCCTGCTCAATTTAGAGAAGAAATAAAAACCACTAAAAAAACAATAGAGGATCTCAGCGGTAAACTTTTGGTAGCCTATCGTGCTCCTTTTTTCTCTATTACAGAAAAAAGTTTGTGGGCGTTAGAGATATTAGCAGAGGAAGGTCATACCATCGATTGCTCCATTTCACCGATTAAAACATGGCGTTATGGGATTAAAAATTGCCCGGATGAAATTTTTAATATCACCGAGCCCAATATTATAGAGTTCCCGGTTTCTTCCTTTAACTTTTTCTCTAAAAGGTGGGCTGTTGGCGGAGCCTACTTTCGATTATTTCCTTATGTTTTCACAAAAAGAGCACTTGAAAATCGTGGTAAAAATGGGCGACACAGCATGTTCTATATACACCCCTGGGAATACGACCCCGCCCATCCGAAAGTTCCGATGGAGAAGAAGGCTTATATTACGCATTACACAAGGCTATCTAGCACCTTGCCCAATACCGAAAAGCTAGTATCAAACTTTAAATTTGATACGGTTAGTAAGGTGGTTAATAATTATCAAAAACAAAATGGAATATCCAACATCAGCATTAACGTTCTGCAAGGCTAACGAAAGCGATTTCGAATCGTTGGTTCGTTGCATTGCAAAAGTTTTAATCGATGGTAATTCTATGCATGCCCATACCTATACGATGGATAAGTGGCTTTGGAAATATTTCCGAATGCCTCATGCTGAGCCGCGAATATACATCTGTAAACAAGGACAGGAAATTCTTGGATATTATCACTGTGCTGTTTATCGTGGTGTATTGGATGGTGAATTGGTTAAAATAGCCATGGTGCAAGATGTTGGGATGAGCGAAGTGGCTAGAGGTAAAGGGGTTTTTAGCAAGTTGGCTGTTTATGCAACCAATGATTTACTTCATAGCGATATCCAATTTAGCTACACCTTTCCGAATGAGAAAAGTATTCACACCTTTATTAAGTATAACGGCTACGATTCAATTGATGTTTTGATGTCGTTTGTTATTCCTATACAATTCGACCTCATATTGGCCTCAAAGTTTAAGTTTTTCGGATTAGAAAAACGAATGGGCCAACTTTTAAACCGGTTGTTTTCTTTGTTTATCCCTAAAGTAGATCATCGCATCAGGGTTACGCAAAGCGAAGTCTTAACGGAGCAGATGATCGATGTTTTTCTTGATTTTAATAAACGATTTGCCAATACGCTAATTCGAGATGAGAATTATTTAAAATGGCGCTATGTGGATAAGCCGCAAGGGAAATATTATTTCTTCTGCGCGTATGAAGGCACTGAATTAAATGCGGTCGCCATTATTTCAATAGAGGATTTGTTAGGTGTAAAAGCTGCGGTAATAATGGACTTTGCGATTCGTGAGGCACAGGAGGCGGCTTTTGTTCAGATGATCGTTCAAATTAGAAATAATGATAGCGTCTTTTTTAATGAATCTATTGGCCTTCTGTATTCTTCGACGATCCGTACGAATGAATTTGTTTTTAAGAAGGCGGGATTCATTAAAATTCCTCAACGATGGAATCCCCGACCACTAAATTTGCTGGGTAGATCATTGAAATCTAAAGTAAAGACTTCGATGGATCCATTGAAATGGAATATTACGTTAAGCGATTGGGATGTTCTATGAGGTAAAAGGCTTTTTTGAAAATGAAAAAGTGCCAAAGCCATGAGCATAAATAAACGTATCGGTGGTACCACCGGCTAAATGTAAGCAGGCTAGTGGAATGTCGATATCACCGTATGAATGGGATTTATTATTTTGGGTGTTTTTTCGTAAAGCGTATTCTATAAAAAGGTAAAAAAAACAATAAATGAATAACGAATACAACAAAGGGAAAACCTTTATGTCCGAAAATTATTCCGATATCCCTCTTCCAAAAGGAGAATATATGAATTGTATTTTCTCGGAATGTGTTTTTTTAAATGCCGACCTTGCTGAAATTATATTTACTTCTTGTGAATTTGAACATTGCGATTTAAGTATGGCAAATTTAAGGGAGACGATTTTTAGGAAAGTGAAGTTCAAAGAATGTAAGATGTTGGGTTTGCGCTTTGATCATTGCGACACTTTTTCCATCTCCTTTCAATTTGAAAATTGTATGCTTAACTTTTCTTCTTTCTTTAAATTGAAATTAAAGAACATCTTGTTTGCTAACACGAAACTTAATGAGGTGGAGTTTGCACAATCGGATTTGACGAATGCCATTTTCATGAATTGCGATTTAGACCGAGCTAATTTTCAAGGCACTATCCTCGAAAATGCAGACCTGAAATCGGCCTTCAATTTCTCTATTAATCCGGAAACGAATCGCATCAAAAAAGCAAAATTTTCGACGAATAATATCGCAGGGCTTTTGGATCAGTACAATATAACGATAGAATAACGGGTCTTTTTCTTTACAGGTTAGGTGGAATGGTTTCTGGCTTTAACCTACAAAAACCTAGCCCAATGCACCCCATTTATACCGGATTTTCACATTCCTGAAATTACTGATATATTTGCGTCCCGTTTCATTTAAGAATTAACTTAGAAACGCGTACGATATGAGTAACGAAAAATTAACCAAAGATGCGCTCGATTATCACAGCAAGAATCGTCCTGGTAAAATCGAGGTAGTACCTACCAAACCCACACAAACCAAACGTGACCTTAGTTTAGCCTATAGCCCAGGCGTGGCAGCTCCCTGTTTGGAGATCGCAAAAAATGTAGAAGACGTTTATAAATATACGGCCAAAGGTAACCTGGTTGCTGTTATTAGCAATGGCACTGCGGTGCTTGGATTGGGAAACATAGGCCCGGAAGCCAGCAAGCCCGTGATGGAAGGCAAGGGTTTACTATTTAAAATATTTGCAGATATTGATGTCTTCGACATTGAGCTAAACACCACCAATATCGATGAATTTGTGCGAACGGTGAAAATTTTAGAACCTACTTTTGGAGGCGTTAATCTAGAAGATATAAAAGCCCCGGAGTGTTTTGAAATCGAAGAAAGATTGAAGACGGAACTGAATATTCCCATCATGCATGATGATCAGCACGGCACCGCTATCGTAAGTGGAGCGGGCCTTATTAATGCATTAGAGATTGTAGGGAAAAATATTGAAGAGATTGTACTGGTCGTTAATGGCGCAGGAGCTGCAGCGATTTCGTGTACTAAAATATTTATGGCACTGGGCGTAAAAGTCGAGAATATTATTATGCTCGATAGTAAAGGTGTGCTTAACAAAGACGACAACGCGTTAGATAGCAGAAAAAAAATGTTTGCTACCGGCAGAAAGATTCACACTTTAGAAGAAGCGATGCGAGGTGCTGATGTTTTTATTGGATTAAGTAAAGCCGATGTCGTTACTCAGGATATGGTACGTAGTATGGCCGTCAATCCTATTGTGTTTGCGATGGCAAATCCTGACCCGGAAATTGAATATAATTTGGCTATCGAAGCGCGCCCCGACGTAATTGTAGCCACAGGCAGAAGCGACTATCCTAACCAAGTAAATAACGTTTTGGGATTTCCTTATATATTTAGAGGGGCATTGGATGTACGAGCCACCACCATTAATGAAGCGATGAAGCTGGCTGCTATTAAGGCATTGGCGCAGTTAGCCCATGAGCCGGTTCCGGAGAATGTGAAAGCGGCGTATGATCAAATGTCGATGGAGTTTGGACGGCAATATATTATTCCGAAGCCAATAGATCCTCGATTGCTCACCACGGTTTCGGTTGCCGTTGCAAAAGCAGCGATGGAAAGTGGGGTTGCCAAAAAGCCAATTCTTAACTGGGAGGATTATAAAATTGAATTGCAAAAGCGAATTGGAAAAGATAATAAATTCATACGTTTCATCACCGAAAAAGCCAAGAAGAATCCGAAACGGGTTGTGTTTGCTGAGGCCGAGAACTATAATATATTAAGGGCAGCACAGATTGTAAAAGACGAAGGTATTGCGCTTCCGATCTTGTTAGGCACACGCAAGCGTGTTGAGGAAATTATGAACGAACATAATATCGATTTGCACGACTGTCCAATTATCGACCCCTATAATGAAGACGAAGTTCTGCTGGAAGAGTTTGCGACACGATTTTATACCAAACGACAACGTAAAGGCACCACGATGCACGAGGCTCGAAAGTCGATGACGCAACGAAATTTTTATGGGTGTATGATGGTGGAAACCGGTAGAGCCGATGCCTTGATTTCGGGTCTGACGCGCAATTATCCAAGTACCATAAGGCCCGCTTTGCAAGTCATTGGCAAGCGCGACGACACGCATATTGTTGCTGGAATGTATGTGATGCTCACCAAACGAGGACCTATTTTTTTGGCTGATACCACGGTAAATCATAATCCTACTGCTATTGATTTGGCCGCGATATGTAAGCTGGCATGCCTCGAAGTTCGTAAGTTTAATATTGTACCTCGTGTAGCCTTACTTAGCTATAGCAATTTTGGTAGCGCCGAAGGCGATACCCCGGTTAAGATGAGGGAGGCTTTGCGCTTGATTAAAGAGCAAGACCCCGATTTGGTTATTGATGGTGAGATGCAGGCGAAGTTTGCCCTCAATCAGGAACTCCTTAAAGAAAATTATCCTTTCAGTGCCTTGGTCGATGGGGCAGCAAATATTCTCATCTTTCCAAAACTTTCAGCTGGAAATATTGCCTATAATTTAATGCAAGAATTAGGCGATGGAGAGGTGATAGGACCGGTACTTATTGGGATGAAAAAATCGGTGCATATTTTACAACTGGGAAGTAAAATTCGAGATATTGTAAATATGGTGACGTTGGCCGTGGTTGATGCGCAGCGCTAGCGACGTATAGTGTATTTCGCAAAGGGTTCGATGCTAACCATTCGGTGTTGGAAAGGTAGGATTGCTTTTTCTTGTTTTCATCATCATGTTTTATATAGCCTGGTTCTGTTTACTATTAGTACCAAAGAATTCGTATTTTTGTATTTTAAATTACGTACCGAAAATGAAATCTAATACCATCATCGTGATTGTTATCTGCTCCATGCTCAGCGTGAGCTGTAGCAAATCCTATAAATGGATGACCACCGACAGGAATGAAAAAATTTTAGTCGGAAAAATCGCTCGAAAGCAAATTAGTAATGACCAATTTCCTTGGTTTAAAGCAAATTACGATAGCTATAATAGCGCTTCCAGTACCGATATTTTATATTTAAAGGCATACAACAAAAGGGTGACTTTTTTGGTTTTTGGTGGTACCTGGTGCGATGACTCCCAAAGTCTATTGCCGAAATTTTACCGTGTGCTCGATGAAGCACAATTTCCTGAAAATGCCGTTACGATGTATGGTGTTGATAGAAACAAAAAGTCGTTAAAAGGAGAAACAGAGAAGAATCTCATTATGAAGGTTCCAACCATTATTGTGTATAAAGATGGAAGGGAAATAGGAAAGGTGGTTGAATCGGTAATGACGACGATAGAGGGGGATTTAAAGGCGATGATACTCGCTTCCAGTAATTAGGAGCGGTTTTTTTCTTGGTAGTGGTGCCCTAAAATCACAGCAAAACCGTCGGATAACTGGGTATTTCAGTATTTGATGTGCTGGCGAAAATAAAATGATCCGAAAGGACCGTATCAATGATGTTTCGTCATTCCTATTCTGAAGCCCTCTTTTCGCAGATCCTAGGTCCATGAACAAGTTACCATTGACGTATTTTGATGCTAACGTTATTTCCATTAAAAATGAGATCCTTCCTTCGTCTGGATGACAATACAACACTGATTATTAGA